>NZ_BAAASJ010000043.1:0-289490 GCF_039532825.1 Streptomyces vastus
GCCGCCTGCCGGCGCAACGGCACCCGCTACGAGCTCCGAGACACCGACGGGCGCGAGATCACCGAGGCGGAAGGACGGCACATCTGCACCACCCGCTACAAGGTCGACAAGGCTGACCGGGCCAAGGTCCAGGTCCGTCGACGAGCCCAGAAACTCAAGGACCCAACGACGAGCCGGCGCAGAAAGGAGTCGCACAGCGCTCCGGCAACCGGCCCGTCTGCCAACAACCCTACGAACACCAAGCAGAGAGCACCACAACGGACTTGACGTCCGTTAGGAACTCAACGGGGCCGGATCACCAGCGCTGCGGGGTCCGGGAGCCAGGGCGGTCGGGGCGGCGGCGCGGGCGGGACGTGGGCCGGCGGCCGGTGTGGCGGACCATGTGGGCCGGGATGCCGGGCTTCTGCTGGGCGGGGCTGCCGGGCTTGCTCATGACCATCAGCGGGTCGAACATCACGACGACGCCGGCCAGGAACAGGAACGCGAGAGGGCCGATCAGCATGGGGGCCAGCAGGGCCGCGGGCGAGTCACCGGAGGTGACGTTGGTGGTGCCGTGCAGATGGACGTTGAGCGCGGCCATGCCCGTGTAGTGCATGCCGCTGACGGCGAGGCCCATGACAAGGCTCGCGCCCACGCTCCACAGGAAGCCGCGGACCTGGCCCGCCGCCCACAGCGCCGCGGTCGCGGCCGCGACGGCTATGACGACTGAGGCGGCCACGGTGAAGGTGTTGTACTCGAGCTTTCCGTTGAGCCGCATTCCGGCCATGCCCAGGTAGTGCATCGAAGCGATGCCCAGGCCGGTGATGGTGCCTCCGGTGAACAGGGCCGTTCCGGAAGCCCCCTTGTAGCCGACGATGAAGATCCCTATGCCGACCATGAGGATCGCGACGCCGAGGCTCGCGAACGTGATCGGCTTGTCGTACTGGATGGGGGTCTGCTGGACGGAGAAACCCATCATCGCTATGAAGTGCATGGTCCAGATGCCGGAGCCGATCGCCGCGGATCCCAGCGCGAGCCAGCCGGGCCGCCAGGAGTGGGCGACCAGCATCGATCTGGTGGTGCAGCGCAGGCCCAGCGCACCACCGAGGCAGGCCATGAGGTACGCCACCAGCGGCGTGACGAGTCCGTAGCTGAATCCGTCGACCGTGCCCTGCATGCGCGGTTGCCCTTCCGCCCTGTTGCGTCCCGGAATTTCGTGCAATGCCCCTGTCCCAGGACCGCCATGGCGGCCAGGGTTGACGCAGAGAGTATGACTCTCACCGGAGCGCTCGAACGATTTTCCGGCAAAGAAACACGCCCTTGCCTCAGTTGTGCGGCACTGGTGATCGCCGTCGGGCAACTCCGTTCAATCTGTGGCCATCCTGTACCTCCCTCCTGTTGACACTCTGCTGTCACTCTGGAGCGGTCCGTGACCACAGACGCAAGGAGTACGCATGCATGCGCGCGCTGCCGCCGGTACGACCACAGCACTCCTGGGAGCCGCCGCCCTTGTTCTGCCCCTCTCCCCCGCTCATGCCGCGGTGGGCGACGATCAGCCGCTGGTCGTCGCCCACCGCGGTGCTGCCGCCTACGCCCCCGAGAACACCCTGGCCGCCATCGACAAGGCGGCGGAGCTGGGTTTCCGCTGGGTCGAGAACGACGTCCAGCGCACCAAGGACGGCGAGCTGGTGGTGATCCACGACGACAACCTGACACGCACGACCAACGTCGAGGAGGTCTTCCCCGACCGGGCCCCGTGGAAGGTCAAGGACTTCACCGCGGCGGAGATCGCCCGCCTGGACGCGGGCAGTTGGTTCGGTCCCGAGTATGCGGGCGCGCGGGTGCCGACGCTGAAGCAGTACATGAACCGGGTGTCCCGCAACCACCAGAAGCTCGTACTGGAGATCAAGAAGCCCGAGCTCTACCCGGGTATCGAGAAGGAGACCCTCAAGGTCCTCAGCAACGAGGGCTGGCTGGGTCCGCACCACGTACGGAGCAGGCTGGTCGTCCAGAGTTTCAGCGCGGACAGCGTACGGACCGTGCACGAGTTGCGGCCCGACATCAAAACGGGCTTCCTGGGCACGCCGGCGGTCGCGGAGTTGCCCGCGTACGCGAAGTTCGCCGATCAGATCAACTCGACGCACACATCCATCTCGGCCGACTACGTCTCCTCGATCCATGCGCTCAAGGGGCCGCACGGCAAGCAGCTGGAGATCTTCACATGGACCGTCGACACCGCCGACGGCGCACGACGCGTCGCGGACTTCGGTGTGGACGGCATCATCACGAACAAGCCCGACGTGGTCCGGGCCTCGCTGAACGAGCTCTGAGGCTCTCGACCGGAGCGCTCACCGGTGGCGCGGACGCCGCATGCGTCCGCGCCACCGGCGTTGTCAGTGGTGCGCCGTACGGTGGAGCGCATGGACAGCCATGGGCAGAACGAGCAGCGGGTGGTGTGGGCCGTCGTCGACAGCGACATCGGTCCATTGTTGCTGGCCGCGACGGACGAGGGCCTGGTCAACGTCGTCTTCCATGCCACGAACACGGTGCGCGACAAGGCTCTGGACCGGCTGGAGTCCCGGCTCGGCGCCGAGCCCGTCGAGGCACCCGACTCCCCGCTGCTGGCAGAGGCGATACGCCAGGTTCAGGCGTACTTCGCGGGTGACCGGCACGACTTCGAGCTGCCGCTGGACTGGTCCCTGATCTCCGGGTTCAACCGCCAGGTGCTGCACGAGCTGGCGTCCGGCGTTCCGTACGGGAAGGTCGTGGGGTACGGCGACCTGGCCGGCCGCGTGGGTCAGCCGGGCGCGGCGCAGGCCGTGGGCATGGCCATGGGCGCCAATCCGCTTCCGGTCGTCGTGCCGTGCCACCGGGTGGTCGAGAGTGACGGCGGAATCGGCGGCTTCGGGGGTGGCCTGGAGACGAAGCGGAAGCTGCTGGCGCTGGAAGGGGTGCTCCCGGAGCCGCTGTTCTGAGAGTGTCCCGAGTTCGGAAGACCGGGCTGGAAAAGAGGGGGAGACTGCGCCGGTGACCACATCCTTCACGCGTGCGCACGCGTCCGGCACGGCGGGTTCACCATGAGCGCCGTCGAGCGGCAGACCGCCGCGCCTTTCGACGCGGAGGGCCTGCCGGCACTGCAGCGCCGTACGTCCGCTGTACTCATCGCCAGTCAGATCCTGGGCGGGCTGGGCGTCGCCACGGGCATCGCGCTCGCTGTCGTACTGGCCGAGGACATCAGCGGCACGGAGTCGCTGGCGGGACTCGCGCCCACCGCGACGGTCACGGGGACGGCGGTGCTCTCCATGCCGCTGGCCGCGCTGATGACCGCGCGCGGTCGTCGCCCGGGGCTCGTCCTGGCCTATCTCATCGGTGCCTTGGGCGCGGGCCTCTGCGTGATCGCAGCGGCCGTGGGCAACTTCCCGCTGCTGTTGCTCGGCATGGCGGCGTTCGGTGCGGCCTCCTCGGCGAATCTGCAGGCACGCTTCGCGGCCGCCGATCTCGCCGAGCCCCAGCGACGGGCCCGGGCCATCTCGAACGTCGTATGGGCCACCACCATCGGTGCGGTCCTCGGCCCCAACATCGCGGCGCCCGCGGGGCGCAGCGTCTCCGGGCTCGGCATACCGGAGACGGCGGGCCCCTTCCTGTGGGCGTCCGGGGTCTTCCTCCTCTCGGCGCTCGTGGTCGCCGTGCTGCTGCGGCCCGATCCTCTGCTCACCGCCCGCGCGCTCGCACCGGTCGAGGAGCAGTCCACCGAGGCGCGCTCCATACGAGCCGGGCTGGCCGCGGTGCGGGCCTCTGCGCGCGCCCGCCTCGCCCTGGTGACGGTGGCCGTCTCGCACACGGCGATGGTCTCGGTCATGTCGATGACGCCGGTCGACCTCGATCACCATGGCGCGAGCATCGATCTGATCGGACTGGTCATCAGCGGCCATATCGCGGGCATGTACGCGTTCTCGCCGATCATGGGGCGGTTGTCGGACCGGTTCGGGCGCTTCTCGGTGATAGGCCTCGCCGTGGGGCTGCTGGCCTGCGCGGCGCTGCTCGCGGGCACCGCGGGCGGCAGTCACTGGCAGAGTGCCGCCGGGCTCTTTCTGCTGGGTCTCGGCTGGTCGGCCGGCCTCGTTTCGGGCTCCGCGCTCCTCACCGACTCCGTGCCCCAGCCGGCGCGCGCCGCCGCACAGGGGCTGTCCGACCTGACCATGAACGCCTCGGCGGGCGTCGGCGGCGCGGCAGCGGGCCTCATCGTCGCGCAGGCGGGCTACGGCTGGCTCAACCTCATCGCCGCCTGCCTGCTGCTGCCGCTCGGCGCGCTGGCACTGTTCACCCGGGGCAAGCGCAAGGCGGGCGCGGCGATATCCGAAGCACAGCGCGAATCCGAAGCACCTCGCGACGCCGCCAGCTGAGCGGACTGTGTCCGCGACCCCCGCGGTGCCACGGCACCGCATCCCGATCGCCTGGGCGACCGGTAAGCCGTCCAGTACGGTCCCGCCCCATTGCCGTACAAACATGCCTGCCGCGCCGAGGGTGGCCGGATTGCCGTGGCGGTAGCAGACTCCGCCCTGCGCACAGCCACTGGCATCCGAAGTCACGGAGCCGAAGGGACGGCGATCACTCATGAGCGGAAACAGGGCAGTCGCGTACCTCAAACCGGGCGCGGTGGAAGTCAGGACCATCGACTACCCGACGCTCGAGCTCCAGGACGGGCCAGGAGTGGCACCCGACAACGTCGGCCGCAAGTGCCGGCACGGTGTCCTCCTCAAAGTGCTCGCCAGCAACATCTGCGGCAGCGACCAGCACATGGTGCGCGGCCGCACCACGGCGCCCGAGGGCCTCGTCCTCGGGCACGAGATCACCGGGGAGGTCATCGAGCGGGGCCCGGACGTCGAGTTCGTCGAGGTCGGGGACATCGTCTCGGTGCCTTTCAACATCGCCTGTGGGCGATGCCGCAACTGCAAGGAGCGCATGACCGGGATCTGTCTGAACGTCAACCCGGCCCGCCCCGGGGCAGCTTATGGCTATGTCGACATGGGCGGTTGGGTCGGCGGCCAGGCGGAGTACGCCATGGTGCCGTACGCGGACTTCAATCTGCTGCGGTTCCCGGACCGGGACCAGGCGCGCGAGAAGCTTCTCGACCTGACCATGCTGTCGGACATCTTCCCGACCGGCTTCCACGGCGCCGTCACGGCGGGTGTCGAGGTCGGCTCGACGGTGTACGTCGCGGGGGCCGGGCCGGTGGGTCTCGCCTCCGCGGCGTCGGCGCAGCTGCTCGGCGCCGCCGTCGTCATCGTCGGCGACCTGAACGCCGAACGCCTCGCGCAGGCCAGGAGTTTCGGCTGCGAGACGGTCGATGTCAGCCAGGGCGACGTGGGCGAGCAGGTGGCCCAGATCCTGGGCGAGCCGGAGGTGGACGCGGCTGTCGACGCGGTCGGCTTCGAGGCACGGGCCCACGGGCCGGGCGCCCCGGAGGCACCCGCGACGGTCCTCAACTCGCTGATGGGCATCACGCGCGCGGGCGGTGCGCTGGGCATCCCGGGCCTGTACGTCACAGACGACCCCGGCGGGGTCGACCAGGACGCGCGGACCGGGACGCTGAAGGTGCGCCTCGGCCTGGGGTGGGCGAAGAGCCATCGCTTCACCACAGGGCAGTGCCCGGTGATGCAGTACCACCGCGGGCTGATGAGGGCGATCCTGCATGAGCGGGTGCACATCGCCAAGGCCGTCAACGCGACGGTGATCAGCCTGGAGGACGCGCCGCGCGGCTACGCCGAGTTCGATCAGGGCGCCAGCTGCAAGTACGTCCTGAATCCGCATGGAGCACTGGACGCCGTACAGCCGGTCTGAGGTCCCCACTCGTACGACGTTCAAAAAGGGGTGTCCACGCCCGCGTGGGCACCCCTTTCCCTGCCCGGTAGGTACTCGTGAACCTGAGCACTACTCGTAGTGCCGTGCCTCGAAGACGTTCCCGTCCGGGTCACGGAAGTAGAAGCTGCGCTTGGCCATTCCGCGCGCGCCGAACGCGTCGTACGAGAAGTCCGAGACAGGGACGGCCCGCTCCTCGAGACGAGCACGGAGCGCGTCGAAGTCCTCACCGGGGAGGGACAGGCATACGTGGTGGACCGGGTGGCCGGCGCTTTCCACGGCCCCGGGGACCGCGTTCATCCGTGCGGCCAGCGGCAGGGGCGCGAGATCGAAGATGGTTTCCTCATTGAGGCGTACAGAGGGGAACGACACCGTCCCCGCGGCGAATTCGGTGACCCTGAGGGGCTCCATGCCGAGCGTCTTCTCATAGAAGTCGGCCGAGGCGACGGGGTCGCGCACCCATAGGACGACGTGGTCGAGACGTATCGAGTTGTCCGTCATGCTCCCAGGCTGCTGCCCCCTTCCGGCCGCCGCAAGGGTTTGGAGGGACGGGCCGCCCGCCAGGGATGATGGGGAGAGCCGACAGACAGGAGGCACGCGCGTGCTGGTGTCCGAAGAGGTACGGGAGGCGCTCGCCGCGCACCGGCCGGTGGTGGCCCTGGAGTCCACGATCATCGCCCATGGGCTGCCGCGCCCACGCAACCTCCAGGTGGCGCTGGAACTGGAGGAGGCCGTACGCCAGGAGGGGGGCGTTCCCGCGACGATCGCCGTCCTGGACGGGCAGCCCCAGGTGGGTCTCGACAAGGAGCAGCTGGAGCGGGTTGCGAACGAGGACGGCATCCGCAAACTCGGCCATCGCGATCTGCCGCTCGCCATCGCCAGGGGAGCGAGCGGGGCGACCACGGTGTCCGCGACGGCGCTGCTGGCCGCGCGGGCAGGCGTCCGCGTGTTCGCGACGGGAGGCCTCGGTGGCGTGCACCGGGAGTGGACGGTCACGCAGGATGAGTCCGCCGACCTGGGGCTCCTTGCGCGTACCCGGATCACGGTGGTGTGCGCGGGCGTGAAGTCCATCCTGGACGTGCCGGCGACCCTGCAGCGTCTGGAGACACTGGGCGTCGCGGTCGCCGGGTACGCAACAGGGCGCTTTCCCGGCTTCTATCTGTCCGACTCGGGGCATCCGGTGGACTGGACGCTGCAGTCACCCGACGAGGTCGCGGCCGTCATGCGCGCTCAGGACGCGCTCGACGGGCCCGAGTCGGCCCTGATCGTCGCGAATCCCGTGCCCGAGGCGGAGCAGCTCGATCCCGGACTCCACGCGCGCGTGCTGGCCGAGGCGCTGCAGGCGTGCGAGGCGGAGGGCGTGACAGGCCAGGCGGTCACGCCGTTCTTGCTCGACTATCTGGTCCGGCACACGGACGGGGCGTCGCTGAGCGCCAATCTGGCGGCCGTGCGCGGCAACGTACGGCTTGCGGGGCGGATCGCGGCGGCCTGGGCCGGGGCGTGACCGGGGCGGGCGAAATCGTGGTCGGGGCCGACGGGAGCATGAGGGAGCCGGTCTGGGACGCGACGAGCCCGTATCGTCGTCAACATCGTGACGGAGCCCTTCTTGTCGTCGGCGATGTCGTCACGGACGTCGTCGCCCAGTACCGCGGACCGCTCGCCTCCGGCACCGATACGGCCGCCGCCGTCCGGACCGTGCCGGGGGGCGCGGGCGCCAACGTCGCATGCTGGGCGGCCCATTGGGGCTGTGCGGAGGTGCGGCTCCTGGGCCGGGTGGGCGCCGACGCCGCCGCGTGGCACGAGAGGGAGCTGACCGCCTCAGGGGTGCGTCCCCGCCTTGTCGTCGATCCCGTGGCGCCGACGGGGACGGTGATCTGCCTGGTGGACACGAGTGCTTCGGCGGAGCGTACGTTCCTCACGGACAGCGGCGCCTCCCTGCGGCTCGACCCCGACGACTGGTCGCCGTCGCTGCTCGAGGGCGTCGCGTGGCTGCACCTGTCGGGCTACCTGTTCTTCTCCGAGTCGTGCCGGGCGCTGGTGGCGGTGGCTCTGAAATCGGCACGCGCGCGTGGCGTGCCGGTGAGTGTGGATCCCGCGTCGGCGGGGTTCCTCACGAAGCTGGGCGTGGACCGGTTCCTCGCGCTCGCCGAGGGGATCGACGTGCTGCTGCCGAGCCGGGACGAGGCCTGCCTGCTCACCGGGCTGCCCGATCCGGCGGAAGCGGCGGCCAAGTTGAGCCGCCACGTTCCGCTGGTGGTGGTCAAGCAAGGCGGCGCCGGGGCTCTGGTGGCCGAGTCGGGCACCGTACGGGATCTCGTCCCGGCGACGCCCGCGGCTCCCGTGGACACGACGGGAGCCGGGGACGCGTTCACCGGCGCCTTCCTGGCCGCCCTGCTCTCGGGCAGCCGACCCGGGGAAGCGGCGGCACAGGGGGGTCGAGCGGGGGCGCTCGCGGTGGAGCAGGTGGGCGGGAGGCCTCGGAGGAGCACGTGAAGGGCCGGAGAGGGGCACATGACCACCACTCCCCCGCCAACTCCCGCTCCGGGGTTACCCCTTGCGCCCCCACGCCGAGATGAGCGGTGCCGTGGCCAGGTCCATGGCACCTGCCGCCACGTTCGCCAGGTGGCGGTCGATGTCCTGGGCAGTGACTTGGCCCGCCGCGACGAGTTGGTCGCGGACCTGGCGGACCGTCGCGGATTCCAGGGCGGCGCAGGCGGGCGAGGTGATCGGGAAGTACGCGTCCGCCTCCACCTGTCGCAGCCCGGCCTCGCGGAGCAGCCGCGGAAGCCGACGGCCGTACGCGAGATCGGCGCCGCGTTCGGCGAGCAACTGGCGGAAGGCGTGGCGCAGCCGGTTGGCCAGCTGCTGCTCGGTGCCGCGCTCGTCGGGCCAGAGCAGCGGTTGCAGTGAGGGGTCGGCGTCCTCGACCAGAAGCCGTCCGCCGGGCCGCAGGGCTCTGATCATCGACCGCAACGCCCGTTCCCTGTGCGGCACATGGGACAGGACGAGCCGGGCGTGCACGAGGTCGAAGCCCTCGCCCGGCGGCTCGTCCACGCCCACGTCGTGCACTCGCACCTCGACCGGCGCCCGGGTGGCCGAGGCCGCCCACGAGGTGTCGATGTCGGTCGCGACGACCCGTCCGGTGGGGCCGACCTTCTTGGCCAGCCAGGCCACCACGGATGTGCCGCCCGCGCCGACCTCCCAGCAGCGCCAGCCGGATCCGATGCCGAACTGCTCGATGTGGCGGAACGTCGTGGGGTCGAAGAGGGTGGCGAGGGCGTCGAAGCGCTGCCCCGCCTCGGTCTGCCGATTGTCGAGAAGATACCCGTCGGTTCGCGTCATGAGGGAATCATCCCAGTTGTCCTGCTTATCCGTGACGGGTGACGCTCCCGTCGGTCACATATCAGGACTACCGGAGCACGTGCCAGGGCAACCGGAACGGAATGCTCCGTTCTCACAGGCTTTCCCCGCCGTCGAAGCGGCCTGGCAGACTGGCCGCGGCAGGCGCAGAGTGCGGCGCGAAGAGATCCACGGGGAGATTCCAGATGTCGATGGCAGGGAATCTGCGGAAGGTCACAGGCCTGGACAGGGTCGGCGGCCTTCGCAAGGTGGCGCGGTTGGCACGGCGGCGTCCCCGTGTGGACCTGAGTCACCCGGCCCGGTCTCCACTGGGCTCCGCGGTGGTGAACTGCGTGGCGTACGAGAACGGGACGAGAGTGCCCGGGGGTCGCGATCTCGTCGAGACGGTGGAGCAGGTCAGCAAGGCCGACGACGGTTTCGTCTGGCTCGGGCTGCACGAGCCGACGGAACTGGAATTCGCCGGCATCGCCGAGCTCTTCGATCTGCATCCACTGGCGGTCGAGGACGCGGTGGACGCGCATCAGCGCCCGAAGCTGGAGCGGTACGGCGAGACGCTGTTCGCGGTACTCAAGACGGTCTGCTACGTCGATCACACCGAACTGACCGCGACCAGCGAGGTGGTGAACACCGGCGAGATCATGGTGTTCGTCGGTCACCACTTCGTGATCACTGTGCGGCACGGCAGGCATGGTTCGCTGGGCCCGCTCCGCGAGGAGCTGGAGGCCGATCCCCAGCAGCTCGCCAAGGGACCGGCCGCGGTGCTGCACGCGATCGCGGACCATGTGGTCGACGACTATTTGAACGTCACCGACTCGGTGCAGGCGGACATCGACCAGGTCGAGACGGATGTGTTCGCGGAGAACGGCGCGCGGGCGGACCCCGGGCGCATCTACCAGCTCAAGCGTGAACTCCTCGAGCTGAAGCGGGCAGTGGCGCCCCTGAGCCACCCGCTCATGGATCTCGCCACCCGGCCGATACGGGTGGTCGATCCGGAGATACAGGCGTACTTCCGGGACGTCTCCGACCATCTGCTGAGGGCGACCGAGCAGATAGCCGCGTTCGACGAGCTGCTCAACTCGATTCTGCAGGCGCACCTCGCGCAGGTCAGCGTCGCGCAGAACGAGGACATGCGGAAGATCACGGCATGGGCGGCGCTGATCGCCGTGCCGACGATGGTCTGCGGTGTGTACGGCATGAACTTCAAGCGCATGCCGGAGCTGCACTGGAGGTTGGGTTACCCCTTGACACTCGGTGTGATCGCCACTGCGTGCTTCGTTCTGTACCGGGGGTTCAAGCGCAACGGCTGGCTGTGAGACCGGCCCTGACGCTCCTCGTCCGGCACGGCCGGCCGGACGAGAGCGGGTTCCCGGTGGCGGCGGGAACTCGGCGTCAGCGGGTGGCGGTCCTCGCGTAGACGCTCTCGGCCCAGTGCGCGAGCTGTTCGTCCGTCAGATGTGCGGCCAGATCGGCCTCGCTGATCATTCCGACCAGACGCTTGTTCTCGATGACAGGAAGGCGGCGGATCTGGTGCCCTTGCATTTCGCCCAGCACTTCGCTGACATCGGCGTTCGCGTCGATCCAGCGCGGTGTGCCCTGGGCCATCTCGCCCGCGGTGACGCGTGCCGGGTCGTGGCCCATGGCCACGCAGCCGACCACGATGTCGCGGTCCGTGAGGATGCCACAAAGCCGTTCGTTCTCGTCGCTGATGGGCAGCGCGCCCACGTTGAGCTCGCGCATCAGCTGGGCGGCGCGGTCCAGGGTCTCGTGGGCGGGGATCCACTGGGCGCCGCGGTGCATGATGTCTCCGGCAGTGGTCATGAAGTACCTCCCGATGCCGGCGGGCCGGCGCGGCGCGGGGACGCACCGCTAGTCCCGGCGCCCTACATTCTCGCCGGGCAGGAGGCGATACGCACCCGCACGCGCCCGGATCCCGGCGGCCCGGCCGACGTCCGGTCGGCGTCAAGCCGAGAAGGTCACGACCCGCTCCGGGACAACTCGGATGATCACCCGGACCTCGTCGTCCTTCTCGGCCGAGGGTCGATAACGAGGTTCTCCAGAGCCACTCGCCGAGGTCAGCCGTTCCATGCCGGGTGCCGCGGGTCGTCCGCGCGCACCAGGACGTCGGCTGTGTCGCCCGGAGCCACCTCGCTCTCGTAGCGCTCGTACGCGGGAAGCATCCAGTGCTCGCTTTCGGGGGTGCGTCGGCGCAGGGCGCTCGGAGAGAGGCGTATGTGGACGGTGAAATCGAACGGGAACCAGTGCCGCAGCAGCAGCGGGCCGTGCAGCAACAGTAGGGCGCCGGGCGGGAGTTGGACGTGGGGGCTGCGGGTGGCGCGGTCGGCGACCGGGTCCCAGAGGTCGGGCAGGACGCGGCCGTCACCGCCAGGGTCCAGCGGGCCGAAGACCTCGCGCCACAGGGCGCCCGTGTCGAACCAGCCGTCGTAGTACGCATCGACGTCCCGGTGGCCGTGCTCGAACCGGAGCGAGGCTGGGCGCAGGAAGCCCTCCGTGGCGACGACGAGGGCGGGCCGGCCGCGCAGGCGCAGGGCTTCGGCCACGCGTTCGGCGAGATCGCCGGGGTGGGCGGCCGGGGCTCCGTCGAAGGCGATGCGCGGCCAGGAGCTGCCGTCGTCGGGCTTCAGGTCGAGCAACCGCTCGGCGAGGAGGTCGCCGAGCCGTTCCCATGTGATCGCTTGGAGTCGCACAGGGCCATGATGGCGTGCGCGTGAGGCTTTCTTTCCCCAAGCCCGCCCCTTCCCGAAACTGAGGGTCGCGCCTCCACGCCTCCACGCCCCCACAAAAAGGAGCAGGGTCGTATTCGGGTGCGGGTTCGTCGTGGCTTGTCACGCAGTTCCCCGCGCCCCTCCGGGGCGCAATCCCGTGCCCCAAGTCGAGCGCTTCGCTTATGCCCCCGAGTCCCTCGGCGATGGTGACCCTGGTCGTACCGGACTTCACTTGTGGTGACAGGGAGTGGCAGGCAGGATCTTTCAACATGCGGGAGTTGTCATGATCGATGGACCGTACTTCGTGCTGACGGTGCTGGGTGTGCTCGGCACGGGGCTGGTGGCCGGAGTCTTCTGCGCGTTCTCGACGTTTGTGATGAGGGGGCTTGCCGCGCTGCCGCCGGCGCAGGGCGTGGCCGCGATGAAGTCGATCAATGTGACGGCGTTGACGCCGGCCTTCATGGCGGTGTTCGTAGGGTCGGCCGTACTGTGCGCGGTGCTCGCGGTGGTCACGTTCGTGCTGTGGCCCGACGAGGGCACGGTGGAGTTGCTGCTCGGCAGCGCGCTGTATCTGTTCGGCTGCTTCGGGGTCACGATGGTCGCGAACGTCCCGCGCAACGAGAAGCTGGCCACGATGGATCCCGGCACCCGGGAGGCTGCCGCGTACTGGCGCTCGTATGTGAGCGAGTGGACGATGTGGAACCACGTCCGCATGATCGCGGCCGCCGCCGCGGCGATCTCGTACGTGCTGGCACTCGCCTGAGGCGCTGAGGCAGAGGCGCATGCGCCGGCGCACGCACTGAGGCGTACGCGCCGCGGGCGACGTATCGTGGCGGAAAGAGTCTGCCGCAAGGCCCTGCGCACTCCGGCTCTCCGGACCCGGCCCGCCGCCCCGGCCCGGAGGCCTGATGCCGTACGGGCCCCGTTCGCGTATGTAAGGGAAGACGGCCATGGCCGATCCCAAGGGTTTCCTCAACGCCTCCCGCGAGGACTGGCCGCGCCGCCCCATCGAGGAGCGGGTCCGTGACTGGGACGAGGTGTACGTCCCCGGCGCGCTGCTGCCCATCATCCGCACGCAGGCCGACCGCTGCATGGACTGCGGTATCCCCTTCTGCCACGAGGCCTGTCCGCTCGGCAATCTGATCCCCGACTGGAACGACCTGGTCTCGCGCGACGACTGGCGCGCGGCGAGCGATCGCCTGCACGCCACGAACAACTTCCCCGAGTTCACCGGGCGGTTGTGCCCCGCGCCCTGCGAGGCGGGCTGTGTGCTGGCGATCAACCAGCCCGCGGTCACCATCAAGAACGTCGAGGTCGCGATCGCGGACCGGGCCTGGGAGGAGGGCTTCGCGCCACCGCGACCGCCGGACCGGCTCTCGGGGCGTACGGTCGCGGTGATCGGCTCGGGACCTGCCGGCCTTGCCGCGGCGCAGCAGTTGACGCGGGCCGGGCACACCGTCGCCGTGTACGAGCGGGACGACCGGCTCGGCGGGCTGATGCGGTACGGGATACCCGAGTTCAAGATGGAGAAGCGTCATCTGGAGCGGCGGCTCGAGCAGATGCGGGCGGAGGGAACCAAGTTCCGGACGTCGACCGCCGTGGGCCGGGACATCGATGCCGCCGGGCTACGGACCCGTTACGACGCCGTCGTGCTCACCGTGGGCGCCACGGCCTGGCGTGAACTCCCCGTGCCAGGGCGCGAGTTGGATGGGATACACCAGGCGATGGAGTATCTGCCGTTGGCCAACCGGGTGCGCGAGGGGGACATGGAGGCCTCCCCTCTGTCCGCGGCCGGCAAGCATGTCGTGATCGTCGGCGGCGGCGACACGGGGGCCGACTGCCTGGGCACGGCGATACGCGAGGGCGCCGCGTCCGTGACCCAGCTCGACATCTATACGCAGCCGGGCACGGAACGCGACGAGGACACCGAGCCATGGCCGACGTACCCGAAGATCTACCGGCTGTCGGCCGCGCATGAGGAGGCCCGCGAGCTGCGGACGGCGCCCTCGGCGGAGGCCGACGCGCGGCTCTTCGCGGCGTCCACGCTCCGCTTCACCGGCGATGCGAACGGGCATGTACGCGCGCTGCACCTGGTCGAGGTCGACGCCGAGCGCCGGCCCATCCCCGGCACCGGACGCCGACTCCCCGCCGACCTCGTCCTCCTCGCCCTCGGTTTCTCGGGCCCCGACCGCTCCGACGGCCTGGTCGACCAGCTCGGCCTCCGCCTCGACCCCCGTGGCACGATCGCCCGCGACGCCGACTTCGCGACCAACGTCCCCGGCGTGTACGCCGCCGGGGACGCCGCGCGCGGCCAGTCCCTGATCGTGTGGGCCATTGCCGAGGGCCGCGCGGTGGCGGCGGCGGTCGACCGTCAACTGACGGGGAGTTCACAGCTTCCGGCGCCGATAGGGCCGTACGACCGGCCGATGACGGTGTGAGACACCAGGGACATCAGTGTCAGCGTTCGTCCGTGCCCGCCACCTTTGCCGTCGACAGGGCGATCCGGTTCCAGGTGTTGATCGCGAAGATCAGTGCCAGGACCTGGGCGAGTTCCTGCTCGTCGAACTGGGCGGCGGCCCGCACGTAGACGTCGTCCGGTACACCGCGGTCGGCCACCAGCGTCACCGCCTCCGTCAGCGCGAGCGCCGCCTGCTCCCGCTCCGTGAAGAAGTGGCGGGCCTCGCGCCACACCGCGACCATGTGCAGCCGGTCCTCGCTCTCGCCCGCCTTGCGCGCGTCGTTGGTGTGCATGTGGAGGCAGTACGCGCAGTGGTTGAGGTGCGAGGCGCGGATCTGGATCAGCTCGACGAGGGCCGGGTCGAGCCCCTCGCGGGCTGCGGCGTCGAAGCCGATGAGGGCCCGGAAAGCCTTCCGGGCGGACTTCGCGAAGTCGAGGCGAACCTTCTCGGCCACCGCGGCCCCGTTCGCCGCCTTCGTGGTGTTCATCGTGTTCGTCGTGTTCGTCGTCATGACCACGAAACTACGGCTCTGAAAGACCCTCTGTAGGGTTCATTTTCATGGCGGAATCGTGGGTCAATTTGGCGGAGCGCATCGGCGCCGACCTGCATCTGGAACTGGAACTGTCGGTCCAGGGAGGTCGTCGCGCCGCCCTCATCCGCGCCCTGCGCGAGGCCGTACGGAGCGGCCGTCTCGCCCCGGGCACCCGCCTCCCCCCGTACCGCTCGCTGGCCGCCGATCTCGGCGTGGCCCGCAACACGGTCGCCGACGCGTACGCCGAACTCGTCGCCGAGGGCTGGCTGACCGCGCGCCAAGGCTCGGGAACCCAAGTCGCCGAGCGTGCCGAACCGTTGGGCGCCGACACGCGCGTGCCCAAAAAGGCACCTCCACGCGCGCGTGGACCACGACATGATCTGCGGCAGGGCACTCCGGACGTGTCGGCGTTCCCGCGCACGGCCTGGCTCACCTCGTACCGGCGGGCTTTGCAGCAGGCGCCCAACGAGGCGTTCGGGCCGGGAGACCCCGCCGGCCGTCGCGAACTGCGGGAGGCGCTCACGGAGTACCTGGCACGCGCGCGTGGCGTACGCACCGAGCCGGGCCGCATTGTGATCTGCTCCGGTTTCGCACACGCGCTGCGGCTCCTCTTCGGCGGCTCCGGAGGCGAGGTGCTCCAGGGCCCGCTGGCCGTTGAGGCGTACGGGCTGCCCTTCCACCGCGAGTTGCTGGGAGCGGCAGGCGTACGGACGCTCCCGCTGCCCCTCGACAAAGACGGCGCCCAAGTCGAGGAGTTGGGCAAGGAGCGGGCTGTACTGCTCACGCCGGCACACCAGTTCCCGACCGGTGGGCCCCTTCATCCCTCGCGCCGCGCCGCCGTGATCGACTGGGCACGCGCGCGTGGCGGGGTGATTCTGGAGGACGACTACGACGGGGAGTTCCGCTACGACCGCAAGCCCGTGGGCGCCGTTCAGGGTCTGGACCCGGAGCGGGTCATCCACATCGGCTCGGTCAGCAAGAGCCTGTCGCCCGCGCTGCGGCTGGGCTGGATGGTCCTTCCGGAGCGATACGTCGATTCCGTACTGGAGGCGAAGGGCGAGCGTGAGGCGTGGGTGAGCGTCCTCGACCAGCTGACGCTCGCGGACTTCATCGGCTCCGGGGCGTACGACCGTCATGTGCGGCGCATGCGGCAGCGGTACCGGACGCGACGGGACCGTCTCGTCGTCGCGCTCGCCGCCCACGCACCGCACATCGAGGTCACCGGGATCGCGGCCGGGCTCCACGCGGTGCTACGGCTGCCGCCCGGAAGCGAGCAGGCCGCCGTCAGAGCCGCCCGCTGGCAGGGACTGGCCCTGGACGGGCTCGCCGAATTCCGGCACCCGGAGGCAGTCATCTCGGCGCCGGTTGGACCGGATGGGCTGGTCGTCGGCTATGCCACGCCTCCGGAGCATGCGTACGGGGCGGCGCTGGAGGCGCTGTGCGCGGCGCTGCCGCCCGGGTAAGTGGCCGAAGGACCTCGTCGGCGACAACCCGGGCCACCGCTGTGCGGCGGCCCGCCGCACCCTCTCGGTCGGGCCGCCTTCGATCGAGCAGTTCTACACCTTGACAGGAGTCACAAAGGGCAACGAATAAACGAATAATGGACAAGAACAACGGAGTTGGTGAACAAGGGCCTCAGGACAGCAGGAAGTCCGCCTCCCCCGCCTTGGCACCCTGAATGAACGCCGTCATCTCACCGGGGGTGTAGATGAGGGCGGGTCCGTCCGGATCCGCCGACTGACGGACCGCGATGCGGCCGTCGGCGAGCTTCATCGCCTCCAGGCAGTTGCCGCCGTTGCCCCCGCTCCAGGGCTTGTGCCAGCCTTCGCTGCCCAACTCCCGTGCGGGCATGCCGTTGTAGATGCGCCCGTTGCGAACCCGGGACTTGATGCGATTCATTCACAGCTCCTTGCGGAGATCCAACAGGATCTCGTTCGTGCGATGTGCTGTGGCGGCCTGCGCCGCCATGCGGTCCATGACCTCGAGATGAGTGGCCACCTCGGCACGCGCGTCCAGGTAGACCGCGCCGGTCAAGTACTCGCTGTAGACCATGTCCGGCAGTTCGGGCACGGCGAATCGGAAGAGCACGAAGGGCCCGTACGTGCCCGCGTGCGGCCCCGAGGAGAACGGGGCGATCTGCAGCGTCACGTTCGGAAGTTTCGTGACCTCGAGCAGCTTGTCGATCTGGGCGCGCATCACTTCGGGGCCGCCGACGGGCCGGCGCAGGGCCGTCTCGTCCATCACGACCCAGAAGCGCGGCGCGTCCTCACGCGTGAGCAGCTCCTGGCGTTGCATGCGCAGCGCCACATGTCGCTCTATGTCCTCGGGTCTCGTCTGGCCGATGGCGCCGGATTCCATGACGCCATAGGCGTACTCCTCGGTCTGCATCAGTCCGGGCACGAAGTGGGGTTCGTAACTGCGGATGAGGCCGGCCGCGCCCTCCAGGCTGACGTACATCGAGAACCAGCCCGGCAGGATGTCGTGGAACCGCTGCCACCAGCCCGGCTGATTGGCCTCCTCGGCGAGCGTGACGAAGGCGTCGGCCTCTTCGTCGGAGACGCCGTACGCCTTCAACAGGAGCTGAAGGTACGGGATCTTGAGGGCGACCTCGGCCATCTCCATGCGGCGGACGGTGGCGGCCGTGACGCGCAGTATGCGTCCGGCCTCCTCGCGCTTGAGCCCCGCGCGCTCCCGCAGGTCCAGCAGGCGCCGTCCGAGGACGACCTGCCCGACCGTCGGCGCGGACCGCGGCTCACTCACGTCCACCTCCACATAGTCCTGAACAGCCCGGGCGGCGCCCGGTGGATACCCGGCGAGTACCCAACAGACGCCGCGTCACGTGCTGTTGCGATGCAGTGTGCCATGGCCCCCTCCGCACGGAACACTGCACTCTGCAATTTTCAGAGTGACTCTTGCCAAGTGTTCACGGCGGGGAGATAGTGGCAAGCGTGACTCCGCCTTCGTCGTTAAGAGCAGACGCCTCAGACGCCGCCGGGAGCCGGTTCGGTCTCGGCGCCGCCGATGCGGCTGCCGAGCGCCGGTTCCGTTTCGAACTGGCCGCGCATCCAGGTTCCGCCTCGCAGGCCAGGCGCCTTACGCGCACCCGGCTTTCGGGGTGGGCCGTCTGCGAGGACACCTGCGACATGGCGGAGTTGGTCGTCTCCGAGCTGGTCACCAACGCGGTCGTGCACACGGCGAGCCGCCAGGTGGTGTGCGAACTGCACGACGGCGACGACCGGTTGCGAATAGCCGTACGCGACGAGGGGTGCGCGACGGGTGAGCCCCACCCTTCGCCGCAGCGCCCCGAGGAGGAGCACGGGAGGGGACTGCTTCTCGTCGCTGCGGTGTGCAGTGCCTGGGGCGCCCAGGATTCCGGACCCGGACTGCTGGTCTGGGCGGACCTGCCGCGCTCGGCGAACAACGGCGCCGAGCCGCGGTCGGACCTGGGCTGGAGTGCGAGGAGCCGGCCGGCCCCAGCCGGCTCCTCGCGAACCGGCTCCGCCTTGACCGGGGCGGACGGCCCTTCGGCAGGGCACTGGTTCTGAATCGTTTCGCAGACGTTCGAAAACTTGAGAACGGACGGGGCTGAATGGGTGTGAGGGCTACGTCGGCCGGGGTGCCTAGGGTGCTTCACCTGGACACACTGGTTCGTCTGCGTCATTCGCTACGGGCGCCGTCCGGGGCGGGGGCGCTGCGACGCCTCACCGTTCCGGAGGGTATGCAGGCGCCACTCGGCTGCGACGCGGTGGCGATGCCCGCGCGATTCGGCCCCCCACTGATGTCCCGGTTACCTCGCGTCGGCTGCGTATACGCCGACGCTTCCCAGTGGTGGTGGCTGCTCCCGGCCGACTCCGACGTCTCCCTGGAGTGGCCTTCACCCGCGCACTACGCGACGGGAGCGGTAATCCCGGGCACGCCCGCGCTCCCCCTCCCGGACCTGATCCACAAGCCGGACGGCAAGCTTCCGTACACGCCGCCGATCCCGCTGTACCTGGCGCTGTGCCGGGTCACGGGGACGACGCCGGTGTGGTCGAGGGTGGTCCGAGCCTGATCATGGCCCGGCGGATAACCGCCGGACCAGGTCCGCCCTTCAGGGGCCCGGGGCTGTATCAATTTGCGGCTCCGCCGCGTGGGCGCGACAAGCCACAACGGAAGCCGCAGCCGCCCCACAACCCCTCCAGGGGGCCTGGGGGCGCAGCCCCCAGTTTCGGGGAGGGGCGGGACTGGGGAAAAGACTCCCGCCCACTCACTCGGCGCGGTCCATCACGACCACCAGGAAGGCATCGGAGGTCAGGTCCATAACCACCTCAGCCTGCTGCCCCTCCAGGCGGCAAGCCTGCGCGAACTCCTCCGCCGGCCAAGAACCCCGCGGCCCACCAGCCGGAAAGCGACCAAGCACCGTTCGCCCGTTCACCTTGCACCTCCATGTAGCGCTGCTCCCGTAGAAGCGCTGTTCTCCTAGAGTTAAACGCCAACCATGGGGGAAACGGATCGCAGAGTGACCGTACTGAGACGTAGCTGACACTCGGTTACTGCCTCAGTGTGAGTGATCTCTCAGCTTTCGTGACGTTTCGTGTCAGTCTTCGTACTCGTAGTGATATCGGACCCTTTCCACACCCGCCCCGTGGTCCCCGCCCGCGCCGCCGCCCGCCGCCCTCACGCGTCGTACTCCTGGATCTTCCTGCCATGGCTTCGGTCGATCAGCGACGGCATCCGTTCCCCCAGCTCACCCACGATCCCCGGCACATCGAGCGTCAGCAGCTCGCGGTCCCGCATCAGGACCCGCCCGTCGACGATCGTCGTCCGTACGTCACTGGAGCGCGCGCTGTGCACAAGGGTGGCGGCGAGGTCGTGCACGGGCTGGGTGTGCGGCCCGGAGACGTCGACGAGGATGATGTCGGCCTTTCGCCCTGGGGCGAGGCTGCCGGTGGACTCCCCGAGGCCGACCGCCCGCGCACTCTGCAGTGTCGCGTGATGCAGGGCCTGCCGAGAGGTGAGCCACCGCGGGTCCCCCTCCGTGAACTTCTGCACCAGCGCCGTGAGTGCCATGGCGTCCCACACGTCCAGGGAACCGTTCGAGGCAGCCCCGTCCGTGCCGAGCCCGACGGGGATGCCGAGTTCCCGCAGGGCGCGTACCGGCGTCGTGGTGGGCCAGGCGAACTTGAGGTAGCCGCGCGGTGCGCTGGCAACGGCCACGCGTCCCGTGGCGCCGGCGAGGACGGACAGGTCGCGCTCCACGATGCCCGTGCCGTGGGCGATGAGCAGGTCGACGTCGAGGAGCCCGGCGCCCTGAAGGATCTCGATCGGCGTGCGGCCGTGCCGGGCCAGGCTGGTGTCGGTCTGGTCGCGGTTCTCGGCGGCATGGATGTGCACCAACAGGCCGTGCTCGCGGGCGAGTCGAGCAGTGGCGGCGAGGTCGGCGTCGTCCACGGTGTACGGGGCGTGCGGGGCGAGCGAGGTGGTGATGCGGCCGTCGGCTCCGCCTCGCTGTCGTAGCGCGAAGTCCAGTGACCGCTCGCGCCCTTCGGCGCCCTGCGAGGAGAAGTAGGCCTCTCCGAGGTTGGCGCGCATCCCGCAGTCGGCCACCACGGCGGCGACGGTGTCCATGGAGAAGTAGTGGTCCGCGAAGCAGGTGACACCGCCCCGGATCATCTCGGCGCAGGCGAGCCGGGCGCCCAACTCCACGTCCTTGTCGGTGAGGTTGGACTCGATGGGCCAGATGACGTCGTTGAACCACTCCTCGAGGGGCAGGTCCTCGGCGATGCCGCGCAGCGCGACCATCGGTGCGTGCGTATGGCAGTTGACCAGGCCGGGCATCGCGATCTGGCCGCGCGCGTCGATGCGTTCGGCCGCGGGGATGTCAGCCAAGTCGTCGGTCGTCACGGTCTCGATGAGTCCGTCCCGTACGACGATGGTGGCGTCCTCGACGAAGGCGATCTGTTCATGATCGTCGTGCACGAGGGCGGTGCATCCGGTGATGATGAGATCGTCGGCGTTCTCCGCGTCGGGCGATGTCATCACGCCACGGTACGACGGGGTCGTACGACCGGGTGACGTGAACCGTGCATCCGGTCCTCGCCCTGTCGCCGCAAGGGTTCGGCGCGCACTCTGGCGTCACCGAAGCCCGTCACCGTTCCACGTCACGTCTCGACCGGCAGTGCTCCCCGGAAGGAGCCCGGCATGCTTCTCGGCACCTGGAATCTGGAGAACCTGTATCGGCCCGGCGGCCGGTTCGGACCGAGGAACGAGGCCGCGTACAAGGCGAAGCTCACCGCTCTGTCCTCGGTGATCACGGACCTGGACCCCACACTGCTCGGTGTGCAGGAGGTCGGCGACCCGGCGGCGCTGCGGGATCTGGCCGACATGCTGGAGGGCGACTGGCACATCGCGCTCTCGGAGCACCCGGACGGCCGCGGCATCAGGGTCGGCTTCCTCAGCCGCCCCGCACTGCGGGTACGGGCCGACACGAATGCCTTCCCCACTCCGATGCGACCCGTGCAGGGTGACGACGACGGTGAACCGGTGGACCGTACGGGCCGCGGTTTCCTGGCGGTGGAGATCGCCATGGGGGCGATGACCCTGACGGTGGCGGTGTGCCACTTGAAGTCGAAGCTGCTGACGTATCCGGGCGGACGGTTCCAGCCGCGGGACGAGGGCGAGCGGGCGCGCTATGGCGCGTACGCCCTCTACCGGCGGGCAGCCGAGGCCACGACGCTGCGCGCGCTCGCCGACGAGTTCCTCGACGGCAAGGGCAGGGAGCGGAACGTGGCCGTCGTCGGCGACCTGAACGACGAGGTCGCCGCCGCCACGACCCAGATCCTCCAGGGCCCGCCGGGTTCCGAGATCAAGACCCCCGGCTTCGAACGCCCCGACAAGGGCGACGCGTCCCGCCTGTGGAACATCGCCCCTCTCATCGACGAGAAGCAACGATTCTCCCGAGTGCACGCCGGCCGCCCTGAGCTGATCGACCACATACTGGTCAGCCGCCTCCTCCTCGACCATGTGACCGGTGCGGGGACCGGGGCTCCGGCCCAGGAGGTCACCACGCTGCCGTCGGTGGGGGATGATCCGAGTGCGCGCCGGGACGAGGCGGGGTCGGATCATGCTCCGGTGTGGGCGCGAATACGGGTGTGAGGCTACGAGTGTGAGGGCCTCAGGCAGTCAGGTTCAGAGGGTTGGCCGGCCGGTCGTCCTCCGAAGTGAGCCCCGCCCGCTCCCGCCGCTCGACGAGTTCGTCGAGCAGGGTGGCGAGGCGTTCGGTGTGCTGAGGGGTGAGCTGTCCCGTGTCGTCGAGGTGGACGGCGCATGCGGTGGTCGTGTCCACGAGGCGTTCGAGCGTGGCCGCCACCGCGTCGGTGCCTTCCGTGTGCCGTGCCAGGGTGGGGAGTTCGGCGGAGGCGCGGTCGATCGCGGCACGGGCCTCGGCCAGCGTCCGGTAGGCCTCGCGGCGCAGGGCCCAGCGTGCCGCCCGGTCGTCGGCCCCGCTCAGCACCTGCGCGAGGTACGCGTGCGCCGCGTCGGTCGCACGCCCAAGGCGGGCCCGTACGTTCCCGCCGCGCTGCCCCGGCGCCGGCAGATGCCCGACGAGCAGCACGATCGCGCAGGCCAGCAGCGTCTCGCCGATCCGGCTCCAGGAGGCCTGCGGTTCGCCGCCGACCATGACGAGCGAGAGCACCAGCACGGTGATGACGGCGGTCTGAGCGGCGAAGTGCCGAATGGCGACCGGGATCAGGGCCCCGCTGACGGCCACGAGCACCACGAGCCCTTCCGGCGCGGGCAGCACCGCGGCGAACCCGGCGAACACGACGGCGCCGAGCACAGTCCCCGCGGCCCGGCACAGCACACGTGAGACGAGCGGCCCGAGATCGGGCTTGACGAGGAAGACTGCGGTGGCCGGGAGCCAGTACCAGTGCACATGGTGCAGCGCCTGCGCGACGGCGGCACTCGCGCCCAAGCTCAGCGCCACCCGGAGCCCGTACTCGCGGCCTCCGGCACCGGTGACCGTGCGCAGGAGGGCCTTGGCACGGACGGGACGTAGATGCAGACCATGGCGTGCGGTCTGCTGGGCACCGAGGTCGATGGGTCCGCTGGAACCCTTGGGGGCGCTCTTCCTGCCGCCCCGGTCGAAGGCCTCGGCCGCGTGCAGCAGGGCGTCGTCGAGGGCCCGCAGCCCCGGTACGGAACGGGCGGGTGCGGGCAGCGGCCCACAGGCCTCCCCCGTCCGTACGGCGACCGCGAGCCGTCGCGGCCCGTCTGCCGCGCGCGCGGGCAGGGCGTCCCCGGACCATGCGAGCGCGGTCGCGGCCTCGGCGAGAGGCAGCGCGGCGGCGTACTGCGCCCGCAGCCGCCGCTCTGCCGCGGAACTGGCGTACCGCCGCAGCCGCGGCCCCGCGAGCGCGTCCTGCGCGTGATCGAGCGCGGCGGTCAGCGCGGCACGCCGGGCCATGGCGGCCTCACCGCCCACCGCGGCGAGCAGCGCGGCGACGGCCTCGTACACGGAGGCGACGGCTTCCCGCTCCCCGTCGAAGCGGAAGTCACTGACCAGGGCCTGGGGCGTCGGCAGCACAAGCCGCAGCGCAAGGAGCCAGAGCGCGCCCGCGAGGAAGAGCAGGGCACGCTGCCACCCTGCTTCGGGCAACGGCATCCCGGCCCCCACGACAGCCGCGACCAGCAACTGCGTCCCGGCTCCGGAAGCCACCGGCCCCACGGCACTGACAGCTCCGCCCACCAGCCCGAGTCCGGTCAGCCCCAGGGTCAGCAGCACCGCTCCGGCGTGGTCCCCGAGATACGCCCCGAGGAACAGCCCTGCGGCCCCGGCGAGCGCCGGCACCCCGAGCCGCTTGATGGAGGCCCGCCGGCTCCCGGGCCGGTCATTGGTCCCGGCGAGCATGGCACCGAGGGCGGCCACGACTCCGATGGAGGGCCGGTCGACCAGAACGGCCACGAGCAGCAACGGCCCGGCGGCCAGCGCTCCCCGTACGACCGCGCTCCAGGGCACGGGTCCCCGCTGCGCGCGCAGCGCATGGGCGAGCCAGGGAGGCAGGGCAAGGGCGGGGCGGGACACGGGGCTCCTGTCAGTACGAGGGCGGGGGTGTGCCTTCGGGCGACGTCGGCCGGGCGGTGGTGTGTGGTGCCCACGGTAGGTCGCGAACCTGGAGCAGATGCAACTCTCGCATTTCAGCGAGGTGACGGATGGCGGGGAGGCCGCGTTCTTTATGAACGCAATCCCGGTCTACGGCTGTTGGAGCGGGCGCTGGCTCCGGGGTGCAGGCGACGTGCGCGAACGGAGGATAGGCGCTGTGTGCGCAAAAAGGAGCGGACCCGGGGGCGTAGCCGGCCCCCGAGCCCTGTGATGCCGCCCATGTCGCACGCCGGCACGCTTGAGGACCCAGGTCAGTCTGAAGTCGCCGCGTCCTGCCTTTGGACCACCGCACATCGAGCTGTGCGGGCCGGACTTGAACCGGCATTTCGACGTCCGGGGCCTGAGCCCGGTCGATCCGGCGATCGGCGGCGAATGCTGAGTCTGGAGCAATAGTCTGAGATTGATGGCGGTTCCTCATCGGGAACCGCGCAGTCACGACAAGCCTCAGCTTCAGCTTTGCGCTCCTCGCGCACCCCGGCCGAGGTAGCTGGTGGCCGGGGAGTTTCCGAGGCTACCCGAACAGGTAGCCGAACACGGCGTCACCGACCCGCTTGTCGACGACGTCGACGCCGTTCGCCTCTTCCCGGGCGAACTTGACCGCCTGCTGCAACTTCTCGACCCGGTCCAGCAGTTCGTTCACACGCCGGGCGGGAAGGGCACCCGAGAACTTGACGGTCGTCCAGTACCCGACCGGTATGTCCTCGTAGTACACCTCGACCTGCGCAGGATGCTTCTCGGTGGCTTCGGCCTTCACATGGTTCCGAGGCACCTTCTTCGTACGAAGCGTCCGGACCGGCTCGGTCTTCCAGGCGTCGGTGGACGGGTCCTGCGCCCACGACTCGGAGGCGTCGAGCACCGGCAGCTTCCGCACAAAGGCGTTGAGATCGGTGAGCTGCTTCTCCAGAAACAGCAGATAGGACACCGGCACCTCGGCGACGAGCACTCGCCCGTCAACGGTGACGTCCGCCCTGGCCGTGCAGTTGGCCCAGTCCTTGGTGGCGGTCACATCGAACAGCCGTGTAAGGGTGGCCGCGGTGTCCCGCAGTACGTCCTCGGCCTGCACCTGCACCCGAGTCGACTCGGGCGGCAACTGCTCACCCTCCTCGTCCTTCGGCTGATACGTACGCGAGATACCGGCCAGCAGGGCAGGCTTCTGCAGCCCATGGTGAGCGGCCGTCAGGTCCTGGTGCGACTTGGCCTTGACGCCCTTCTCGACTGCGATGATCTGATTGAGTTTCGCCACGTCGGAGACGGTAGCAGTGGCAAGTGGGGTTTTCCGACGGGTTATTCGGTCCGCGGCCAGGTCAACGGTCTGGCTCGCGTGTCTGGTCGGCGACGAAGGTGAGGTGCTGTATGTGGCCCTTCTCCACCCACACCGAGGGGTTCCCGGGGTTCGTCCTGACGGCAGGATCTGCCTGATTCTGCAACCATCGCTCTCCGTCGCTGCGGGACGTACGGAACTCGGGATCGTCGACGATCCGCGCGGCGAGCGTCTTCATGAGGCTCTCCTCACCACGACCCCACTGGGCACCCTTGCCGATCAGGAAGTGTTCGGCCGTGGTGTAGCGCGGCTTCTCGTAGAAGATCCCTCCGCCGGGCGGCGCGTCGCCGCTGCGAGCGTGGACGGTCGAGTAGTCGCCGTATGTGATCTTCGGACCCTGGGGCTCCATTCGGTCGCGTACCAATTGCCAGACCTGCCACTCGGCGCGCGGCCACTCCGTCAGATCGTGATCCTTCAGCTCCTTCGCGCCCCAGGGAAA
This sequence comes from Streptomyces vastus, assembly GCF_039532825.1. Lineage (NCBI taxonomy): Bacteria > Bacillati > Actinomycetota > Actinomycetes > Kitasatosporales > Streptomycetaceae > Streptomyces > Streptomyces vastus. Next base: position 25,815 of record NZ_BAAASJ010000043.1, read on the forward strand.
GGAGCCGCCCAGCAGCGTGACAGTGCGCCACTCAGCCAGTGTGCCGACCTCGCGCCAGCCGAGGAGCGCACGGGCAACGGCGGCGTCGGCGTTTCCGATGTCGTACAGGTCGAGGAAGAGATCCAGCTCCGGGTCTCGGCCACGCACTCGGCCGACCAGTTCCCGGCACCGATCGCGCAGATCCGCATCGGGCCCGGCGTGCAGCGCGACCCGCACGCCGAGTCCGTCGCCCCATTCCCTGGCAGTCTCGGCAGCGGCAGTCTGCTGGGCCGGGTCACGTTCGGGCCCTGTGACCGGCCGTAACGCAGTGCCCAGGAGGGTGGCACAGACCTCCTGCCACATGTGCTCGACCACGAGGTCGAGCTCACCCTCCGCGTTCCGGGCGTCGAGCCAACCCGGATGCAGACCGGGTCCGTTACGGAGGACCCGCGCCTTTCCCCTCAGGTATTCCACCAGTTCCGCCGTCCTGTCCGGCGGTGGGATGGTCCAGAGTGGCTGCACACGTTCCTTGTCAGGAAGCTCGACCTGTTTGAATCCGGCCAGCGCCGCGTGTTTCACGGGCAGTCCCGGAACGTACGAAGGTATTGCCATACCCGCCCCCAGTGTCCGTTCCTGACGAAACGGTGACACCCGGGCGGACATGCTTGAAAGAGTGCCTATTCGGTCATGACCGTTCGAGGCTCAAGGCTGTCCGAACCTTCGTGAACTCTCCCGAACTCCTGTGACATCAGGCCCTGTTCGACGCCCCCAGAGGTGCCAGGAACCGGCTCGGCTCCCCATGCCAGAAGATCGCCAGGGCATCGCGGGCCCGGGTCGCCGCGACGAAGAGGAGAGAGCGCGCGCGTTGCAGCTCGCGGCGGTGGCGGAGGGGGTCCGTGCGTTGCCAGGCGTCGACGGCGGAGCGGGGGACCAAGCCTTCCGAGACTCCGGCGATGATCATGCGCTGGTATTCGAGGCCCTTGAAGCGGTACATCGTTCCGATGTGGACGCCCTCGTTGCGTGGGAGTCCGTCGCGGGTCATCACGGTGGAGGTGATGCCGTGGCGGGCGAGGCGTTGCTCGACGTCCGAGGCCATGTCGTTGGTGGGGACGCATACGGCGACGGACTCGCGGGGGATGTCGTGCCAGGCCTTCACCTGGTCGGCGATGGCGTCGAGCGTCTCGTCCCAGCTGTCGGCGCGGTGCAGTGCGGGACGGCGACCGTGGAGGACCGAGCGGTAGCCCTTGAGGCTGTCGGTTCCGCCGTCGAGGTCGTCGTAGTCGGCTTCGGCTGCCTCATCCATGACCTTCGTGGCGTCGCGGAGGATCTCCCAGGTCGTGCGGTAGCTGAGGGTGAGGCGGGAGGAACGGCCGCGGATGTTGATGCCGAGGCTGCCGAGGGTGACCTGGTTGTCATAGATCCGCTGGTGGGTATCGCCGACGAGGAAGATGTCGTTCGGCCCGGCCGGGACCATCGCGCGCAGCATCTTCCAGTGGGCGGCGCTCAGGTCCTGGGCCTCGTCTACGACGATGTGCCGGTAGCGGTAGCGGAGGAAGGCTCCGGAGCCGGACTCGACGTGTACGTTCGCCAGTCCTCCGCGTTCGTCGGTCTGCTGCTGTCTGCGGTCGATTTTGGTCTTGCGGTCGAGCTCCAGGCGGGCGGCCCGCTCGGCGACCTGGCGGTGGGTCTCCAGGCCCTTGAGTTCCAGGCGCTGGGTGAAGCGTTCGGCGAGCTGCCAGACCTGTGCCCGTTCGGCGCGGCTCAGGGTGCGTCCGCGGCCGGCTCTGCGCACCACGAAGTAGTCGGAGCGGGAGCGGACGGCCTGCCCGAGGATCACCTGGTTCCACTCGTCGCTGAGGAACTCCGCGTCCCAGCGGTTCTCCCCCGACTCCACCAGCAACTGCCGCCATTCCCTGAGCGCCTGGGAGTCGTCGATACGCCGCTTGGCGTTGCCCGGGTCGGCTTCGCGCACCACGCGGGTGGCGAGCTGGTCGACGTGCACGATGTCGACACGGGCCACGGTTTCCGGGCCGCCGAGGGCCAGCAGCCGGGCCCGCAGATCGGCGGCGAGGTTCTTGTTGAAGGTGGTGAGCAGCACCGGCTTGGTGTGGCCGGGCCCGAGCCGGTCGACAAGGTGCTTGACGCGGTGGAGCGCCACGATGGTCTTGCCGGTGCCGGGGCCGCCGCTCACCCGGGCCGGGCCGGAGTACTCGCGGCGCACCAGCTTCTCCTGCGTGGGATGCAGGAAGACCTTCCAGCGGCCGAAGTCGCGTTCCTCGATGATGCTCTGGAGCGACTCGTCGTCGGTGATGACGACGGCCTGGGAGCGCCCAGCGGCCGACTGCCAGTCCTCGGCGTCGAACTCATCTTCCTTCTTGACCGCGACCGGCGCGGTGACCTGCTCCTTGACGTCCTCGTACGAGTAACCGTCGCGCAGCCGCAGCAGTACTTCGCCCGTGTGCCGGGGCGCGTACTTCGCGAGCGCCCTGACCTCGTCATCCGAGGTGAGTTTGAGGACGATCGGGATGAGCGGCTCGGCGACCCCCAGCTCGGCGAGCCGCTCGGCGCCGTAATGCGCGAACAGCGGTTCCTCGACGGGCTGTTGAGCGTCAGGTGCGTCGCGTACGTCCTCCTCCACGGCCTGGAGGTCTACGTACTCGATGGCGCCGGTGACCTGGTTGATGCCGTACGCGAGCCGGTCCGCGTGCTGCTTCACACGGTCGCGGTGCTGCACCGAGACGAGCAGCCAGTCGTCGGCGGCAAGCCGGAGCAGGAGCGCGCGATGGTCCTGGTCGACGCGGGCGGAGAACAGGCGGCCGTCATCCCTCAACTCCCGGAGGTGGAACACCCCCGCCCCCGGGTTCTTACGGAAGTCGCGCTGGAACCGGTACACCGCCTCGACGGTCGTACGGTCCAGCGCGGCGATCTCCTTGTCCGCCTTGTCGAGCAGCCGCAGCGTGGCGCCCCCGGTCATCCGGCGTGCCCCCCATTCTCGGAGTTCTCGCCCCCGTCAGTTCCCGCAGTTCCGGCAGTCCCGCCGGCTCCGGAGAGCAGCAGCGCCGCCAGTTCCCCGGCGTCCCACTCGACCGCGGTACGCGCACGCCACCCCGCCGCCGCATACGCCTTGTCGCGCTCCTCGGCGTCGTAATCCGGCGTACCGTCCTCGCCCCGCCGATGCGCCAGCACGACCGCAACTCGCCTGTCCGGCCAGGCGAGTTCGGCGGGCCAGAGCTGGGCGCCGAGCTCGTAGCCGGCCACCGGAGCCGACACCCCGCGCTCCGCCAACACCACGCACAGCTCCTTCAGCCCCGGCTCGTCCAGCAGGTACTCGATGACCTCGTCCCAGCCCGGATCCCGTACGACTCCGGACTCCGCGCTCTCCACAACAACAGGCTCGGCGACACCCTCCGACTCCGCCACGGCCACCCTCCGCCGCTGCGAAGTCAGCCACCCCGTCCCCCCCGTGACCGCCAGCTCCCCGGCGTCAAACGCATCAAGCCCGCTCACAGCGAGCTGCGCCCCGTCACCTTCCCCCTCATTGAGGAACTGGAGCAGATTCGTCCAGTACAACCACGCCTGCCACCGCCGCCGATGCGCGCTCTCGTCCGCGACCGCCGGGCTGTCGTCCAGCACGGTCACCGCCGACCACACGGCGCCCGCCTGCCCCCGGCGCAGATCGAGGGCGACGGTCAACGGACAGCCGCTGCCGTCCTTGGTCGCCAAGACCTGCACGGCACCCTTGCCCCCGGCCAGCGGCTGCCCGCGCAGGGCCTCGGTGATGCGCTCGGCGATGGCCGGGCCGTCGGCGAGGGCCCGGCTGGTGGCAGCTACGGCGGCGAAACCGGACAGCGCGCTTTGGGTGCGGCGGCGCCACAACTCCGGCTCGGGACGCGTGAGATACCCGATCAACGTGTCCACCGGGTTCGCCCACACAAAGCGTGGCAGATCCCTGGTATCCCCGCTGTGCAGCCGACGGTGGATGTCGAGCGCAGTCTTCTGCGCGGTGTTCTGGTACGGCACCCACACCGGGTCTGCGGGCGGCTTGCGCCGCCCGGTCCAGGCCTCGACGTCGTCCCAAGTCAGCTGGAACACCTGCCAGCCCTCGGCGCGCAGCCGGGTGCGCTTGTCCGCGTCGATGGCGATGTTGTTGTGCTCAGGGCTCGCGTGGTAGCGGTAGCCGTCGAGGTAGACGGCGACGCGCGGTTGCTCGGCGTCCAAGCGTGTGAAGACCACGTCGGGCCGGGTGAAGCCGAGGGAGGTCTGGGTCTCCATCTGCCAGCGGGTCACGGATCCGTCCGGCGCGGTCAGCCGCAGCTCCGTGCTCCGCTCGCCGTCCGGTGTCAGCGCGGTCCGTACGCTCGCCTCGTCGACGTCGTCGCGGCCCGCCCACTCCAGCAGCCCGCGCCTGAACAGCGCCTCCAGCTCGCTCTCCACCTGGTGGACGAGCGTGATGTCCCCGGTGGTGGCCACGGGCTTCGCCGACCAGCCCTCGCCTTCCCGGCCGAAGAGTTCGCCGAGCATGTCGAGGGCCTGCTCCCGCGAGACCTGCTCGTACTCGCTGTCGGCGACGTGGCGCAGCAGGCAACGGTGGCAGGCGGGCCGTCCCTCCTCCACGCACGCGCACGTCTCGATGAGCTGCCGGGCACGGGCCAGTACGTCCCGCAGCCCGTCGGGCCCGGCGAGCTGGTGCAGGTAGCCGGTGCCTCCTGGGAGGGTGTCGAAGAGGACCAGGTAGTGGCGGCGTACGTCGGGATCGCCGCTGCCCGGGTCGGGCAGTGAGTCGGTGACCACGGCCAGGTGGTCGGGGTCGCCGCCGTAGCTGCGGGCGATCCCGGCGAGCAGCGCGGCCTTGAAGGAGACGAGCCGTTCCTGGGTGTGTGCGGTAACGGCGGGGATGAGGATGCGCAGCGCCTCGGTGCGCAGTTCGTGCGCGAGCAGCAGCCGGACCCCGGTCTGCCGGGCACGCGTGTCGGGCACGCCCTCGCGCAGCTTGGGGCACCAGGGCCGGTGGTATTTCGTGGCCTTGGCCGGCAGCAGGGCGTCGTCGGAGACGGGCCCGCCGTCCGGGTCGGCGTAGCCACAGGAGTCGCACACCCAGAACGGGTTGAGCCGCACCCTCCGCCCGGCGAAGGCGTCGTCGGCGACAGCGTCGACGCGTGAGGCGCCGACGTTGATGTGCCGGATCACGGCCTGCCGGGTGAACTCCCAGCCGAAGGTGGCGCTGCCGTGCCGCCAGGCCTCGACGAGACTGTCGTGCGGGATGTCCACGGCCGGTACGACGGTGTAATGCCGCCGTTCCCGCTCGTCGGTGTCGTCCCGTACCCGGGCGTCGTCGCGCTGGTCGCGGGAGTGGACGCGGTGCGGGACAAGGACCTTGTGCAGACAGCCCACGTCACCGATGGCGGCGGAGTGGCAGCGCGGGCACGCCGAGGAGTCCTGCTGGGCCCGGTGGGTGCGCACGTGACCGCAGTCGGGGCAGATCCGCCACCAGATCCAGGCCGGGCGCTTGCTGCTGCCGATGTCGAGGCCGGTGATCCGGTGCTTGTAGCCCTGGATGTAGTAGTGGTTACCCGGCGCGAAGTCCTCCAGCGCGAACCGCGCGGTGCGGTCGTACCGGAGCACCTTGCTGCGGTACTCCTTGCGACCGGCCGGGCCGTCGGGGGCGTCCTCGGTCCAGGTGAGGGTGGCCTCCAGTTCGGTGGTGGAGTCGACGAGGCTGTAGTTGGGCAGTAGCCCCAGGTCGACGAGTGCTCCGTGTGCGGTGCTGCTGCTGATGTCGCGGGCCCGCCGGGTGACGGCCCGTCGCTCGGCGCGCAGTTCGCGTCCCTGCCGTTCGTGCTCGGGGTCACCGGCGACGAGCAGTTCGGTGGCGGCGTCGATGGCCTTGATACGGCGCTGGAGTTCCCCTCGCCGCTCGGCCCACTGTTCGCGCGCCTTGTCCAGCGCGGTCTTCAGCCCTTCGGTCGCGAACTCCCGTACGGCGTCGGCGGCTTGAGGACTCACCCCGGTCCCGCGTTCTTCGTCGTACGGCGGGAAGAGGCGAAGGAACGCATCCGCGAGCCGTCGTCCGTCGGCCAGGGCGGCTTCCTGAAAGTCCGTCAGCCAGCCAGAGGTGTCGAACAGTTCGGTGGCCCGGCGCGGCAGCGGACGCAGCGGCACCCGGTCGCTGTCCGCCGACGACAGCTTCCCGGCGGCGACCACGTCGAGGAGGTGGGCGAGGTACTGACGGCGGAGGATCTCCACCGCTGACAGGTGGCAGCCCGGCGGCTGGATGTCCCCGGCGATCATCTGGCGCGGGTCTTCGAGGTAGTACCGGTCGCGCGGCCCCCGGTCGACCATCGTCAGCAGGTAGGCGTTGCCGGTGGAGCGCCCGGCGCGGCCGACCCGCTGCACATAGTTGGCCGGGCCCTTGGGCAGTGAGGCGAGGACCACGGTCGACAAGTCGCCGATGTCGATGCCGAGTTCGAGTGTGGGTGTGCACGACAGTACCTGCGGGTTGGCGTAGTGGACGTCGGTGCCGTCGCGGAACGCCTTCTCCACGGCTTCCCGCTTGCGTCGGTCCAGGGTGCCCGTGTGCTCGGCCGTGTTGATGGTGAAGACTCCCGCGTCGCGGTACATGCGCCGGTAGAAGTCGTCGGTGAAGTCTCGCTGGCGGACGGTCCCTTCGCCGTACTGGCTCGCCTGGAGGTGCCCCCGGCAGCGGTAGCGCGGGCATGGCTGTTCGTGCCACTGGCCGACGCGGCCGGGGTGGACGGTCTGCTGCCAGAAGCAGTCGGGGCAGCGCACCCCCGCATCGGCGACGTCCTCGTCGGCGAGCTTGCGTACGTGCACATGGCCGGGCTGGAGCCCGTACACCCGGGTCGCCCCGTCGCCCGCGGTGCGCACGGAGAGCACGTCCGCCTCGGCGAGGGCGGGCAGCAGCCGGACCAGGAAGTCGGTGGCCGCGTCCCGGTTGCGCAGGCCGAGGGCGCGGACGGTCCAGTCCTGGTACCAACCGAGCCGTCCGGTCAGTACGTCGAAGTCGTCGCTGCCCTTTTTCGGGCCCCCCAGCAGGAAGGCGGGCGCGGAGACACCCGGCGGGAAGGCGGGCATGCCCTCCTCGCGTCCGCCCCAGATCTGCCAGCGGCGCACGCCCGCCTGGTCGATCCAGTCGTCCAGCCACCTGTGCCGGATCGCGCCCCGCGTCCGAAGCCGCTCCAGCAAGCCCCGCACAAACCCCACGAACCGCTCCGGCCCCGGCACCGATCCGTCGTCCAGCGCGATGTCCCCGGGTGTGCGGTGCAGCAGCTCGCGCACCAGCTCGGCCACGCCGTCCGGATCGGCCAGCGGCACATCGGCGGCCACGGTCCGGGTGAGTTCCAGCGTGCGCCCCTGCCGGGACCGCAGCCCGAACTCCATGATCGCGGCGAACGCCAGCCGCTCGGCGATGAGTTCCCACGTCGCCTTCGAACCGTGACTGCGTCCGGACAGCAGCGTGTCGACGCCCCGGAACACATGCAGGTCCGGCGGTACGACCGCGACCCGCACCAGGCGACTGTCGACGACCTCCTTGATGATGTCCGCCGCCAGATCGCTCAGCGCGACGGACGAGTCCTCCTCGACGCGGCTGGCGAGCAGGGAGCGGAAGGAGAAGGTGTACGAGCGGCTGGCGACGTATCCGGCGCGGTGCGCGGCGTCCTGGACGGAGTCGTTGAAGAGGAGGGTCTTGTTCTCTTTCAGGTTCCTGTCGAGTTCACCGCCCGTGAACAGCTGGGTGATGGAGGCCGCCGCGAGCGCCGCGAGACCCGTACCGAGGTAGCGGATGGAGTTGAAGGTGCGGCAGGCCGGGCACTGGTCCCTCTCGGCCGCGCGCTCGCCCGCGAGGTCGACCTCGACGAACGCCGCGTTGTGCAGCGTCTTCGCGATCCGTGGGCCCATGCCGTCGTGGGCGGACTCGAAGTCGCTCTCGGGCGACACGGGGCGCAGTCGCCCGCTGTCGCCGTCCAGCACCATGACCGTGGGCCCGCTGCGCGGCGTGTCCCGCGCGAACGCGACCTCGTGGGCGCGCGCCGCCGTGGTCGCGATCATGTTCCGTACGCGCCTCTTGTCGCGCCCGACGGAAGCCCGGCGGATCTTGGTGGCGTTCAGGTCGAGTTCGGCTGCGTCCGTCTCCGGGGAGAGCGCCGCCCAGCCGGAGCGCCCGCACTCGCGGCAGAAGACGGCGGGCAGGAACACCTCGGCCGGCCGGGGCGCGCTGTCGTCGGCGGGAGCGGGCGCAGCGTCCCCCGCCTCTCCCGTGTCCGCCTCGTCCGACGCGTCGTCCGCGGCCTTGCTCACGAGCCGCCCGCCGGCAGCGACCCGCTCGTCGTCCCAGCGGAACTCGGCCCGCGCGGGCGTGATCCCGCGCAGCACCCGCGACACGGACCGCACCCAGTGATGCATCTCGATGGACAGCAGCGGCCGCTTCGGGTCGTCCGGGTCACGGGCCGTCGACAGCAGCGCCACATACCGGGCCAGCGCCTGGGCGGCGACGTCCGGCTTCTGCTGGACGGCCATGCCCCAGTGGTACGCGTACCGGGGCAGCACCTCCATGACCTCGGGCAGCGTACGGGGCCTGCCGTCGAGGATCTCCAGGACGGCGGCGGTCAGCCGGTGCCGCCGCAACTTCGCCCCCAACTCGCCCGCGGACAGCCCCGATTGGCCCGTAAACGCCGCCACAAGCCGCTCCATGGCCCCCGAGTCCCGCGTGGGATCACCGAGTTCGGCCACCTCGTGCGGGGAGGGGAAGGGCAGCGAGAAGTCGCTCTCCCCCACGAACTCGTCCACACTCCGCCGCGACTCCCCCACCACGGCCTCGGCCGGGAAGGGCACCCCGAAGACCTGCTCGGCGACGTCCAGCATCGTGGAGGTCTCGCCCCCCGACTCCCCCAGAGTCGCCGAGGTCGCCACCGGGCACACCGGCCCGAGCGGCCGCCCGTCCCGCGCGAGCCCGGTCACCGCGCCGAGCCTGCGCAGCAGCATCGCCACGTCCGTGCCCTGGGCGCCGTCGTACGTGTGGAACTCGTCCAGCACGATGTACGCGAGCGAGGAGCCCTGCCACAGCTTCTGGTCCTCGGGGCGTTGCAGCAGCAGGTCGAGCATCTTGTAGTTGGTGATCAGGATGTCCGGCCGGGTGGCCCGGATCTCTTCCCGGTCCACGGCGACCTTGCGTACGGAGTCCTTGAACTCCCGCGAGGGCGTGTCCCCGATGTAGAGGCCGGCCCGTACGCCCTCAAGCCGCGTGTCCTTCGCGTTGTCCAGGTGGTCGTTGATGCGCTGGGCCTGGTCGGTGGCCAGTGCGTTCATGGGATACAGCAGAACGGCCTTCACCCCGTCCCGCCCGGCCGCGCGCTCCCGCCGGCAGTGGTCGAGCAGCGGCACCAGGAACGACTCGGTCTTGCCGGACCCGGTCCCGGTGGTGACGAGCGTTGGCTCGGCGGGCCCGTTCAGCGTGGACAGCCGCTCCCAGGCGAGGGCCTGGTGCCGGTGGGGCCGGAAGCCCTTGGGCCACCACTCGAGATGCTTCTGCCAGCCGTCCCCGACGGCGCTCCGGAAGGGGGTACGGATCCGCAGATACGGCCCGCGGAAGATCCCGTCGCCCGGATCCCCGAGGAACTGCTCCAGCGCCCGCCGCGTCGACTCGTCCGCCAGCGCGTACGTCGTCGCCAGGTACTGACTCAGGCTGGCGCGTACCTGGTCGGCGGCGAGAGTCGGTCGCACGCGCGGGTCCCCCTTCGGCGCTGGATCATGATGTGTTCCCAACCGTAAGGGACGGCGGGCCGGCCGTGACCCTTGCGGAGGGCCTTCAGACTCCGAGCTTCCTGCCGACGTATGCGATGCGTACGGTCCGGTCCTCCGGTACGAGCCTGAAGTGCAGGCGGCCGGGCTTGGGCGGGTAGTCGGTGTGCCAGTAGAAGCACCGCCGCTCGCCATCGAGGTCGGTGAACCAGCACAGGCGCTTGCGCGACTCGAACTCGCCGCGCACGTCTCCCCGCCACTGCGGGCGTGCCTGTGTGTCCGGGTCCCAGTCGGCGACGGACTCCTGCAGCTCCAGCAGCCGCCTTCGTACGACGGCGATGGAAGCCGCGTCGAGGGCGCGCAGCTGGTCCTCGACAGCGGGCAGGAACTGGAGGCTGGGGCAGATCTTGCCGCGCTTCTCCCACAGCTGAGCGCCGGTGGTCGCGGCGGTGTCACGGGAGGCCTTGATCCAGGTCAGGTGCTCCTCGACGTGCACCCGGGCCGATGCGTGCCGGACCTCGACTTGGCTGACGTCGACCTCGGTGGTGCCGTCCTCGTCCTCCATCAGCCGCTCGCGCTCCAGCAACAGCGTGGTCGCGTCCCAGCAGGCGTCCACCGGAAGAGAGATGCCCATCCCGCCCGTCAGATGGGCTGCGCCCAAGGCGTCCACCTCGACGCCATCGTGGCGGTATTCGACGTCGAGGCCGTCCACGCCATCGGGATACCCCTCCTTGAACGGCGACTTGGTCCGCAGCTTGAGAAGCAGGGTCCACGCGTCACGGTTCTTGGGATTACCGATCCACTTGCCGATCGGATACCCGTTCGCGATATGGAGCTGGTTGAGCTTCGCTTCGGTCACCAGCGTCGTCCCGACCGGGTCCGCTCGCTGGACCGCGGCCGCGCTGCGGGCGAACTCCGTCATGGCTCTGTCTGCCTGTAACGGCTCGCAGGCACTTCTGCACGACATCTCGTTCAGGAACAGCTGCGGCACAAGTCTCCCTGGGTGATGGTGTGTTGGCGGGACCCTGGGCGAGCGGGCTCAGTCGAGCAGCTGCTCCAGCGTGTTCTCCAGCTCGTCGAAGAAGCCCTGGGGCCACTGGTCGAGATGGCCGTCCTCGTCGATCTTCGGGGTGATTACCTGTGCTCCCGCACCGTCGTTGCGGAAGTAGTGCACGACCGCCTGCTCAGCCGGGAGCACGCCGCGCTTCACCGCGAGCCGCATGCCGTTGAGCACGTGGTCGCTGTGTGTCTCGACGATGAGTTGTGCGCCCTGGGCGGCCGCGGAGGCGGCGAGCTGGGCCATCTTGGTCTGGCCCTGAGGGTGCAGGTGCGCCTCCGGATTCTCCAGCAGGACGAGCCCGCCCCACTGCGCGGTGAGACAGGCGACGACGATGGGCAGGGCGTACGTCAGACCGAAACCGACGTTGGTGGGGCGCCGGCGCCCCGTCGCGGTGAGGGCGTCGCCGAAGCCGTAGGACAGGCGGACTGTGTCCGTACCCTCGATGGGGGCGGCTTCGATGTTCACGCCGGGGCACAGCTCGCCCATCCAGGCGGCTACTTGGTCCAGCAGCTGGGGCGATTTTGCGCGAGGGTGCCGCAGCGGCCCATCAGGGAGGTCGCCGCGAGCGTGGTGCCGGAGGAAGTTGACGGTGTGTTCGCCTCGGACGCCGAGGAAGCCACGACCGATGGCCACTTGATGGTCGCGGGGGTAACGCTCGGCGGGGGTGATGCGGTCGGCGTGGAGGTATTGGAACGGCCGCTCGAAGTACCCCGGGAACAGATCCGCCATTCCGTCGGGCCGTGACGGGCCCTCCTCAGTTGCCGGCAGCTGGACGCCGGCCAAGGGCAGCAAGTTCTGTTCGGGGTCGTAGGCGACCGTATAGGCGTAGTGGTAATCCCCTTCGGTCACGGCCAGCGTGATACTCGGGGCCTCCCCGGTGAAGTCCTCGTGCAGGACGTCCAGTCCGGTCCCGAGGCCGACGAGCTCACCGTTGAGCAGAAACCCTGCCCCGCCCTGCTTGAAGATGAATCCGTCTCCAACGAAACGTACGGGATGCGCCAGGTCGCCAGACGTGTACGACTGATGCAGCAGGGCCAGCGCCTGCATCACCGTGCTCTTCCCGGACGAGTTCAGCCCCGTCAAAAGGGTGAGCGGACCGAGTGGGATCTCCGCTTGCTGGAACGCCTTGAAATTGGTCAGCGTCAGCCGGTCAATCACCGCTCAGTACCTCCTGGAAGAGTCCCGCCACCACCTCGAACCGCGTCCGTACGTTCTCGGGGTCGCCGGGGGCGACGGTGAGGGCGCGTTCGAAGGTGAAGTCCCCGGTCAGACGGGCCGACAGACCGTCACGGACTTCGTCACGCGACGCTACCAGTCGAACACGCTGCTGGTCGTCCAGGGTCGCGACATTGACTGCGACAGCCTCGAACAAGGCTTTGTTGACGGGGAGTTCACGTCCACGGTCGAGCGACCTGCGAAACGCCCGGTCCCCGAAGACGTTCAGCGCGCATTTCATCGCCTCTTTGAACTCCCGTGCCTCCCAATCCCGTTGCTCATCGGTGAGCTCGTTGAGGCCGTGCATGGCGTTGGCCAAGAACAGGTCGAAGTCCGGCTCCCGGTACCGGTCCGGCGGCGTGAGCCGGAAGGCCAGGAAGCGGAGCACCAGCTCACGGTCGCTCATCCGCTCGTTCGACACGCTGTACCCGGTGGCCTCGCCGAAGGCCGGATGCTCCGCGAGATCGGCGAGCAGTTCGCGGGCCGGGCCGGGAATCATGGCGTGCCGGATCTCCTGCGGGGTGAGCGGCTGTCCCCCCGCGTTGATCCGGCGGAACAGGTTGAGCTTCACGGCCGCCGGGGTGCGGTGCCGTACGAGATGGACGGCGACCTTGGTCTCGCTCAGCCGAAGGCGCATGCGCCCGGACAGGTGTGCGTACAACGCTCCTTCCCGGTCCGTCAGGTACTCCAGGCCCGTCAGGAACAGCGGTGACAGGCCAACGGTGTGCTGGGGAGCCATGAACCGGGCGATGGCGGTGAGCCGCTGCATGCCGTCGACGACGGACCAGATGTCGTTGGCCTGCTGCGCCATGTAGAAGGGCGACATGGGGAGGCCGAGCAGAAGCGACTCGATGAACCGGCTCTGCTGTACGTCGCTCCACATGCCGATGCGGCGATGGAAGTCCGGTGCGAGATCGAGCGTCATCTCCTGGAGCCGGGTGAGCAGCAGATCGACAGTGACAGTCAGGGACTCGATCCTGATGCTCTCCGGATCGAGGTATCCCACGGCCCAGGAGGACTCGTCGGGCGGCAGCTCCAGCTCGACTCCGGTGGGCCGCCCGTTCGCTCCGATCTCGACAGGCGTCTCGAAGAGCGGCCCCCTGGGGTCGTCCTCGTGTTCCAGCCCTGTCATGTCCGCCGTGTCTCCTCGTCAGCTTCGCCGCTCTGTACAACGCGGCGTTACAAGGTCCGCCTTCCGGCACCTTACTGAGTCTGAAGTCGTGAATTACGGCGGAGAGAGGGGCAGACCCGTCCTGTACGTCCGTGCGGCCCTGCTCGAATAACTCCGCGGCTGCCATGCGCACCCGCTCACGCCGCCCCCGGTACCCCGGCGCGAGGCCCGCCCGAGGCTCGCGAGAAGGTGGGGACCAACGGTGGCACCGCCCTTCAGCAGGCGAATGCCGCACTGGGCACGGCCGTGCCGGCCGAGTTCGGGGCGGCCGTCGGGGCGGAGCTCACCTCAGTGCGTTCCTCGCATCGTCCAGTTTCCGGGCGAAGTCCCGGCCATATGCCGGGGCGTCGTCGCTCTGGCACAGCTGTTGCTTGAACAGGGACAGCCAGCGAGGAAGGTCGATTTCGGCTCGTACGGTCTTGCCGGGGGGTTCGCGGTCCAGGATCTCCCAACGGTCGGCGAGGGTTTCCACGAGGAGGAGGCCGCGGCCGGAGTCGGCGAGGGGCTCTGGAGGCTTCACGTCGCCGGGGCCCGGTGGGCGGAGTTCGGTGCGGGTGTCGGTTACCTCGATGCGGAGGCTGCCAGGGATCAGGGAGAGGGACAGTTCGAAGTCTCGGCCCGGTACGCGGCCGTGAGTGACCGCGTTCGCCGACAGTTCGGCGACGATCACGGCTGCGGTGTCGGAGACGTGGGTGCCGTGTGGGATGCCCCAGTCGTGGAGCTGGTTCAGGGCGAGGTGCCGGGCGAGGCGGGCGCCGAGTGGGGTGGCGCTGAAGCGCTGGGTGAACACACGTACGGTGACGGGGTGTTGGCGGGTGGCCGGTCGTGTCATGTGCCCAATGTGGCGGCCGGTAGAGGCACTTCACCAGGTCCGACCCGCGTACGCTGCGCGAGCGTACGCGGTTACGGACTGGACAGTACTCATAACGTCTCGTAACCATGAGCGGGCTTGGGTGCCGTCAACGTGCCTGCATCTGGCACCCATGCCTACCGCCGCACGTGACCAGGCTCGGTACGTGCGGCCGGGGCGGCCCCTCGTCAATCGGCTCGAGGCCTACTCGCCATCGCAGTTCGTGGCCTCGGATCCAGTCGGTTCCGTAGACCTCGTGCCGGCACTCTCGCCCTTCTTGCCCGCCTCGATGGGGGCGTGGCGCCGCCGTTGAAGCTCATCGCGTTCAATGTCCGGGATCGTCATCGACTCGGCAAGCACGGCGGCGAGCGCTTCCACTTGAGTGTTGTCGATGTCGGCGTGGAAGAGCCACCGGATGTTCTCGTCGCGCGTGATGAGGTCGATCGCCAAGCGCGCGCTTTTGTCGTGTGTGGTCGTTGCTCGGACGTATCGCACTCGGTCAATCGGGATGTCCCGACGGATCTCGCCTTGCTCAAGGAATGCGTTCGTCTTGGCCGTGATGATGCGGCGGTCCGTGACGGCGACCAGCGTCTTTACCGCGGCCTTGTCCCTCGCTGCCGCCAGCTTCTCCTTCGCTCCACCGAGGATCGCAGAAATGGGACCGAGGGCATCGAGCTGATCGGGGAAGCCGAGGACACGTAGGGTCTCACCGTCCTCGAGGAGCCATCGCAGGATGCGAAGGTACGGCTCGCGATCCAGCGATTCGGGTGCGCAGACGACGCCCGGAGCCTCAAGCGGAGGGGCCGGCGGATGGAGAGCGTCGGCAAGAGGCTCGATCGCCTCCAGAAGACGGGCGGAGGTTTCGCGGGCTGCCTTCGCATCCTTCCGCTTCCCCGGCAGCGGCCATGCGTCGGGTCCGGGGAGCTCGGCGGTGATCCGCAGCTCCCGCGTCAGCGCGTCGACGAGGCTCGTCGTCTCGGCGAGAGCGGAGTCGAACTCCGCGCGGGTGTCGCGCGCGATGACCTCGGCGTACTGCGCCTCGGCGGCGTCTTCGCGTCCAGCGGCTCTCGCCCTCGCGGCGCGGAGCGCGTGATATCCGGTCCATGCCTTGAGGGAGGACAGGAGGGCGTAGGCATCGAAGGCGATCGCCTCGGCGTTCGTCTGCAGATACTCACGGTGGCTGCGTGCGTCGGCCCGACCGATCTGCCTGACGTGGTCGCGGACGTTCCCCTGGTAGAGCTCAAGCTGCTTCTGCAGCAGCGCTCCACTGCCCGCGACGTCCTCCCACAAGGACGTCGGGACCGATTCGATCTCTCGCGCCTGGTCGACCGCGCGATCGATGGCGGCGACGAGCCCCGTCAGTTCGGCCCACTGGTCCTTGCGGATGGTGGTGAGGACCTGACTTGTCACCGCGAGGTTGGTCCTGACGAGGCCCGAGACCTCACTCAGCATCATCTGAAGGGCGACCATGGCCAGCGCCGGCCCGATCGAGGCCGCGGTCTGCGCCTTGTTCACCGCAGTCACGGAGTAGAAGCGAGCCTGATGCAGGATGCGGCCAGGAACCATCACCGCTCCGAGGTTCCCGCCGTCCTTGACGGCGAGCGTCGCGCCGCTCTTCAGCAGGGCCTGTGCCGTGTCGCCGATCCTGTAGAGCCCCTGCACGCCGGCGAACGCGTTTCCGAGATTGCCGGCCACGGTCGCCGCGTTCCCGATCGAGGCGAGGATCGCTGAGATCTGCTTGCGGTCGGCAGCCGGCACGATCCCGAAGTCGATCAGATCGGGCTTCAGCTCCGGCGGGACCTCACCGGCGACGAGAGCCACCCCTGGGAGCACCTCCACCAGGACCGTCGACGCCGTCGTCGAGTCGATGTCCGAGTCGGACGTCGGATCGTCCACAACAGGTGAGTCGGCGGTATTGCTCGGGCCGTTCTCCTCAGGCTCGGCGATCTCCATCGAGTCCGAAGGGTCCTGCATGCGATTTCCTCCCCGCGAGGGCGCGCAACGGCCAGACGTCGTCGGCGTTCCCTGCCGGAGTCTACGGCTCGATGCCCTGCGCTCCAGTGGGAACCGGCCTGGTTCAAGAGCAGTTACAGCAGCGGCAGCGAAGGGGACTGCGTCGAGGTTGCCACCTGCCCCGACTCCGTCCACGTACGCGACTCCAAGGACAAGCAGGGCCCGCAACTCGCCCTCTCCCCCGCCGCTTGGCCCGACTTCGTCTCGTACGCCGCCCAGGCCTGACCGTTCACAGCGCCGTGCCCCGCACCCGGGCCCAACTCCGGTGCAGGGCACAGTCGTTCACTGGCGCTGTTCAGCCGCGCCTGCCGAGCGGTCAGCGAAGGTGGCGCTCGACAGGTCACCGAACCGGCCGTTGATCGCCTCCCGCAGGGCTTCGGCGACAGCAAGCACGTCAGTGGCGGAGCCGATGGCGGCGGGCACAGTCGCAGAAGGCCCTCTCAGATCTCCGGCGCGAGTACCGTCAGCCGCAGCAGCGCGGCGATGGCCAGGGCCGTGGGGATGGCGTACCACCACTTGCGTAGCCACTTGGCCTTGATGAACAGCCACGTCAGCAGGGCCATGACGCCGGAGAAGACCAGGCCGACGCCGGCTGCGACGCTGGAGTTGGTCACAGCTTGCCTGTCCCAGGGCCCGTCTGGCTCGACCATGTAGGCGGTGAGGACGACGTAGCCCGTCACCAGGGTTCCGAGCGCGAGAACGACGGCGCACACGGCAGTGCCGACCCAGCTGGACGACCTCGGCTGCCCACTCTCACGTACATCGGCCGTCGGGGTGGAGCTCACCTCAGTGCCTCCTTTGCATCGTCCAGTTTCCGGTCGAAGCCCCGACCATATGCCTGGGCGTCGTCGCTCTCGTAGTAGGGGCCGCCGTTGTAGCGGGCGGCCAGTTCTTGCATCTGGGCGCGGGTCATCTGGTCCGGCGGTACGTCCGCAAAGTCGCTCTCTGCCTTGAGTTGGGCCAGGTACTCGGATGCGATGAAGGTGTTCTGGGCCGGGTCCTTGGTCGCTTCCACAATGGCGTCCCGCTGCATGTCGGTGAGGTTGTGCGGGTCGTACCCGAGTACTTCGGCGGCCCGGCGGACCTTGGATGGCGATCGGGCCCATCGAGGTCTGGTCGGCGTCCTCGAGACCGGGAACGTTCCTTCGTGCTCCGTACGCTGCGTCGTCGATCCAGCCAGGATCGCCCTCGACCTCCTGCCAGGCGATACCGGCGACCATCTCGGGCGGCAGCCCGGAGTCCTGTGCCGCGGCTTTGATGAGCTCCTTGTTGGCAGAGACGTACTCGCGACGGCCCTCGTCCGAGTTGGACCACAGCCAGTAGTTGTTGCCCTGGGCATCTGGCAGGCCGTCGACGCGCATCTTGATGCGGTACAGGGGCTCGGAGATCACGACGTGGTCGCCCAGCGTGGGGAAGGCGTCCACCTTGGGACCGGAGCCCGGAAGACGCGCTGGTCGTACTGGGCGTACGTGTTGTTCGCGGACTTCAGATGGCCGGCCAGCGCCGCGAGCAGCACGACCGCGTCGTCGTACTGGTGCTTGGCGTAGCGGGCGAAGGTGTCGACTTTCGCGGCCACGTCGGCGTGGGAGCGGGGAACACGGCACGTCGTCGCATTCTCTGCGTCCATCCGCCCTTCGTACAGAACTCCTGCGATCTCGATGAGCAGATGCGAACTTCCGTCGACGGAGGCGGCGTTGACGGAATACCCGTCTCCGTAGCCCCCCGGACCACTGGAGGATCCCCCGACGTCAGCAGGCAACTGGTTCAGCTGCATGTGAGTCGACTGCTGTTGACGCGCCAGGGCATCAGCCTTGAGCTGAGCCCACTCCTCGTCCCATGACACTGCGACCGCCCCCGTTCGACTGCGGCATTGCCCGAGCACACGTTCGCGCCCGAGCCAAGTCTGCCACGGACAGGCCGAGAGTGATCAAGCCCGTACGGGTACGCCTGTGCCAACTGCCTTGACATTGCGGGCACATCAGGAAACGCGGGCGAGGCGGGCGCCGAGTGGGGTGGCGCTGAAGCCTTGGGTGAACACACGTACGGTGAAGAGGTGTTGGCGGGTGGCCGGTCGTGCCATGTGCCCAAGGTGGCCGCCCGGAAGGGCACTTCACCAGCTCTGACCCGCGTACGCTGCGCGAGCGTACGCGGTTACGGGCTGGACAGTACTCGTAACGTGCCGTAACGATGGGCGCGTTGGGTGTGTGGGTCGGGGCGCGTGCGCGGGAGGTGGCCAACGGTGGCCGATGACACAGTCGGTACGGATTTCGGCGAGGCGGACGCGGGCAGTACGCCACTGGAGGGGACGAAGACCCCGTGCCCGCCCCGCCACGGGAAGCGGAAGCGCAACCGGCGGACGGGGTCCATGCCCATCTGACCGCCCAAGTCTCCTCGAACGCCGTGAGTTCAGCCAGCACCTCGTCCACCGGACGCTTGTCGAGGCCTTCCAGGAACGACCCCTCCGGCACATCCTTCGTACCGAGCACGCACTCAACGAAGTCCAGCCAGTCGTCGACGGCGCAGTCACGTCCAGTCACGAAAGGACGGCTCGCCGACACTGAACGTGACGAAATGGGATACTCCCGACCAGAACAAACCTTGCACAGCGGCATCCACTCCGTGGCTGAGAACGGCTCCGTCGCAGGCAGGCGGTCTTGCGCGAATCGTTTCACGGCTCTGACAGTGAGCTCAGCGGGGCGGCCTGATGACCGTGAGGGGGCGATTCCATGCGGAACGGGATCGAGGGGATCGACGAGCTGCTGCGGGACCGACTGCTGATCATGGCCAACGACCGGTCGGCGAACGATGTGCTTTCGCATGTCCCGCTGCGCACGGGCGGGCTGGTCCTGACGGGCGCCGACGCTCCGGCCAGGTGCAGGGAGATCCGCAATGCCCAGCCCGGCATGGTCGTGGCCGTGGACTACGGCAGCCATACGCGGGAGATCGCATCCGTGGACGCGCCGTTCGGCCTTGCGACCAGCCATGGCTGGCGCGCCCTGGGCCTGGCCGACCTCAACGAGATCCTCGACGGCCAGCGCGACAACAAGGTTTCGTTCGCAGTGACGCCGACCTGCTTCATCCCGCCGGACGAGACGGGCGACGCGTCAGTGTTCAAGGCCGTGATCGGCCAGACCAATCAGTTGGACCGCGAGGATACGATCGTGCTGCTGCCGTGCAGTTACCGGTGGCTGCGAGGCGTTTCCCTACACCATCTCGTGAAGGGAATACGGGCCTGTCGGCACCCCGTGGCACTGATCATGCAGGCGGACGAGGATCCCCTCAAGCGTTCCCATGTGCCGGAAGGACTAAGGCAGTTGTGCCGGTCCTGCCCACGACTCGTCCTCTGGCGGACCGATCTCGCCGCATTCGACGCCATGGCTCATGGGGCGCTGGGGGCTGCAGTCGGAGCATCGGCGGTGCTCCGCTTCGGTGTGGCTCCGCGACCTGACAACGGAGGTGGTGGCCGCAAACCGTACACGGTGGTTCTGGTACGGCGACTGCTTCGCTACCTCCGCGTGGCGACCCTCCAGGACTGGTTCGCCCATGTCGACCCGTGGACCTGCGGCTGCGCTGTATGCGATGGCGCTCCGCTCACCCGCTTCATCGACAGCGACATCGACGTCTGTGCCGCTCTGCAGCACACTGTCCGCGAACTGTACGCCCTGCACTATGAGTTGGACGCGACCTTGCCGGGTCACGAGCGCATCGACTGGTGGCGGCAGAAGCTCGTAGACTCATGGGAGCACCATCGACTGCTCGCCTCTCAGACGGACACGGAACTCGAGTTCCCGAAGGTGCTTCAGGCCTGGCGCCGGCAGAGTCCCCTCCCTCTGCCCTCAGCCGAGCAGCCCCGAGGTCAGGACCAATCCGGTCCGAGTTGACGCCAGGCCTGCTCGTGAAACAGCCACTGGGCGGATGAGTGCCGCTGAGGCCGGTAGGGGGCGGGCTCCAGGAACCAGCGCAGCCCCCGCGGGCTCTGGGTAGCGACGCCGACGCCGTAGAAGCGGGCCTTGAGGAGGAGCAGGTCGAGATCAGGGTCAGGGGGCGATACTTGGCCTTCCTGTTCGGGCTGCCAGACGACGACCCCACGGGCACAGAACGGCGCGAACTGCGAGGCGTCCCGGACCGCCGGGTCCCACTCGCGGGGTGGGATGCCATCGGGTCCGTGTACGAGAATCAACTCGACGCGAGTGGCAGGCACGAGGCGTCGTACCGCCGTTCCCTGGCTGTCGTCCAGGTCCACGATGCCCAGGGGCGCGGCGCGCAGCGCCCGCAAGGCGTACGTGCCCAGCGATGACAGCCGCACCGGAACGTCCACGGGAAGGTCGTACAGGACGGTGAGCAGCGCGCGGCTGTCGACGGCCCCCAGGTCGGCCATGGAGCGTCGACGTGCCTCGTCGGCGAACACGGTGATGGCGGCCTGGACTTGCTGTCCGCGCAGCCTCAACCCGACGAGCGTCTGCTCGGCAAGCACCATCTCCTCATGTCCTTGTCGGTCGGGGCCAGTTCGGCTCTGTTGTCTATCAGCCCCGCACGCGCTCGACATGTGCGGCCCCGGAAAGCCCTCGCCCGCTCGCTCCGCCTCGTACTATGCGACCCTCCGAACAGCTTCCGCCGCCCGCTGAGGCCCATCCTGCTCGGGAGCCAAGGCAGGACGGACGGCTCCGTGAGGGCGTCCTGGCGCCGCTGGCCGGCGAGTTTACGAGGCACTGCAACCGCCGAGATAGTTCCCGTGCCCGTCGTCGTCGACCTCGAAAGGCCCTGGCGGAATGATGCAGAATTCGTTCCCTTCGGGATCGGCCATGACCAGGAAGCCTCCAGCCGCATACTGCTCGAGCAGCCGACCGCCCAACTCCTCCACTCGCCCCTGCTCAGAAGCCGGGTCCGGCGCGGCAACATCGAAGTGGATGCGGTTCTTGCCGGTCTTCGACTCGGGGACTTGCTCTGAAGACGTAACCAGGCGCACGCTGGGGTTATGACTCGATCTGTTGCTCTGTACTGCCGACTGTCCCCCCGCCCCGACGGAAGCTATGAAGGTGTCGACCTTCAGGAAGGGTGGGGCCGCTCGTACGCCGCGAGCATGTGGCCGGGCCTGCCCGTGGTCGTGTTCGCCGATGCCGGTATCTCCGCAGCCAACGGGGACCACAGACCCCGGTACGAGGCTTTCCGCGCGGCACTGGCAGGCGGGGAAGTCGCCCATGTCTGGGCCGTTGAACAGTCCCGGTTGGAGCGGCGTGAGGTCGAGTGGTTCACTCTGGCCGCAGAACTGGACGCAGCCGGAATCAGTGAGCTGCACACGAACAGGGACGGCGTTGTACGCGTACATGATGAAGTCGCCGGAATCCGCGCGGTACTCAATGCCGGGGAGGTGCGCAAGATGAAAAAGCGGGTCAATGATCGTCTTGCCGAGAATGCCGCCCAGGGGCGCGCGGCAGGGTCCAAGCCGTTCGGGTACGGCCACGGCGTGGACGAGTCCGGGAACAAGACGTACGTCATCATTCCGGAGCAGGCAGAGGCTATCCGGTGGGCCGCTGAAAAGGTGCTCGATGGATGGTCGCTCGCCAACATCGCTGCCGAATTGCGCTCGCGTGGACTGGTCGGCGCGCACAAGGTGAAAGTGAAGGACGCCAACGGCGAGATAGTCACGGACGCATCGGGGAAGCCTGTAACCCGTCCGTCGACGCTCACGGCAAGCTCTGTGAAGTCCATGGTGACCAAGCCGACCATTGCAGGATTCCGGGTGCATCAGGGCGTGATTGTGGGCCGTGGCAACTGGGCGCCCATTCTGGATGAGGCAACGTGGCAGGCGTGCCGGGCAAAGCTGTCTGCCCCGCGCACCGTGCGTAAGTCGGACGGATTCACCTACCCGATTACCGACGCGCACAAGGGCAATGCCACTGGGCGCAAATACACCCTTACCGGTGGCCTGGCAGTGTGCGGGGTATGCAATGCGCCCATGGTCGGCTCGGTAAAGAAACTCAAGAACGGCAAGCGGACACCGTACCTGTTGTGCCACCCGAACCGGGGCGGTAAGGGCTGCACGGGCGTGATGCTGGAAGCCACCGAAAAGAACGTCACCGACCGGCTTTTCGCCGAACTGGAAAAGCCGGGATTCCTCGATGCCCTCACCTCTGACGACCATGGTGCGCGCCGGGATGAACTCACCGCCCAACTCACGGCAGTTGAGGCGGAGCGCAACGAAATCGCTGCGGAACGGGGACGCGGTGAACTGACGCTCGCTGAGTGGAAGAACATGCGGTCAGGTCTGAACGAGCGGGAGGAGCGTCTACGGGCCGAACTCGCTGCCGTACCGGCGCCCACTACGAAGATGAACATCACGGCCGTCACGGCGGCACGGACGGCTTGGGACGGGGGCATGACGCTTGACGAGAAGCGCGCATTCCTGCGCATGTTCATCGACTCCGTGACGATCAAGCGCGCCAAGCCGGGAACCAAGGGTTTTGATCAGAACCGCGTAGCGATCAAGTGGCGCGAGGCATGATGTAGGTCACATCCAGCAAACGGCGGCTCTCCAACTGGGGGCCGCCTTTTGCTTGTTGAAAGCGATCATCTTTCCTGGGGTGTGAGGCCGGTCGAAACCCCTCTACCGGTGGCAAGCATTCTGTGCCTAGCCTTATTGGCATCCGGGCTGTGATGACGAGATACCGGCCCCATGTCCCTGGGCGGGACATATTCCAGGACGCCCCATGCCTCCTATCTCTCCCGAGGCCGCAAAACTCCGCGCACGTCTTGCCGCACAGAAACGGCACCACCCCGACGCGGACACCTCCGCCCTTGAACGCGAGTTGAAGGCTGCCACTGCCGCCTCGCATGTTCAACGGGCCGTAGACGACCCCGTACAGCTCGCACAAGCGGCCCGCATCGTGCGCGCGGCCCTCGACCGCATGGGCGTCGCTCTGACGGACCTAACGCCCCTTCCCGCCCCGGACGGGGATTCCCTCGATGCCGCATAGCCGGATATCGCGCCTGTGCACTCCGCGCCCTGGGCGCTAATCCACTCTGCACACAACTCCACATCCGCCCAACTGCGAGGGGAACGAACCCTAGGCGCAGCGGCTGAATTCCCGAGCGGGGCAGACATCCCGCGATGACCGGTCAGCCATAGGGCATTCAGAGTGCATGACTTGACCTTTGACCCCACTTATCGGAGAGGTGTCACCATGCCCAAGAAAAAGAAGAAGAGGAAGCCTAGGCCGGCGCCCAGCGGACCGCCCAAAGGACTCAAAGAGTTTGCGAAGCACTATGCATGCTCGCACTGTCGCCACTCTCGCGTTGACTTCATTGTGCAGGGGGCAGGAAACCGGTACGGAATTTCCATCCAACACGATGAAGGCTGCCCGGTACTGGGCGGCATCCTGTCGGACGTGCCGGACGCAATCCGCGCAGCCCAAGCCGCAGGACTGGGCGCCATGGTCGTAACTGACCCATTCGGCGGAGGCACGGTTGAGTGATGAATTGCCAGAGTCAGAGATAAACGCGCGCCTCGCACTGTGGTGGCTACTCAACCCACAAGAGAAACCGCTAGAGAGTCACAGCGAGGAAGTACAGCGCATCGTAAGCGCCGTATCGTCAAAGCTCGCCGTTACGGGCGTTGACGACAAGACAGAGGCGCTCATAGAGGCGCACAGGCGCAAGGCAGCCGAACTAACCAAGGCAAAGGAGATACTCAGCTATAGCAAGGCCCAACGACAAGCGGTCGAAATTGAAGAGAATGAATTCTCCTCCGCGCTTGAATCCGAGGAAGGCAGGGCCTCACTTGCGCAACGTTTCGCTACGGACGCGCTATCCACAGACACGCTCGACAGCATCCCGGACCATGAACCATTGATTGCCGACTTTATCAACCGGGACACACTCTGCCGCATATTCGGGCCACCCAAAAGCCTCAAGTCATTCATAGCCCTGTCCATGGCTGCGGCTATCGGCACCGGAGAAAGATGGTTCGGCTATAAGACAACTCAAACGCCTGTGCTTTATGTGGTCGCGGAGGGCGCGCGAGGGATACGGCCACGCGTGCGCGCCTGGGAAGAAATGAACGGCCGGAAAATGACAGGAGTCACGTTCTACCCAAAAGCCGTGCAGATAGGTGATGACGTCCAGATGCGCGAGCTAATCGCGTACGCGCGTCAAGGCGCGTTCGGACTGGTCATCTTCGACACTCAAGCGCGCTGCACTGTCGGACACGAGGAAAACAGCAACACGGATATGGGCCGGATCGTTGCCCGACTGGACAAGCTCAGAGAGTGGACAGGGGCGGGCGCCATGCTCGTACACCACTCAGGCAACGAGGGAGGGCGCGCGAGGGGTGCAACGGCCATCCTCGCGGCTATCGACTCAGAGTTTGAGGTGAAGCGAGACAAGGGCGCGGCCAGAGTCACCGTTAAAAGCCTCGCCCAGAAAGACATGCAGGAAGCGCCGGACCTAGTTCTAGAGGCTGTAAAGACTGGCGACTCTTTGGCGCTCCGAGTGCAGGGCGCGTTTACGGCCGAACCAATCAGCGTGCAAATCATCGTGACAGGCAAGCAAGCGGAGGCCCTTTGCGCTATCTCCGATTTCGGGGAGATAGGCGCATCACCTACAGGCGTCGCCGAACACCTGGGCAAGAAAGACGAGCGCGCCAAAATGGCCACGCATATGAAGGGACTAATAAGTAAGGGCCTCATAGAGAAGGTTCCGAACACAGGGCGTTATCAAGTGACGTACGAGGGGCAGCGGCAGGCGGACGCGATAGCGGGCGAGGCGGCAGCAACGGCACGGGAAGAAATCTGCGCCCAGTTGTCCATGGACGCGCCTTGATCCCGTAGCTATCCGGTAGCTACGAAACAAGATCCCGTAGTGCTTTCGTAGCTATCGGCCGTAACTACCGTAGCTATCCCGTAGTGCTTTCGTAACTACCTCTGACCAGGCACGTAATGCTTTGGTAGCTATTCCTTGATCGCAAACCTTGATCGTGTAGCTATAGCTGCGGGGGTGTACGTAGTACCCCCGCATAGCTACGCAAGGCGACAGGCACAAGACAGCCGACAAAAACAGGCGCCTGAATCGCTGGACAAATGCAAATGATCAAGTGAAGGTTGAAGCACGTCCCGCATGCCTGGGCGCCGGAATCAAGGCTCCGCCTCACTGGTCGGAGCCTTCCTCATGTCCGGCCCCAGCACGCGCCACGCTGCCCGCCTGGGCGCCTCGCGCGCGCCTGCCGCTACCGGGGCGCCACTGAACGCGGGAACGCCCTCACACGGCGCCCTGGGCGTTCCCGCTACTGCCGACCGGCACCGCGCTTCATTGAGGGTTGTCACGGTGCCGGTCGGCTGCCCGCTCGCCTGGGCGCACACACAGCAGAGGGGGCAGCCGTGACCGCTGAATGCACAACCGACGGATGCGCCTCACCCGTCATCGCGCGCGGACTCTGCCGACCCTGCTATATGCGCGAGCGAGGCAGACGACTCGGACCATGCACAGTGCATGACTGCCGCAATCCGCAACACACACAGGGCCTGTGCATGACGCATTACTGGCGCGTGTGGATAAGCGGCAAGCGCGAGGCGTCCGACAGTGCCACGGCATAAACCACCTGGGCAGCGCGCCACGCACTCAGGCGGCACAGGCAAAGACGCAGGTCACAGGCGCAGGCCGGCGGAGCGCGCACCACAAAACCGCAGGTCAGAGGCTTGATTTTTTGAAGGGGCACGCTTGGCAGCCCCGGCCCAAACTTCCAAAATTTTGCGGGGCCGTTTTCGCCCCGACTGATCTTGGGTCCGATCTGACCTCATCGGACTCAAGGGGCGAGCGGCTTTAAGGCGCGCGGGTTACCTCCGCCAAACGTGCGCCTGCCTTAGTCGCTCGCCCACTTTGCGGGACAGGGCGCCACCCATCCCGCAAACACAACCGAATAGCGCGCGCACGAAAGCCGCACGTCTTGACATGGCGCGTGCGGCTTTCGTGTGTGGCAAAGGGACAGGCTTTATCCATCCCTCTAACTGAACACCGTCATTACCAGGCAGGGCGAAACCCACCTGAATTCCAGTCACGACTAATGGAACAGGTGGGTACCCCATCATGTCTTCTGAACTCATTAAGACGCTGCATGAAAACAGGCAGCGCACTTGGAACGAAGCTAAGGCCCTTGCCGACCGCGTGGACGCTGAAAAGCGCGGTTTCTCTGGCGAGGAAGAACGTCAGTGGCTGCGGCTCATGACGGACATTGACGAGTACGACCAGCGCATACAGCAAATCCAGACGGACGAACGCAGCGCCCAGAATGCGGCTGCCATGCTCGACGGTTACGGCCGTGCGGGTGGCGTAATCCGTAACGAGGAACTCAGGTCCTGGGCGAGGGGCCAGGGTGGGCGACAGTTCGAAATCCGGCACCCTGGGGGACCGGTCGATTTCCGCACCCTCTCTAAGCTGTCGGCCGGCGCCGGTGGCAGCGTTGTTCCGCAGGGTTTCTATAACCGCCTCATGGCCCATCTGATTGAGTCGTCTGGGGTTATGCAGGCAGGCGTTACGGTCCTCAACACGACCAGTGGCGAGACAATCCCTGTGCCCAAGACGACTGCCCACAGTTCCGGCGCCCTCGTTGCGGAGGCGGGCACCATTGCGACCAGTGACCCGGCATTCGGCAGCGTCGACCTGGGCGCCTATAAGTACGGCGCCAAGTTCCAAGTCAGTACGGAACTCCTGACAGACACAGGCGTTGACCTTGAGGGCTATTTCGCCATGCAGGCGGGCAGGGCCCTGGGCAACGCGTTCGGGGTGCACGCCCTCACGGGAACGGGCAGCGCGCAGCCGCGAGGCATCCTCACGGACTCAACGGCAGGCGCTACCGGCGCAACGGGCCTGAGTGGCGGTTTCGGCGCCCAGGAAACGGCGGACAGGGGCGCTGACTATCTGATCTCGCTTTTCTATAGCGTGATTGCTCCGTACCGCATGAGTGCGTCTTGCCGTTGGATGATGGCAGATGGCACGGCGGCAACGATTCGGAAGATCAAGGATGCGACTAACGGCCAGTATGTTTGGCAGCCGTCAACGATCGCGGGTCAACCCGATTTGCTTCTGAACAAGCCGGTTGTCATTGACCCGAACGTTCCGGCAATCGGACTGTCGGCTAAGTCGGTTCTGTTCGGCGATTTCTCGCAGTATTTCGTGAGGATCGCTGGGGGCGTCCGGTTTGAACGGTCGGACGATTTCGCGTTTGACTCCGACCTTGTGACGTTCCGTGCGCTCATGCGTGCCGACGCTGCGATGGTCGACCTTACCGGCGCCATCAAGCATTTCGTAGGTGGCGCAAGCTAAGCCAGGACACACAAGGGCCCCTCTATCGCCTCGCATTCGCGGGACGGTAGAGGGGCCCTTTTCTGCGTTTACGGCAGGCGCTTAGCCGCTATGTCTTCCTGCGGAATGAGTACGTACTTACCGTCATCCTTCTGGATAACGGCGTGTTCGCTTGTCTCTTGCTCGATGTGCCCATGCCTCACATGGACGCCTGCCCGGTAAATGACTTCCTCGCGCTTACGCAGACTCACCGCCATACCGGCCCCTTACGCTTCAATGGCTTTCAAACCCTCGTACGCCTCGCGCAGCTCGGGCGCTTCCGGCAGTTGTCGAGCCTCAACGGCGTTGACTACTTCCAACGCTCGCCAGTGATTAGAGGGGACAACTCGACCGCTCATTATGGCTTTCTGTGCCGAGTCGCACGCCTCATCAAGGCGGTTGTCCGCGAGCAGGACTAGCGCCAAATCGATGTTCGCGGAAGCAACACGGCGCGGCCATTTACTGACGTCATCGGATGGACTCAGCCGCGCGATTACCTCACGCGCGTACGGTTCTGCGGCAGCGTCACCAAGCCATGCGAGCGTTGTTGCTGTGTAGGCGAGCGCCTTTGCCGGATCGTATTGGTAGTGGTGTTCTTTCGGGCGGTCCGGGATTCCCAGCTTGGCAGCCATGCCCTGTACCCGCTCGATAGCCGCGTATGTCTCTGTCGAGTGGCCAAGCCTCGCGCGTGCGCGCCCTTCCTGGGCGGTTGCCTGAATCAGGGCCGACGTTCCCACAGGGGCGATTGCCTGGGCCGCTTGCGAGAGTTCAATAGCCTTGGCGTAATCGCCGTCCGTGAGGACGCGCCACGCGTCGGTTTCAAAGCACCATGCTTCGATTTCCGGATGTTCCGCCTGCCGCGCGAGGGTAACCGCAGCTTGCAGACTGGCCGTTGCCGCGTGTTCCTGTTTCAGGTCGATATGGAGCGTTGCGCCGAACAGGGAAAGCCACCCACCGACGACCAGCAACCGCCGATGTTCCGAAAGCGTTTTGCGCGCGTCGAGTAGCTTTACGACATACGCGGAGTGCTGCCGTACCCGCTCCAAAAGATCAGCAGGGGGCGTAACCGGGTAGGCCATTGCCAATTCATCAAAGGTGCGCTCAAGGCGGGTTAGTGTCTCGTCTCCGACGTCGCTTGCCTGTACGCGTCGAGACAACTCCCAAGCGGCCATTTCGTCATCGTTGGCCGGCTGCGCGGGAACAATCCAACTGGGCCCCGCAGTAACGGGCAGAACATCGGCCGTCAGCAATTCGTCAAGCTCTCTTGAGGTGAGCTGCAACAGCTTTGCCATTTTCGGCCGTTGATGCGGCTGCGGGTCAACCTCGCCCTTTTCCCAGCGCTGCACCGTGGTGCGGTCGACTTTCAGGGCGTCCGCGAATTGCTCTTGGGTGTACCCGCTCGCCTTCCGGCGCTGCGCGAGGCGTTGCCGCTTTGCTGCCATTCCGGTACTCCGTCCGGGGTGCTGTCTTCCCTGGTCAGGGTACCGCGTGCAGCCAACATGCCGCCTAAATGCGGCACTTCTGCCGTGGTGCAGCCAGCATGCGGCACGGGAGCGTAGGCAGACGCAAGACCCCCGCAACCGTGCGACCGGTCCGGGGGCGTGGACCACCTGAGAGAGCAGGCAGCCATGAACTTGGTATCACGAACCCTCGAACGAGTGAGAGGCGCCCTGCGGGGGCGCCGCACCCCAGGCAGGCACAGCCGACCCGCTACGCCCCAGGAAGCGCCCCAGGAAGCGCCCCAGGCGCCCCCTGCCGCCCTCTCGCCCATCGTCCTGGGCGCCCGACTCGTCACCGCGCGCAGGACCCGCAGGGACAGGCACACGGGCGCTGAGTGGCAGGACACGCCGCTTGTCCGGCCGTTCCTGCTTCACCACCTGGGCGAGGCGCCCAGAAACGTCAACTCCCAGGCGTACATGGGCCGTTGGGAGGCTCGATGAGCGCGCGGGGACGTGACGACAGGATCGGTAAGCGATTCCGTGACCCTGCGGGGAAAACCGGCATTTGTACTGACGTCCTGGGCCGGACCGCCTATTTGCGTCCCGAGCGTGGTGGGCGGGAATGGCCTGTGCCTCTTGCCGACATTGAGCCGGTAACCGAGGACGCCCAGGATTCCGACGCGTTGAGCGAGAAACTTTCCGCCGTTAACAAGCGGAGCAGGGGGGAACTGTGACCCGCTCAATCATCAAAGCGGCTGAATGGACGCTGGGCCCGGAAACGGCCCCGGAGGCGCCCAGGGGTATCTATTCCGCCCTGTGCATGGCGTGTAGCGAGGAATCACCCGCATCGGACAACGACCCTGCGCCGGTTGAGATTTGGGCGTTGAAGCACACGGGCCGGAATCCGGACCATCGGCAGTACAAAGCCCAGGTCGAGACTTATTGGCGGGTGGCCCCTGCGGTCGGCAACCCGTACCGGGAAATCGACGCCATAAAGCAAGACCAGTAACACACCCGATGGCAGCGATGCGCCCTAGGCGCATCATTCCGGAGTGCCGAGGAAATCGACGCATCATCCAGACGTGATCGAAAGTACGGAGAGAGCGCCCCCAGCGCTGGGCTGCGAACGACTCTGGGGAACCGAGAGGCCACACTGACCCCCGCCCAGGCTTCCCCCGACCTGGGCGGGTAGCGCCCCCAACTGCGTGTGCAAGGGCCGCAGTTGGGGGCCGCTTGCTGTCATGATGCTGGTTACGTCTTCGCTACAACTCCCCTCGACGACCTTCTGGAAGCCCGCTCCCGGACCATCGCCACGGGCGAGCCAGACGTACGGGCCTGTCCTGGCCACGATCGGTCTCCCCAGGAGCTCTGCCCAGAACGAAGCCAATCGTTCCGGATCAACGCAGTCGACGATGAGGTCCTTGATCTCCATCTGAATGCCCGCCATGGAGCGATCCTCGCAGGCTGCGAGGGCTCACCCCGGCCGGATCAGCAAGCCCGGATGCCCTCGGCTGACGGGCACGGACGTCAAACGACAGGCTTACAAGGCGCACTCCGCCCAAACAGTCTTGACGAGAGGGTCGGAGGTGTCGCAGCCCCAGTTGTCGCTGAGTGCACCGACGATGAGCAGGCCGCGTCCCGACTCCGCATCGGACAGGTCCTGTTTGCGGCCGCCGAGGACGAGCGGGAGCCGGTCGGTACGGGCGTCGGTGATCTCGATACGGAGGGTGTGCTCGCCAGTGACCGTGAGCCGGAGGCGAAAGCCCCGGCCCCGTACATGACCATGCTGCATCGCGTTCACGGCGAGTTCGGCGACGATGTGGGCGGTGACCTCCGAGACCTCGCTCCCGTACGGCCAACCCCAGGCGTCCAGTTGCTGGGTGGCGAGGTATCGGGCGAGACGGGCGCCCCGCCGGGTCGCGGAGAGCCGGACCGAGAAGTGGTGCGTGGGAGCGGGGTGTTGAAGGGTGACGTTTTCCGGATTCATGTCACCCAGCGTGGCGAGTCGTTACACACTCTGACCAGGTAAGTCGCCGGTACTGAGCGTGATCTGTCGGATTGCCGGGACGTTCTGTCCGGGCTGTCGGCCGTGACGTCGAAGGGGGAATGACATGGCGGGTGCGGAATACGAAGAGGCCGAGAGCGGAGCGGATGAACAGGACCCGGACGAAGGGTTGTCCGAGGTCCTGGAGATGGTGGGACGCCATCTCAGGCGCTGGCGGGAGCGGGCAGGGTTGACACAGGCCGAGTTGGGCAGCGCGATCGGTTACACCGAGCACCAGGTGTCAGCGGTCGAGCGGGGCAGGCGGATTCCGAAGCCTGTATTCCTCGACAAGGCGGACGAGGTCCTCGGAGCGCAGGGGATGCTGGCCGAGTTCAAGGAGGATGTAGAGAAGGTCAGGTACCCGAAGAAGGTGCGGGATCTCGCTCGACTGGAGGCTGACGCGGCCGAGTTGGGTGCGTACGCATCGCACCACATCCACGGCCTGCTCCAGACCGAGGAGTACGCCAGGGCGCTCTACCGGATGCGTCGTCCCATGCTCGACGAAGAGACCATCGAACAGTACGTCGCAGCACGGATGGCACGGCAGTCGATCTACGATCGGCGGCCCGCCCCCATCCTCAGCTTCGTCCAGGAAGAGGTGACGCTACGCCGCCCCCTCGGTGGCAAGATGGTGAGGCGCCGACAGCTCGAACGACTGCTCGTCATCGGCCAGTTGCGGAACGTTGAGATCCAGGTGATGCCGACAGACCGCGAAGACCACGCCGGACTGGGCGGTGCGTTCATGTTGCTTGATCCGCACACCGGGGCGAAGGTGGGACACATCGAGGTGCAGCGCTTCAGCCGCGTGATCTCGGAACGGAAGGAGCTCCGCCGCCTGGAAGCCCAGTATGGGATCATCCGGGCGCAGGCGCTCACGCCAACAGAGTCACTGGCGTTCATCGAGAAAGTGCGGGGAGAGACATGACGATCAAGCCCTTTGCGGATGGCGCTTCCGGGCTGGACTGGGTCAAGAGCAGCTACAGCAGCAACGAAGGTCCTGAGTGCGTTGAGGTCGCGGCCTCTCCCGGCACTGTCCACGTACGAGACTCCAAGACAAGGAACGGCGCCCGCCTCGCCTTCGCAGACGACTCGTGGTCCGCCTTCGTATCGTTCGCGGGGCACAAGTAAAAGCCGACATAGTCAGCTGAAGAGCGCACCTACCGCGTCTTTGAGAGCATCGGCGGCGGCCAACGCGTCGGCGGTAGACCCGATAGACATGACCAGGTTCTCCAACGCCAGCTCCAGACAAGCCCGCTGAGGCTCACCGCTGCGTAACTGGTCGTCGATCCGCGCGAAGTCCGCACACCCCCGTCGGCGCTGTGCACCTCATCAGCTTGTGCTTCCAGTGCCGAACTGATCTCAGCGAGCTTGGCCCGCGCCGCGCTGAGCTTCTCCGCATGGGAATCAGCGTCACCGAACGCCACGACGCCCGTAGCAACGCCAACCAGACCACAAAGCCCGACATTCGGCACGGCTTCAAGAAGCCTCGTGGAATTGGCCGGATCACAGTCCCATGGCATACCCATCGCCTCGTTTTCCTCCTCCGCACAGCGCGAGCGTCGGGTAGCGTTGATCCGCGCCGTGTGCCTCTTCGGAGACGTACGAGACGTGGACCTGCGACTGCGTGGGCCCTCGGTTCGAGCGGATGGACTCGGGTGTTCCCGGTTGGGAGCCCTCCCTGCCATCCGACGCGCCGAAGGAGACGCTTCCGCATGAGCCCCGTCGAGTACATGCCCGAACGCCGCACCTGGGTCCGCGACATGTTCGTTGGTGTCGCCGCGAGCCTCGGCTCGGATCTGGTGCGGACCATCGTGCAGGCCACAGCGCACCTCCTCGGCTAGCCGAGGAGAGGGGGCGGGTCTTCGGGCCCGCCCCGTTCGCGAGACGAACGGACCAGGTCCGGATTAAAGTACGACCGGTAATCGCGGCCCGACGGGCTTCCTCACGAGGACATGCCCCCACCCGCACGAGTCTTGTCGTGCCTGTGGGGAATTCCCTTTGCTGCTCCGGAAATCGGTCGCCGAGTTACGCCCGCTCATCGTCCCTGTCGGGCAGGATCATCTACCGCTCACCCTGCGGCTGATCAACGAATACCAACAGTCCCATCCGAACAAGAAGCTGCCGGACAAGGGACTTGTCGCTTCCTGGGACCACAGCCTCCCGGATGTCGTCGAGGCGTTGCTCGCCCGCGGCCTCGACGGCGTGGAAGTCCTCATCGAATACTCGACGCCCGGGATGGCCGGCGAGGCCGACGTGATCCTGACCGGGCAACATCCGGCGACAAAGGACCTCTCCTACGTCGTCATCGAGCTGAAGCAGTGGCACAAAGCCGTCGTGTCCCCCACCAATCCCATCGCGGTGGACGCCGGTTACGGCAAGCCGAAGCTTCACCCCGTGCGCCAGGTGCAGCGTTACTGCGACTACCTCGTGCAGCATCTCGCTCCTCTGCACGGTAAGCCTGACCGGATCACCGGTGTCGCGTTGCTCCACAACGCCAGCCACGAGGTCACTTCGCTCTTCGAGTTGCCGCACAGCGACCACGGCCGGTTGTACACCCGGGACCAGCTCGGCGACTTCGAGGCCTTTGTCGCCTCACGTCTCGAGGCCGGAGTTTCAGGAGCACGGGCCGCGGACGTGTTCTGTCAAGCCCATCAGTACGAAGCTCCGTCGTCGAGTGAGGCCTTCAGCCGGGTCGGCAGTCCGCACCCGGTCTTCGCACTCCAGAAGGAGCAGGAGATCGCGTTCCAGGAGGTGTGCCAGAAAGTCCGTGCCGACGGTGGGAAGCGCGGGCGGAAGAAGGTCATCATCATCCAAGGCGGTCCCGGAAGCGGAAAGACGGCTGTCGCTGTGGAACTCCTGCGGACCCTCAAACAGGAGGGGTACAACATCGTCCACGCCAGCGGCTCCCGCTCCTTCACCAGCAACCTGCGCCAGGCAGCTGTCGACGCCGCACCCCGTGGTAAGAAGGGTGCCGCCGCAAAGCAGGCCCGCAAGGACTACCGTTACTTTCAGCAGTTCGGCGAGCTCCCGGAAAACTCCCTGGAAGTCCTCATCTGCGACGAGGCTCATCGGGTGCGGCTCCAGTCGGACGGCCGAGACGTCAAGAGGTGGGTCAAGGAGCGAGGGTGGCCCCAGGCCGACGAACTGATCCATGCCGCCGAAGTGCCCGTTTTCCTGCTCGACGACTGGCAGTCGTTGCGTCCGGACGAGGTCGGCACCGTGGACTATTTCGTCGAACGGGCCGAGGTTTGTGACTGCGACTACGAGGTCATCGAACTGCCCGGCATGTTCCGGGCGGAGGGCAGCGCCGCCTTCCGCGAGTGGGTGACGAAGCTGCTCAGCCTCAGGCCGACCACGGCCCCCGCCTGGGTGCCGGACGGCCGAATCGACGTGCGGCTGGCGGAGAGCCCGGAGGACATGGAGAGCTTCCTCCAACAGCGCATCAGTGAGGAGGGGTTGGGAGCGCGCATGACCGCGGGCTTCTGCTGGGAGTGGAAAACCCCCAAGAACGGCGAGTTGCTTCTCGAGGTTCAGATCGGAGACTGGCACCGTCCATGGAACGCCAAAGACGGCGTCAAGCTCGACGACGTACCGGAATCGAGCCAGTGGGCGACCGATCCTCGCGGCTTCGGACAGATCGGCTGCATCTACACCGCCCAGAACTTCGAGTTCGACTGGACCGGCGTCATCATCGGGCCGGACCTCGTGTGGCGCGACGGCCGCTTCACCGTGGACCGGACCAAGACCCATGACGGCAAACTCAAGCGGCCGTCGGTGAGTGACGAGCAGGTCGATCGGCTGGTGCGGCACGCCTACCACGTACTGCTGACCCGCGCCCGGAGCGGAATCGTTATCTACTCCGAGGACTTGGCCACACGCAACGCCCTCCGCAAGCTGATCGTGGGCACGGTCGCCGACTCTCCCTTGTCCAAGCCCGCGAAGAAGAAGCTTCCACCCCAGGTCACAAAGGTGGAACAGGCTGTCGAACAGCAGCTCGCGATAGAGTTCGACTAATCGTCATTGCGGCCCGACGGGCTTCCGCTCCGCTCCGCCGGAGTCTCGAAGGACATGCCCCCACCCGCACGAGTTCTTCGTGCTGCCTGGGAGCATCCGTTGTTGTTCCGCGACTCCGCCGCCGTGGTCGCCGCCGAGTGCCTTTCCGGCTCTCTCTACCTCCGACTCACCGAGCAGTTCGTCCACATGCACGGCTACCGACCCACTGCCTCCGAGGCCCTGTCCTGGGAACGCAGCATCCCGGCACTCGCGAGCGTGCTGAACGATGCCGGCCTCGGCCGGGTGGAGGTGCTGCTGGAATACGGTCTGCCGCTGAACAGCAAGCGGGCGGACGCGGTACTCGCAGGAGTGCACCCGGAGACAGGACAACCGTCATACGTCGTCGTCGAGCTCAAACAGTGGAGCAGTGCCGAGCCGGACGACGACGATCCGTCGCTGTGCCGCCTCGACGCCTACACCCGGCCGGTCCTCAACCCGGTCGACCAAGTCCGCGGATACTGCCAGTACCTCGTCTCCTTCAACGGATCTCTGGCCCAGCATCCGGATCGGATCTCGGGTGTCGCCTATCTGCACAACGCCACGGAGTTCGGGGTCAGCGGACTGTTCGAGGCCGAACAGGACGCGCACGGGCAGCTGTTCACCGGTGCGAAGCGCGGAGAGTTCATTGACTTCCTGCGTACAAGGCTGGGGACGGACTCCGGCGCGGCGGCGGCCGACGAGCTTCTGGCCGGAAAGGTGGAACCCTCCAAGCAGTTGATGGCGGTCGCCGCTGAAGAGGTTCGTGAACGCGAGCAGTTCATCCTGCTGGATGAGCAGCGCATCGCGTACCGCATGGTGCTGAACGCGGTGCGGCGGGCCACGCAGTCCGACCACAAGGAGATCGTGGTCGTCACCGGCGGACCCGGCACCGGCAAGAGCGTCATCGCGCTCTCGCTGCTCGGAGAGCTGTACCGGCAGGGATCCACCGCACTGCACGCGACTGGCTCCAATTCGTTCACGACGACGATGCGCAAAGTGGCTGGGGCCCGGAAGCGTGAAGTGCGGGATCTCTTCAAGTACTTCAACAGCTTCATGACCGCCGAGCGCAACGGCCTCGACGTACTGATCTGTGACGAGGCACATCGCATGCGCGAGACCTCGGCGAACCGATACACCCCAGCCGCCAATCGCACGGGCAAGGCACAGATCGAAGAGCTCATCGACGCGGCACGGGTGCCGGTGTTCCTCCTCGACGAGCATCAGGTCGTACGTCCCGGCGAAATGGGGACCGTCGCGGAGATTAAGGCGGCGGCAGCCGACAAAGGGCTTCAGTGTCGGGTGGTGCCGTTGGATGCCCAGTTCCGGTGCGGCGGCAGTGACGCGTATCTGCGCTGGACCGTAAGGCTGTTGGGCCTTGAGCCGGGCGGGCCTGAGAAGTGGGACCCAGACGACAAGATGCAGCTCATGGTCGCGGAAAGCCCCGAGGCGATGGAGAGGTTCCTTGACGGCCGCCGAAGCCAGGGCTACAGCGCTCGCATGTCTGCGGGTTATTGCTGGAAGTGGACCAAGAAAGTACCGCCAGGACAGGGCCTGCCTGCCGATGTCGTCATCGGTGGGTGGGCACGACCGTGGAATGTCTTTGGAGACCGAGCGGTCGGCGGCGCACCCCCGGCCGCTCTGTGGGCCACAGATCCAGCGGGGTTTGGGCAGGTGGGCTGCGTCTACACCGCCCAGGGCTTCGAGTACGACTGGAGCGGCGTAATCCTCGGTCCCGACCTGGTGTGGCGCGGGGATCGCTGGGTCACCGACCGTACGAAATCCAAGGACCCCGTCTTCAAGAAGTCGACATCGGACGCGGATGTGGATCGTCTGATCCGCAACACATACAAGGTGTTGCTGACGCGGGGCATGGTCGGCACGGTGATCTATTCGACGGACCCGGAGACGCGGGCGAAGCTGCGGGAACTCGTGGAGACGAACGCCACCACCCCGGTCCCGGCGTAGGGGACTTCACCCGTCGGATGAACTGGACCGGCAACAACTGAGGTGCAGAAACAAGGTCACGCTTCCACGCCGGGTGTGCCCAAGTGTCTTTTCAAGCGAGGCGTGAGGGTCTGGCTGCGTGGAAGATGTCGTCGCGGAGCATGGCGAACAGGACGCTGATGCCGTGGCGGGCGCGATGAAGGAGGGCTTTTGTGTGGATCTTTCCGCGGGCCCGGCACCTACTCCGCACGCTGCTCGACAGAAACCGTCACAGAATCGGCCGCCCTCTCGACGAGCCCCTCGGCTCCCGCGACGACATGTACGAGGGAATCGGCTCCTGGACCCAAATTCCCCACGATTTCGTCGGCGGAAGTAGGAGCAGGTCTCGGGGACCAGGCGGGTGTTCTCGGGTTCGAGGAGGTCGACGGTGTCGATTCCGGTGAAGAAGACGGCTTCCTCGTCCCGCACGAACTCCGACACACCGATGGCTTCGATACGGTCGCCGTCGTGGACGCCGACCCGCTTGGCGTTCTTGACGAGCCACTCCTCGTCGCGGACGAGGATCTGGGCGCCGGGGGGATACCTGGTCTCTTCCTGGGGCTCGGTTCCGGGCTCGGGGTGGGTCTCGGTTCCAGCCTCGGAGTGGGTGTCGGTGTGGGCGGCCCCCTGGTCTGCCACGCCTTTTTCCTCCGTGAAGTGCGCGTTGCGGTGCATGCTGCGGTGAGTCTTTCACGGGGGCGGGCGGGGGGTGGAGGGGTCGTTTGGCCCTCGTTCGGATGCGGTGCGGGGGCGGACCGGGATCAGGCCGGGCCGTATCTCAGGCGGGGCCGTTATCTCGGTGATCGGTTCGCTGCTGATGGTTATTTCTCACTGGGCGCATGATGTCCTGCGCCCAATGAAAGTCTCGCCGGGCCTGCTCCCCATCCTCCGGTCCCGTATGCAAGACGAGCTTCTCGCGCTCGTGCTCCTGCATCCGGAACGCGAATACGGCCTCACCGAGCCGGCCGCGCTCATCGAGAAGGCGATCCCGAACATGCCGCGCTATTGAGCGTTGCCCTGATTGGCCACAGATCCGTTGACGGAAGCTCCGGGAGCGGTCAGAGACGGGCGTCGCGTGCGTAGGCGGCCCGCATGCGCTCGGCGATCTGGAGGGGTGCGGAGAGGCGGGACATGGGGTCAGCTGAGCGGGAGGAGGGCCGCGGTCCGGGCTGGGCGACGAGCACGGGCTCGGGCTGGTGCTCGGCCTCGGGCTTGGCTCCCGGCTCCTGGTCGTACGGCTCGTCGGACTCCCACTCTCCGGGCTCCGGCTGCCGCTGGTCCGAGGGCTGCTCGGCGTCCTCCTCGTGTGCGGCCGGGTCGACGAGCGTCGGGGTGTAGCCCGCGCCGGGGGACGGCGGGGCATCCTGCGGCTCCCGCCGCGCCGGCTGCGGCGTGGCGGGCGTCCGGTCCGTGAGCCTGCGCTTGGCCTGGGCCGCCGTCATCCCGCAGCCGTGGATGACGGCCACGAGCCGCCGGGTGACCTCGTCCAGCTCAGGCCGCTCGGCGGAGTCGTACGCGAGCATGTCCTCGACCACCGGCAGCAGTTCGGGCGGCAGGCCGGACAGGTCGGGCGCGGTGTTCTGGTCCTCGATCCGGAGCGCGACCGCCTGCCAGGTGGGGCCGGTGTACGGGTAGTGGCCGGTGGCGGCGTACAACAGGACGGCCCCGAGGGCGTAGACGTCGGCGGCCCCCTTGAGGTCGTGTTCACCGCGGGCCTGCTCGGGAGGCATGCACAGCACGGAGCCGACCACGAACCCGGTGGCCGTCAGCATGGAGCGGCGCTCCGCGAGGACCGCGAGACCGAAGTCGATCAGCTTGGGCCCGTATTCGGCGAGGAGGATGTTCTGCGGTTTCAGGTCGCGGTGCAGCAACCCGGCGTCGTGCACGGTACGCAGGCCCTCAGCGAGCAGCGCGCCCAGGCTGGCGGTCTCGGCGAGGGGCAACGGCCCCTGCTCGGTGATGAAGGTCCGCAGATCGGGACCGGCGACGTACTCGACCGCGAGCCATGGCTGGCCGGCGTGCGCGTCCGCAGCGACGAAGGCGGCGACGAACGGCCCGTAGACCGTCTTGAGACTGTCCACCTCCAGCACGAACCGCGCCCGGGTGTCCTCGTCGAGCACGGAAGACTTGATCACCTTCACGGCGACCTGAGACCCGGCGGCCGACTCCCCGAGATATACCTGCCCCATCCCGCCGGCCCCGATCCGGCCCCGCAGCGTGTACCCGCCGATCTCCACCGGGTCGTCATCCTGCAGTGCTTCCACGGGCCGTCGGCCTCCCCCTTGGTCAAGTGCGCCATGCTCGTCGTGCCTCGTCAGGCAGTCTGTCGTGCCTCGTCAGGCAGTCTAATGAGCGTTGTCCTCTCCCATCCGTCCCGACCAGATACCGCTCATGAGCGCCCGCCGCTCCTCCGGCGCGGGCAACCGCCGGAAACCGCCAGGGCTCTGCCGGTATATGCAGTCGATGCCGTAGCGGTGAAGCAGGTCTATGTCCTCGAGCTCGGGCGCTTCCGGGAACAGCCCTGCGAGGTGCCGGGCCGGGGAGGGACTGTAGGGCGCGTAATCGAGGAGCTGTGCCAGAGCCTGCCTCACGTGCGCGTGCCTCGGAGTGCTCTTGGCTTCGATCACCTCCGCCCCACCGGCGGCTTCCACGTATATGTCGCTGACACCGGCAGGACAGAAGAACCGTTCGGCCGTCTGACCGCGATCAGCGAGGTACTGCCTGTACGTGCGGACGAGTTCGGCCTCGTAACGGTCGACGACGATGAGTCGCCGAGTGCGCTGATATCCCGTCCGGCGCGTGCGCAGTTCCTCCGCGGCCGCAACCCGAATCGCGTCCCGTTCCCGGGCATCGAGGCGTTGCCGGACCAACGGCTGGGAAACCGTGTCCCATTCCGTCCCCGGCGTGATCATGAAGTCCTCCAGCACCGCTCGCGCCTTGTCACCTCGCAGCACCATCTGGCCAGGGAATTTGTGGGTCGGCTTGTATCCGATGCTGGCGTTCAGCTCCGTGTAGGGGATGTCCGCCGAAACCAGGTCCAAGAGGCTGTACACGGTGTGCCAGCTCTGCCCACCGGGCACCGGAGGCCACAGACGATCGGCGAACGCGCGATTGCGGAAGATCGCCCCCACCTCTCCTATGGCCCGCACGCGGTTCTGACCCGTGAACAGGACCACATCGCCCGTGGTCACATCGGCGAACTTGCTGTCATGAGCGGGAGTCGCACCCCAGAACCGGGCGCGGGCCTCCGGGTGGAGCGTCAGGAGACTCGCACGCTCCTCGGAGGCCAGGAGCCCGCCGTAGCGGCGTGCCGTGAAGTCCACCGGCTCTTCGACGGTATCTGTCCAGTGACGCCGTGTCTCCGCGCTCCCGTAGGACGGGGAGATGAGAACCAGCACTCCGAAAGCCTCCATATGGTCAATTGCCTCTTGCTGCATTGGGAGGTTCACGCCGCAGCTGCCTCCGTCCGGCCCCGAGGGCGCATGGTCGACCTTCGCGGGGCGGCTACTGAGAGACTGCCTGGCTGAAGAGCGTCTCGGCCTCCGTGACCGCTCGGGCCAGAGCGTCCGGATCCGGGGTCAAGTTCCCCAGGACCGCGTCGACTTCACGCAACCCCGCCCGCTCCAGCAACCCTTCTCATTGGTGACCCACTCCCCCCCCGCGTCGCCAGCACCGCATGCGCCGTCTGCGTTGCCGCGACGGCGATCGCGCCCGCCACCTGGGTCAGGGCGCCCTTCGGGGCGTGACCTGCCTTCGCGTAGGTGAGGGTGGCGGTGGCCAGGCCGTGCCAGCGCTCGGGGGCGGTCTTGCGCAGGGCCTGCGGGTAGGCGGAAGGGCGGCGCAGCTCGCCCCGTAGCACCTGGTTGATCGCGAGTTCGGCGACGAGCAGGTACGTGGGGATTCCCGCGAGGTGGAACATCAGGGGCTCGACGTGGAAGCGGCCCTCCTCAGCCTCCGCGTACACGTGGTCGACGACGTCCAGGTCCCGATAGTGAACGTCCACGCGTCGGCCGTCGATCGTCAGCCACGCACCACCGTTGAATACGCCGCCGCCCCACCCGCCGATCTCCGAGACCTCGCCCTCCCAGCCGACGGCCCGCAGGTCCTCGGGGTTGAAGGCGCCGCGGTAGTACACCGCCACATCCCAGTCGCTGTCCGGGCGGTGGGTTCCCTGGGCCCGGGAGCCGCCGAGGGTCACCGCCTGGACGGCGGGGAGGGCTGCCAGGCGGTCGGCGACGTGGTCGAGGAAGGCGGAGTCGTTCACTGGGATCACTCCTCGGAGGTCACGAGGGGTACTGCGGGTACTGCGCGTACTACGGGCGGCGGTGCGGGTGTTCGCCGATCGTGTGCGCCTGGATCACCATGCCGTGGTGTACGCCGCCGTTGATGGTGTTGTGCGTGTTGTGGACAGTGGTGCTGTGCTGCGGTGCGGCCGGCTGAGGGGCCAACTCGTCGAGCAGTGCGCGGAGTTCGGCAGCCGCTGCCGGGTCCTCCCGCAACGTACGCCTCAGTCGGCTGCGCCACGAGGCCTGTACGTCGGCCGCGGCGTCCTCGTCCTCGGTGTCCCGCGCGGCTACCAGCTCCGCTCGCGACTCCTCCAACTCCCCCTCGACGACCTCCTCGTCCCTCCCTCGGGAGAAGAAGGCGACGACGCGGTCCCGGACGTTCCCCCAGCCGTCGGTCACCATCTGCTGGACGAGCGCCGTCGCTCCGGCCGCCGCCAGTGCCGTCAACTCCGCGTCCATGGGGCCCCCTTCATCGCCGTACGCAATGCGCGTGATGCGGAGCCTCCACCGTAATCCCTCCGACTGACAGCCTCGCGGACTGACAGCCTCGCGGACTGGCAGCTCTCCGTCAGCCGCCAGGGGATGCCCGGCTCGTTCGGCCGGGCATCCCCTGAACGTGCTGGACGT
The DNA here is from genome assembly GCF_039532825.1 of Streptomyces vastus. Taxonomy (NCBI): domain Bacteria; kingdom Bacillati; phylum Actinomycetota; class Actinomycetes; order Kitasatosporales; family Streptomycetaceae; genus Streptomyces; species Streptomyces vastus. The sequence continues at coordinate 67,601 of NZ_BAAASJ010000043.1, forward strand.
GCTGGACGTGCTGGACGTGCTGGACGTGCTGGACGTGCTGGTCGGGCTGGGCTTCAGGCCCCCGTCCCCCCGGGAGTCCCCGGAGGGGTCAGCGACCGGCGGCTACCGCGTCGCGCAGGGCGGCCAGTTCGTCGTACATCACCTGGCCGGGGCACTCGGTCTCCATCCAGTCGCGGTGACCGCTGATTTCCGGTACGTCCCTGGTGGTGCCGTTGATCGGGTTGGTGTACGTGACCTGGGCCTTGGGGTCGACTCCGTGGAAGCGGACGAGGACACGGGTCAGGCGGGTGAGCGCCTCGCGGGCGGCTTCGGTCGGGCCCTGGGTGGTCAGGGTGCCGAGGAGGGCGATGCCGAGGTTGCCGGAGTTGAAGCCGGCGGCGTGGAAGGCGGTGACGAGGTTGCCGTCGCCGTCGTGGGCCGGGATGCCGTCGTCGCCTGAGAAACGGCCCTCGTAGATGGTGCCCTCCTCGTCGATGAGGAAGTGGTAGCCGATGTCGCCCCAGTCGTTGGTGACGGCGTGGAGCTCGTAGATCGCTCGCACCGTGGCGGCCGGGTCAGGGTCGGCGTTGACGGTGGCGGTGTGGTGGACCGTGAGGGTCTGGAACGGGTAGTACGCGGTCGGCGTGTTCTCCGTGCCGTCCGGCTTGAAGCGCAGCGATTCGTCCGCGCCCCAGGCCGCGCGCGTCAGGTAGGCGATGCCGCGCACCCGGGTCGTGTCCTGCGGAACGGCCACCTTGCGCGCCGGGCCCTGCTTGGTGTCGATGGCAAGGGACCGCAGGTCGGTTGCGCCGTCCGGGGCCTTCAGCTCGTAACCGGAGGCCTGCCCTGCGGAGACGAGCAGGACACCGCCGTTGCTGTCCGAACAGCCGTTCGCGCTCAGGTCTTTCCAGGCACCCTGGCTGCCGTCGGCGTCGGTCAGCCGGATGCCACCACCGGCGGCTTCGCGCGTGCCTGCCCAGGTCAGGCCCACGTAGGCGATGGGAAAGGCGGCCTCGACGTGGGCTTCGCCGGTGGCCGCCTTGGTGCGGGTCTTGGGGAAGTTCTGCGATGTCGTACCGGGTTCGACGGCGGTGGTGTCGGCGTTGGTCGTGGCGTCCGCGTCGGTGGACTCGGAGTTGGTGGTCGCCATCACGGCGGGGGTGATCGCCGCGCCTGCCGCGACCGCACCGGCGGCACCGATGAGGCCACGCCTGGTGACGCGGGATTTGGGGCGATGAGAAGTGGGGGGAACAGTCATCGGGGGGATCCTTACAGGGTTCCGTGGTCGTTCCTGACGGCTACAGGGGCAGACGGGCCCCGCGCGCCAGCCGTGCTTGAAGACGCAAGGGATCATACGGTTCCCGGATAGCGTTTCGGCCGCCACCCCCCGGAAAATTGGCCGGAGTTGACCTACTCCGCGGTAGGTCCGGCTCGTCTCGCGAGACGGGGCGAGGCAGGACGGGACGGGGCCGCTGTCCGCCCCGTCCTGCCCCGTCTCCCGTCCGAATACTCGGATGCGCGACCGGCACCGCCACCCGCACGATCGGCAGGCCATCTCTCGTCAAGTCGCCGGAAGCCAAGCCAAGCCAAGCCAAGCCAAGCCACCGGAAGTCACCGCTTGACGAGACCCCGCCGAACCCGGGAGACCCCATGCTCAAGCGTGTCACCGTCCCCACCCTCTTCCCGCCCCCGGCCTACTCCCACGCCTCCGTGGTCGAAGCGGGCACGCGCCTCGCGTTCCTCGCCGGGGCCGTCCCCCTCGACGCCGGCGGAAAGCTCGTCGGCGAGGGGGACCCCGTACGGCAGACCGAGCAGGTCATCGCCAATCTGGGCGAGCAACTGCACGCTGTCGGCAGCGACTTGGCGCATGTCGCGTACACCGACGTGTACGTCGTGACGAGCGACCCCGCCGTGCTCTCGGAGGTCTGGGACGTCGTCGAGGCCTCCGGGCTCAGCGCCGGCCCACACGCGTCGACCCTCCTCGGGGTCGCCTGCCTCGGCTACCCGGGGCAGCTCGTGGAGATCACGGCGACGGCCGTCGTACCCGAGCCAGAGCCCGGCGCCACCCCTTAGGGAACGTCTGTCGGCCCCCAACTCCGCCTCTTCGGCAACGGCTTCGCGTAACTCCCGGCGCGGCTCGTCGTCAGACCCAGGCTCACCAGCGACTCGGCGAGCTTCACGGCAGCGGCCACTCCGTCGACGACCGGCAGCCCCAGCTTGTCGCCGACCACCCGCTGGAGTCCCGTCATCCCGGCGCAGCCGAGCACCAGTACCTCCGCGCCGGCGTCGCGGGCCCGTTCGGCGGCGGTCACGAAGGCCTCCTGTGTGCGGAGGGAGTCGCCGAGGTCGAGGACGCCGAGGCCCGTACCCACGACGGCGGCGCAGTTCTGGGCGACCCCGGCCGCGTGCAGGCTGTCCTCGATCTGTCCGCGCGAGCGCTCCAGCGTGGTGACGACGCCGTACCGTCGGCCGAGCAGGCAGGCGAGATGGGCCGCGGCCTCGGTGATGTCGACGACGGGCACGTCCACGAGTTCCCGTACGCCCTCACGCCCGTGCTCCCCGAACCCCGCCATGACGACGGCGTCGTACGGCTCGCCGTACGTCCGCAGGGTGTCGAGGACGGCAGCCGCCGAGAGGTAGCTGTCGAGCCAGCCCTCCACGGACTGGGGCCCCCACGCGGGGGTCAGACCGGTCACGGTGGTGCCCGGGCCTGCGGCGGCCCGGGCACCTCGTACGATCTCCGCGGTCATCTCCTGCGTCGTATTGCAGTTGGTGACGACGATCCGCACGTTCAGCCCTCCACAGTGGCGGGCTCGGAGGCAGCGGCTTCGCCGGCCGCACGCTCGGGGCGGCAGAGCAGGGCGTACAGCCCGGCGGCCATCGCCGTCCCGATGAACCACGAGTACGGAGCAACCGCGCCGAAGTCCTTCACCAGCGCGAGCACGGCCGACACCGCCGCCGCGGGCAGGAACGCCCACAAAGCCTTGGGGTTGACGCCCTTGCGGTAGTAGTAGCGGGACCCGGGTGTGGCGTTGAAGAGCGCGTCGACGTCGATACGGCCGCGCTTGACCCAGAAGTAGTCGAGCATGATCACACCGAACAGCGGGCCCAGGAAGGCGCCGAGGCCGCCGAGGAAGTACTGGACGACCGTGGGGTTGGAGAAGAGGTTCCACGGGGTCACGACCAGCGCGGCCACCGTGCTGATCATGCCGCCGACCTTGAAGGTGATCTTCTGCGGCCAGACGTTCGCCAGGTCGTACGCCGGTGAGACGAAGTTGGCGACGATGTTGACGCCCATGGTGGCGATGGCGAAGGTGAGCGCGGCCAGTACCAGTACCCAGGTGTTGCCGACCTTGGCGACGAGTTCCGCCGGGTCGGTGATGGCCTCGCCGAACACCTCGAGCGATCCGGCCGTGACGATGACCGACACGACGACGAAGGCCGTCGAGTTGATGGGCAGGCCCCAGAAATTGCCGCGCTTGACGGTCTTGTAGCTGGGCGCGAAGCGTGAGAAGTCGCAGAAGTTGAGCATCAGCGTGCCGTACGTGGCGAGGATGAGCCCGATCGCGCCGAACCACTGCCGCCACTGCTCACCCGTGGAGACCGGGTGCGGGGTGTCGGTGAGCGAGATGGTCCAGCCGGCCTTGGCGAGGATCCACACGGCGAGCGCGATCATCACGACCCAGATCGCCGGACCGCAGAAGTCCTGGAACTTGCGCACGGACTCCATGCCCTGACTGATGATCAGCGCCTGGAGGATCCAGAGGGCGAGGAAGGAGATCCAGCCGAGCGCGTGCAGGCCCAGGAAGTCGCTGTGCGTCCAGGACTCCAGTCCGGGCCAGGCCGCGAGCAGCATGACGTTGACGGCGACGGAGGCCAGGTAGGTCTGGATTCCGTACCACATGATCGCGATGACGGCCCTGATCAGGGCAGGGATGTTGGCGCCCCAGACGCCGAAGCTGATGCGGCTGACGACCGGGAAGGGCACGCCGTGGCGCTGCCCGATCTTCCCCATCCAGTTCATGCCGATGTAGATGATCACGAAGCCGACGAGCAGGGACGTGAAGACCTGCCACACGTTCATACCGAGGACCAGCAGGCCCGCCGCGAATGTGTAGTTGCCGAGGTTGTGGACGTCGGACATCCACATGGCGAAGAGGTCGAAGACCTTCCAGTTGCGCTTCTTCGCGGGCGCGAGGTCTTCGTTGGTGAGCCTGGGATCGGGGACGAACTCGGTGGCGCTCTGGGCTGCGGCCGGATCGGCGAGGGACACGGGGCCTCCAGGGGGAGGGACGGAGGGCGGGGAGCGGGGGATTGGGGAGCGGGATGGGAATGGGGATGGGGACGGGGACGAGCGTGAGCGGAGGGGTGGTCGCTCGCGTTCGTGAGCGGAGGGTGATCGCTCGTGTTTTGGTATACCAAACTTGCGTTATGGTCCCGCCGTCAATGGCACTCGGCAATGTCCGTACGGTTACAGCTCGGTAAAACAGCCCCCGGTTCGGCGAAGATGGATCCATGACAACGGTGGAACCGCTGGGGGCGGTGCGTGAGCGAGTCCTCGCCACGCTGCGGCAGGAGATCATCACTGGGCGCCTGCGGCCCCGCGACCGGCTGGTCGAGCGCGAGCTGGCCGACCGCTTCGGGGTCTCCCGCGTCCCGGTCCGCGAGGCGATCCGCGCCCTGGTCACCGAGGGTTTCGTCCACTTCGAGACCCCGCGCCGCACCGTCGTACGCCCGCTGACCCCGACGGACGTCAAGGAACTCTTCGAGCTCCGCGAGGCCCTGGAGGTGTACGCCACCGGGCTCGCGGCCCAGCGCGCGACCCGGGCCGACCTCGCCGAGCTGGAGGAACTCCTCGACCGCGCGGCCACCGCGACCCGGGCCGAGGACGCGGAGGCGATCCCCGAGATCAACACCCGCTTCCACGACCGCATCCTGTCGATGGCCGACAACGGCCTGCTCATCTCGGTCATGGAACCGGTCGCCGGCCGCGTACGCTGGCTCACCCACCAGAACGAGGAATGGCCCCAACTCCTCGTGGAACACCGCGAGTTGTACGCCGCCATCGCCTCCGGCGACCCGGAACGCGCCCGCGCCCACGCCCTCGCACACGTCCAGGCCAACTACCGGTCGACGGTGCGGCAGCTCTTCGGCGACGCCGAGGCCGGCTCCGGAGGCCATGTAGAGGGACATGCGGGAGGACATGGGTGAACGGGGCGGTGCGCGGTGGCCTCAGCGGGCTGCCGCGTACCGGTCCGTCGCCGCGACCAGCACGTCTACGACGTCCGCCGCTCCCGCGTTGTGGCCGACGTCGTCGATCAGGATCAGTTCGCTTCCGGGCCAGGCGTGGTGGAGGCGCCAGACCGTGCCGAGGAGGTTGCCGGGGTCGAGGCTCCCCTGGACGAGGGTGCCGGGGATGTCCTTGAGGAGAGGGGCGTCGCGGAGGACCACTCCCTCCTCGTTGCCCTCGCCTAGGAAGCAGTCGTTGCCCCAGTAGTGCGTGACCGTGCGGGCGAAGCCCATGCGGAACACCGGATTCTCGTACCGGGGGATCGAACGAGGCGGGGCGGTCGCCATGGCCGTCTCCCAGTCGGTCCAGGCCCGTGCCGCCCGCGCCCGAACCTCGGGGTCGGGCGATTCGATCAACCGGTTGTACGCCGCCGCCAGATTCCCCTCCCGCCCATCCTCGGGCAGCTCGGCGAGGAACCGCTCGAAGGCATCGGGGAAGAACTGCCCGAGCCCCCTGGTCAGCAGGGCCGTTTCACGGTTGGCCCCGGTCGCGACGGCCGTCAGCACCAGCTCGGAGACGGCGCCGGGGTGCGTCTGCGCGTACCGCAACCCGAGCACCGACCCCCACGACACGCCCCAGACCAGCCATCGCTCGATCCCCAGGTGCCGCCGCAGCAGCTCAAGGTCGGCGATGAGGTGCGCCGTCGTGTTGACGCTCATGTCCGTGTCGTACGCGCTCGCGTGCGGCGTCGAGCGTCCGCAGCCGCGCTGGTCGAGGAGGACGAGGCGGTAGGCGGCCGGGTCGAAGTACTGCCGGAAGAAGGGACCGCTCCCGGAACCGGGCCCGCCGTGCAGCACCACCGCGGGCTTCCCGCGCGGATTGCCGCACACCTCCCAGTAGACGTGGTTGCCGTCGCCGACGTCGAGCATGCCGTGGTCGTACGGATCGATCTCCGGATAAAGGGGCATCGAGCGACCCTAGCCCGCATACGGCCTGGTCGGAAGCCCTGCCGCCTCCGCCGCGGTGCGCAGCACATCCCGCAGCATTTCGGGGGTGAGGCGCCTGGTGAAGGTGTTGCGCTGGCTGACGTGGAAGCAGCCGAAGAGTTCCAGCGGGTTGTTCGTCGGGCTCTCCAGTGCGATCCGCGCGCCGTGGGAGAAGGCCGGCCGGGGTCGGGGCACCGTCCAGCCCGCCTCGGCGAACGCGGGCAGCGCGGCCTGCCACCCGAAGGCCCCGAGCACGACGACCGCCCGGAGGGTGGGCCTCAGCAGCTTGAGCTCGGTCACCAGCCAGGGGCGGCAGGTGTCGCGCTCCCAGGGCGTCGGCTTGTTGTCGGGCGGCGCGCAGTGCACGGGTGAGGTGACACGCACGCCGAACAGGGTCAGCCCGTCGTCCACGCTCAGGGACGTGGGCTGCGACGCCAGCCCCACCTCGTGCAACGCCGCATACAGCACGTCCCCGGAACGGTCCCCGGTGAACATCCGCCCGGTCCGGTTCCCGCCGTGCGCCGCGGGGGCGAGCCCGATGACGAGGAGCGAGGCGTCCGGTGGTCCGAAGCCCGGCACCGGGCGGCCCCAGTACGTCCAGTCCGCGAAGGCGGCGCGTTTTGTACGGGCCACCTCCTCGCGCCAGTCGACCAGCCGCGGGCAGGCCCGGCAGCCGGAGACTCGTGCGTCCAGCTCGGCCAGGCTGTTGTCCATGCCCACAACGGTATGCCTGGAATGCATGCCCGGGATGCCGGTGTGCGGCGGGGTGGAAAACGGCTCCGACTACCCGCTTCCCGAGGACTAAGGTCGAAGCATGGCTTCAGGGACTCAGAGGAACGGCACGGACGGCGCGGGCGAGCACGCAGCCGGCTCGGCCGAGGCGGTGGCCGCCGCGAAGGCCGCCGCCCCCGCGAACGGTGAGACCGTCCGCGTCGACAGCTGGATCTGGTCCGTACGTCTCGTCAAGACCCGCTCGATGGGCGCCACCGCCTGTCGCGGCGGCCACGTCCGCGTGAACGGCGAACGCGTCAAGCCCGCGCACGCCCTCCGTGTCGGCGACGAGGTCCGTCTGCGCCACGGCGGCCGCGAACGGATCGTCGTCGTAAAGCGCCTGATCCGTAAACGAGTCGGGGCCCCGGTAGCCGCCGAGTGCTACATCGACAACTCCCCGCCACCCCCACCCCGCGAGGCGATCGCTCCCGCAGGCATCCGCGACCGAGGCACCGGCCGCCCCACCAAACGCGACCGCCGCGAACTGGAACGCCTACGCGGGTTGGCGGGGCCTGGCCCCGCCACGGGCCCCGGCCCCGGAGCCGGCGCCGACCCACGTTGATCACCCTGCCCGGCGCAGGCATCCGGATGCCGCTGGCGAGGCGGTCCAGCGCGGCACCGCAGGGTGGGCGCGCTAACCGGACTTGACTTGCCGAAGTCCGGCTAGCGCCCCCCCTTGAGGGGCGCGGGGCTGTGACATATGCGGTTCCGCCGCGATGGGGGTCCCCTGGCTCATGGGGTCCCCCCGCTCGAGCGAAACCTGGAGTGGGGGGAGCGACCAGCCACAACGGAGCCCGCAGCTCCGAACCCCATCCCCAGCGGAGCGCCCCGCGCGGTCCCCTCCTCCTCGCCGGGCGCCGTCCGACTCCGGGGGTCATGACCGCCGTCGTATGAGCTGCAGCAACTCGGCGTTGTGACTCCGGCGGGCGTAGGCGATCAGGGCGAGCGGGACTATCAGGATGAGCGGAGTCGCGGCGTACTGGCCGTCGAAGACGGCGAGTTGCGTGATGAAGGCGCCCACCATCAGCGCGCTCAGCGAAACCGCCGCCACCGACGACAACAGCGGGATCAACAGGGCGATGGCACCGAGCAGTTCGAGCACGCCGATGCTGTACATGCCCGCCCCACCCCAGCCGATCTTGTCGAAGGACTCGACGGCCGACTCATGCCCGATCAGCTTGGGCAGCGCGCTCGCAAAGCCGAACATCAGGGCGAGCGCAACTTGAAGGCCACGCAGGGCGATACGGGCGCGGCGGCCACGAGCGGTCGCGGATTCGGCGACGACAGTGCCGGACGGTACGGAGGCGGCAGAGGCGGCGGTCTCGGACATGAGGCTCTCCTGTGTGAGGCGGTTCGCGTTGCTGTCAGAGAGATAGACCGACACGCCCTGCGAAACTCATCGCTCCGCAACCAGAGTTCTCCGCCGCACCGCGAAACTCACCGCCAGCCACCCCAAGCTCACGCCGTCCACCGGCCGCTGCCTGCCTCCGGTCGACGCAAGCTCGCGCCCCCCGTCGATCCAAGCTCATGCCCCCACCGGAACCGCCCGCACCCATACCCCGTCCTCCGTCAGATACCGGTCGACCTTCAGCCCCGCCTCCGCCAGCGCCTCCTCGAACTGCTCCTTCGTGAGCGGCCGTGCAAGAAACGTCTGGCTCCATATCGCGTCCGGGAAGACATACTCCGCGCGCACCGAGTTCACCCCGTCCCCGACCGGATCCGCGGACAGCATCCGCACCGTGAACCCGCTCGGATCCCTGCGCTCGCGCGGCAGATTCGTGTGGTAGTCCTCCCCCTCGCGCTGGATCAACACACACCCGTCGTCCGCGACATGACTCCGGCACACGTCCAGCATCCCGCGCCGCACCTCTATGTCGCCGGCGTGCACCAGGAACGACGCGAGCATCACCACGTCGAACTTCTCCCCCAGGGAGAGCGTCTCGATGGGACTGCATATCGTGCGCGCCCCATGCACCCGCTCCAGCATCTCCGCCGACTCGTCCACCGCCGTGACCGTGAACCCCCGCTCCTGAAGGGGATGCGTCATCCGCCCCACCCCGCAGCCCAGTTCGAGGATGTGCACCCCCGCGGGCACGGCAGCGCCGATGATGTCCGGCTCGTCCCGGACGGGCAGCCGCGCATACAGCTCCACCGCACAGCCGTCCGGCGTAATCGCTCCGGGCCCTGTCCCCTCGTATCCCGCACGCATCTCGATCGTCATACCCGTCAAACGGCCCGTGCCCGCCGCCCCGTTCCCCCTCCACACTGGTTCACCCGTTCGAGTTACAGCGCGAACCAGCCATGCCCGCCGTACCAGTGACCGCCCGCCCGCAGATGATCCCCGACCGCCCGCTCCACACTCGTACGCCGGGGCAGTCCCTCCACCGGCAGGTCCGGATCACCGAAGACGAAGCCCACCGCGCTCATGTCGTCCGCTTTCGTCTCCTCGTACGCGAGCTGAAACCGCTCCTGGAAGCGGACGATGTTGGAGTCCGCCGGCAGATACCGCTTCAACTGCGGGTCGAGCAGCCAGGAGTGGCAGACCGCCACCCCGTACCGCTCGTCCGGGTAGTGGCGGGCGAAGAACTCCCGTGCCAGGTCGAGTGATTGGTCACATGCGCGCGGTGACAGGGGCCCACGGAAGTCGGCGATGTGCAGGCTCAAGCAGAGGTCGCCGGTGCCGGTGTCGAGGCCCGCGGCGGCAGCCGCCTGCCCCGTACGCCCGCCGAGCCGAGCGCGCTGGAACTGAAGCCGCCCCAGTTGGTACAGCTCCCCGTGAAAGTGCAGAGCGAGCCACCACGGCACCGGGAGACCGCAGGTACCGAGCCGCCGCCGGTGCACGGCCATATGCCGCCCCAGATCGGCGAGGCTGCGCCGGGACACGGCCTCCGGAATGCCCCGTTCCCGGTGGTACGCACGTACGTACGGCAAAGCGGCGACGTACACGAACACGTGGAAGCTGCGGCCGAGCGGCCCCGTGGCAGCCGGGAAGGCCGGCGGTTCCCACCCTTTGCCGATCTCCCCCATGTCACGTACGAACCGGCCGACGCACCGGCGCAGCAGCGTCATCGCCTCCGGATCCGCCGCCAACCGATCCCGCTGCGCGACGAGTTCATTGACGCACTCGTGCGGCACGGACAGATCGAGGAGTACGTCCGGCAGCGCGACCGCGTCCGGAAGCACGGCCTCAACGCGCGGGACGGCCTCGCTCTCGAGATCCCTCAACCATTCCGCGAGCCTCTCGTCGGCCCGCAGCTCCTCCAGCAGCACAGCCGCTCCCCCGTTCGTCCGCCCTTTTGGTGAACGTGCACCACGAAGAGTACGTTTCCGAGTAGGAGCAGTGATCCGGATGCGTACGGGTAGTGAACCGACGACTGCGCGCAGTGCGCTGCGAGCGCGCATGTGGCTCAGCGTGTGGGGTCTGGTCTGGGCGAGCGCGGGAACCGCGGCCTTCGCCCTCGCCGGGCGGCCCGGCTGGGCAATCGCCTGCGGGGTGCTATGGCTGATCATCACCGCCGACCTGGCGATGATCCTCCGCCACATCCGCCAGGGCCCCCACTACCAGCCGGGCCCCGACATCCCGCCCTACCGACCGCCGAACCAGCGACGTTGAGCGACTTGACGAACTCCGGTGCCGTGCCGCGCCCCTCAAGGGCGGGGGCTGTATCAATGTGCGGCTCCGCCGCGTGGCGCGACCAGCCACAACGAACCGCATCTTCGAAACAGCCCTACCCAGCGGAGCGCTCGCTCCGTCAGGAGTCGAACCGGGCCGCCGCCACATACTCCGGCTGTGGATCCAGCGCCGCCGCGAGCCGGAAGTGGCGTATGGCCTGCTCGGGCCGACCCGAGCGCTCGTACGTACGGGCCAGCGCGAAGTGCGCGAACGCGTTGTCCGGCTCGCGCTCCAGCACGACCGTGAACTCCAGCTCGGCGGGCCGCAGTTGAGCTGCCGCGAAGAAAGCACGCGCGCGCAGCAGCCGCGCCGCCGTGTTCTCCGGGTGCGCGGCGATGACGTTGTCGAGCAGCTTCACCGCGCCTCGCGGATCACGCGCGGCCAGCAACTGCTCGGCGGCGCGGAAGTCGATGACATGCGTCTCCGGAGTAGGTCCGGTGGAACCACTGAACTCAGGCACGCCTCACTCCTTCCCTCGCTGCCCCGCGTCAACGCCCCGGACGGGGCCCACTATTCCAAGGTCGTTTTCTGCGGCCGTTTTCTGCTGTGCCCGCCGCACAAGATCCGCCCACACCTCCCGTACGCGCCGCTCCAGCTGCTCCAGCGGTACGTCGTTGTCGATCACGATGTCCGCTGTTTGCAGCCGCTTGTCCCGGGTGGCCTGGGCAGCCATGCGGGCGCGGGCGTCCTCCTCGGTCATGCCGCGCAGCCGTATGAGCCGGTCGAGCTGGGTCTCGGGGGCGGCGTCGACGACCACCACGACGTCGTACAGCGGCGCGAGGCCGTTCTCGGCGAGCAGAGGCACGTCGTGCACGATGACGGCGTCCTGGGCGGCGGCGGACTCGAGCTCGCGGGATCGGGCGCCCACGAGAGGGTGCACGATCGAGTTCAGCAGGGCGAGCTTGTCCGGGTCCGTGAAGACGATCGAGCCCAGCTTGGGCCGGTCGAGGCTGCCGTCCGGGGTGAGTATGTCCTCTCCGAAGGCGTCGACGACCGCTGCGAGACCGGGAGTTCCGCGTTCGACGACCTCCCGCGCGATCTTGTCGGCGTCGATCAGCACGGCGCCGCACTCCACGAGCAGCCGCGACACCTCGCTCTTGCCGGCGCCGATCCCGCCGGTCAGGCCCACTGTCAGCATGCTCGAAAGCTTAGGACCTGCCTCTGACATCGCCATCGACAGGCCTCGTCGGGCCTCCCCGCTGCGCTACGCGTCGCCTTCCCGCTCGGCCAGGAACCGCTCGAACTCGAGCCCGATCTCGTCCGCCGACGGGATGTCCAGGGGCTCGGCGAGCATGTTGCCCCGTGTCTCGGCGCCCGCGGCGGCGTCGTACTGGTGCTCAAGGCCCTGGACGAGGGCGACGAGTTCCTCGTCGCCCTCCTGGATCTGCCGGTCGATCTCGGTCTGGGTGCGGTGCGCGTCGGTGCGCAGGGCGTGTGCGATACCCGGCAGGACCAGGCCGGTCGCGGCGGTGATCGCCTCCAGTACGGTCAGCGAGGCGTCCGGGTACGGGGAACGTGCGATGTAGTGCGGCACGTGCGCGGCGACACCCAGGACGTCGTGTCCGGCCTCCATGAGGCGGTACTCGACAAGCGACTCGGCGCTGCCGGGGACCTGGGCCTCGTCGAAGGGGCTGGTGTGGCCGGGTACCAGTTCGTTGCGGTTGCCGTGCGGGGTGAGGCCCACGGGACGGGTGTGCGGGACACCCATGGGGATGCCGTGGAAGTTCACGGCCAGGCGGACGCCGAGCCGCTCCACGATCTGCTGGACGGCCGCGGCGAAGCGCTCCCACTCGACGTCCGGCTCCGGGCCGGAGAGGAGCAGGAAGGGGGCACCTGTCGCGTCCTGGACGAGCCGGACGTCGAGCGTGGGCTCCTCGAAGTCGGTCCAGCGGTCGCGCTTGAACGTCAGCAACGGCCGACGGGCGCGGTAGTCCACGAGCCGGTCGTGGTCGAAACGGGCGACGACCTGGTGGGGCAGCGAGCCGAGGAGCCGGTCGACGATCTGGTCGCCGGTCTCGCCCGCGTCGATGTATCCGTCGAAGTGGTAGAGCATGACAAGGCCCGCCGACTCCTGGGCGAGTGCCATGTCGACGACGGCCAGGCCCTTCGGCTCCCATGCGTACAAACCCTGCGGATCAAGCACTGTGACCGCTCCTCCTTGTGTTCATACTGCACAACGAGCCCTGGAACGCGGGCATTCCCGAGCACGCCCCCTTCCTGCCCCTCTTACCGGCTTCCTCACGCAAAAGCACTGGGCCCGCACCCCCAACAGGGGTGCGGGCCCAGTTACCTGGTTACCTGCTCAGGCCTGCGCCAGCGATCAGCTCTGGCCGCCGGCCAGCTTCTCGCGGAGAGCGGCCAGGGCCTCGTCCGATGCCAGGGCGCCGGAATTGTCGTCCGACTCCGAGGAGTACGAACCGCCGCCACCACCGGAGGCAGCCGGAGCCGCACCCGGGGTGCCGCCGCCGGCAGCGCCCTCGGCCTCGGCCTGGGCGTCCGCCTCGCGGGACTTGATGACCTGCGCCTGGTGCTGCTCGAAGCGCTGCTGCGCCTCGGCGTACTGGCGCTCCCACTCCTCGCGCTGCTTCTCGTAACCCTCGAGCCAGTCGTTGGTCTCGGGGTCGAAGCCCTCGGGGTAGATGTAGTTGCCCTGGTCGTCGTACGACGCGGCCATGCCGTACAGCGTCGGGTCGAACTCGACCGAGGCCGGGTCGGCACCGAAGGACTCGTTGGCCTGCTTCAGCGAGAGGCTGATGCGACGGCGCTCGAGGTCGATGTCGATGACCTTGACGAAGATCTCGTCGTTGACCTGGACGACCTGCTCCGGGATCTCCACGTGGCGCTCGGCCAGCTCGGAGATGTGGACCAGACCCTCGATGCCCTCGTCCACGCGGACGAACGCACCGAACGGAACCAGCTTCGTGACCTTGCCGGGCACGACCTGGCCGATCTGGTGGGTGCGGGCGAACTGCTGCCACGGGTCTTCCTGGGTCGCCTTCAGCGACAGGGAGACGCGCTCGCGGTCCATGTCGACGTCGAGGACCTCGACCGTGACCTCCTGGCCGACCTCGACGACCTCGGAGGGGTGGTCGATGTGCTTCCAGGACAGCTCGGAGACGTGGACCAGACCGTCGACGCCACCCAGGTCCACGAAGGCACCGAAGTTGACGATCGAGGAGACCACACCGGAACGGACCTGACCCTTCTGGAGGGTCGTGAGGAACGTCTGGCGGACCTCGGACTGGGTCTGCTCCAGCCAGGCACGGCGGGACAGGACCACGTTGTTGCGGTTCTTGTCCAGCTCGATGATCTTCGCCTCGAGCTCCTTGCCCACGTAGGGCTGGAGGTCGCGGACGCGGCGCATCTCGACGAGAGAGGCGGGAAGGAAGCCACGGAGGCCGATGTCGAGGATGAGACCACCCTTGACGACCTCGATGACGGTACCGGTGACGATGCCGTCCTCTTCCTTGATCTTCTCGATGGTGCCCCAGGCGCGCTCGTACTGGGCACGCTTCTTCGAGAGGATCAGGCGGCCTTCTTTGTCCTCCTTCTGGAGGACCAGGGCCTCGATCTCGTCACCGACGGCGACGACCTCATTGGGATCGACGTCGTGCTTGATCGAGAGCTCGCGGCTCGGGATGACACCTTCGGTCTTGTAACCGATGTCGAGCAGGACCTCGTCCCGGTCGACCTTCACGATGACGCCGTCGACGATGTCGCCGTCGTTGAAGTACTTGATCGTCTCGTCGATCGCGGCGAGGAAGGCTTCCTCGTTACCGATGTCGTTGACCGCAACCTGCGGGGTGGTGGCGGTGGTCTCGGTGCTGCTCGTCATGTGGGAAAGGGCTCCGGTACGGACATTGAAGTCGTAGGTACTGCTCACGCCGGGAGCCCGTTTCGCTCTGCAGAAGCCGGACAGCCAAGGAAGCGCCGAAATCCGATGAACGGTGGCGCCTCGACAACCGAGGGGACATACATACAGATGCGAGCGCAGCCTGCTACGTCTGAGGTGCGCAGGCCCGCAGCGCAACTTGTAGCATACGGGGGCAGCCAGGCAGGGTCAATGCGCGAAGGCGCACACCCGGGGCGGATCGCCGCATACCCGGCACAAGACGACTCGCGGCCGAGCCGTATACCAGACGCCGTCTGGAGTCACGCAGGCTCAAGCAGCCCCTTCCGTGACACCACCGGACGGCCTGCCAGGCCGAGGCCGCAGACTAATACGAGGGAGCCGATCATCCAAGAGCCCGAAGAGCGCCGGCCCGTGGAGCCGGAGGCGACGCGACGCCCGGCGGGGGTCGCGGAGAGTTCCCGCGCCAGCCGTGGCTGGTGGGACCGGAACGCGGACGACTATCAGGTCGAGCACGGCACGTTCCTCGGTGACGACCGCTTCGTGTGGGGGCCCGAGGGGCTCGACGAGGTGGAGGCCGAGCTGCTGGGGCCGGCCGAGGAGCTGACGGGCAAGAACGTCCTGGAGATCGGCGCGGGTGCGGCGCAGTGTTCGCGCTGGCTGGCCGCTCAGGGGGCCCGCCCGGTCGCTCTGGACCTCTCGCACCGGCAGCTTCAGCACGCTCTGCGGATCGGCACCAAGGGCGTGGCTCTGGTCGAGGCGGACGCCGGGGCACTGCCCTTCGGTGACGGCACGTTCGACCTGGCGTGCTCCGCGTACGGGGCGCTGCCGTTCGTCGCCGATCCGGTGCGGGTCCTTCGGGAGGTACGCCGCGTGCTGCGGCCCGGCGGCCGGTTCGTCTTCTCCGTCACCCACCCGATCCGCTGGGCCTTCCCCGACGAGCCGGGGCCCGAGGGTCTGAGCGTGTCCGCCTCGTACTTCGACCGCACGCCGTATGTGGAGCAGGACGAAGACGGTCGCGCGGTGTACGTCGAGCACCACAGGACGGTCGGCGACCGAGTCCGGGACGTGGTGGCGGCGGGCTTCCGGCTGGTGGACCTGGTCGAGCCGGAATGGCCCTCCTGGAACAGCCAGGTGTGGGGCGGCTGGTCGCCGCTGCGCGGAAATCTGATCCCGGGATCGGCGATTTTCGTGTGCGAGCGGGACGAGCGGGACGGATAGACGAATATCCGAACGGGCGCGCGCACACGCGCGCGATGCGGGGCATGCGCGCGTGCGGTTGCTGCGGGCACGCGCGCGTGCGGGGTGTTTTGACCGTCGTACGACACTGGGGGCGTGATCCGTACCGACGCTCTGGACCGGCTGCCCGTTCGTTCCGTCGTGCCCGCTTTGCGGGACGCCCTTGAGGGGCATGGCACGGCTGTGCTGTGTGCGCCGCCGGGGACGGGCAAGACGACGCTGGTTCCGCTGGAGCTGGCCGGGCTGCTGGACCCGGCCGCGGGCGCGGATGCGGATCGTCCGGCCGTACGTCGTGTCGTGGTCGCCGAGCCGCGGCGGATCGCTGCCCGCGCTGCCGCGCGGCGGATGGCGTGGCTGCTCGGTGAGAAGGTCGGCGAGCGCGTCGGCTACACGGTGCGCGGTGAGCGGGTGGTGGGCCGGCACGCGCGCGTGGAGGTCGTGACGACCGGTGTCCTGTTGCAGCGCTTGCAGCGGGACCAGGAGATGGCCGGTGTCGATGTGGTCGTGCTCGACGAGTGCCATGAGCGGCATCTGGACGCCGATACGGTGGCGGCCTTCCTGTGGGACGTACGGTCCGCTCTCCGTCCCGAGCTGCGGCTGGTGGCCGCGTCCGCGACGACGGATGCGCAGGGGTGGGCGCGGCTGCTGGGCGATGCCCCCGTGATCACCTCGGAGGATGCCTCGCACCCCGTCGAGGTGGTGTGGGCGCCGCCCGCGCGGCCGGTGCGGCCTCCGCACGGGATGCGGGTGGATCCGGCGCTGCTTGCGCATGTGGGTTCGGTGGTGCGGCGGGCGCTGTCCGAGCGCGAGGGGGACGTGCTGTGCTTTCTGCCCGGCGTCGGGGAAATCGCCCGTGTCGCCGGGCAGTTGGGGGATCTGGGCGGCGTCGAGGTGCTTCAGGTGCACGGACGGGCGTCGGCGGCCGTCCAGGACGCGGTGCTCTCGCCCGGTGTACGACGCCGCGTGGTGCTCGCGACATCCGTCGCCGAGTCGTCCCTCACGGTGCCCGGCGTGCGAGTCGTCGTGGACGCCGGGCTGGCTCGGGAGCCGCGTGTCGACCATGCGCGGGGGCTGAGCGCGCTGACGACCGTACGGGCGTCACAGGCGGCCGGACGGCAGCGTGCGGGGCGGGCCGGGCGTGAGGCGCCCGGGGCGGTGTACCGGTGCTGGACGGAGGCGGAGGACGCCCGTCTGCCGCGTTTCCCCGCGCCTGAGATCAAGGTGGCCGACCTGACGGCGTTCGCCCTGCAGACGGCGTGCTGGGGCGATCCTGACGCGTCCGGACTCTCGCTGCTGGACCCGCCGCCGAGTGGCGCGCTCAGCGCGGCACGCACGGTCTTGAGGGCCATCGGAGCGGTGGACTCCGCGGGGCGGGCCACGCAGCGGGGCGTGAGCATGTCCCGGCTGGGGTTGCATCCCCGGCTCGCCCGCGCCCTGCTGGACGCGGCACCCGAGGTCGGCGCCGAACGGGCAGCCGAGGTGGTGGCCCTGCTGAGCGAGGAGCCACCACGCGAGTACGGCGACGACCTCGCCGCGGCTTGGCGTACCGCCCGGCGCGGCGGCGACGCGTACGCGCTCCGCTGGAGGGCGGAGACGCGGCGGCTCCGTGCCGCGACGGCGCCCGGACCCGCCGAGTCCGGCACGGGCTCCCGGGAAACCCCCGGCGACGACCACGTCGTAGGCCTTGTCTCCGCTCTCGCGTTCCCCGAGCGGGTTGCTCGGGCGCAGGGCGGGTCGTATCTCATGGTGTCCGGTACGAGGGCCGAGCTCGGCGGAGGGACAGGGTTGCGGGGAGCGCCCTGGCTCGCGGTCGCCGTCGCGGATCGGCCTGTGGGGGCGGGGCACGCGCGTGTGCGGCTCGGGGCCGTGGTGGACGAGGTGACCGCGCGGCGGGCCGCCGGGGCGCTGTATGGCGAGGGCGAGGAGGTGCGCTGGGCGGGCGGGGACGTGGTCGCACGGCGTGTCGAGCGGCTGGGGGCCGTGGAGTTGGCGGTGCGGCCGATCAAGGACGCCGACTCCGGGCTCGTACGACAGGCGCTGCTTGACGGGTTGCGGGAGGAGGGGCTCAGGCTGTTGCGGTGGTCGCGGGATACCGAGGTGCTGCGGCAGCGGCTCGCGTTTCTGCGTCACCATCTGGGGGCTCCCTGGCCTGATGTGTCGGACGACACCCTGCACGCGCGCGTGGACGACTGGCTGGAGCCCGAGCTGAGCCGGGCTCGGCGGCGGGCCGATCTGGAACGGATCGACGCCGGGCAGGCCCTCGGGCGGCTGTTGCCGTGGGCCTCCGGAGAGGCGGCGCGGTTCGAGGAGTTGGCGCCCGAGCGGATCGAGGTGCCGAGTGGGTCCAGGATCCGAATCGACTACGCGGATCCCGAGCAGCCCGTACTCGCCGTGAAGCTGCAGGAGATGTTCGGCCTGGAGGAGTCGCCGACCGTCGCCGGTGTGCCCGTCCTCGTGCATCTGCTGTCGCCCGCTGGACGGCCCGCCGCCGTCACCGCCGACCTCGCCTCGTTCTGGAGGGACGGGTACCGGGGCGTGCGGGCCGAGTTGCGCGGCAGGTATCCGAAGCATCCGTGGCCCGAGGATCCCGCGAAGGCGGCGCCGACCCGGCACACGAACGCGCGACTCAGGCGCTGACGGGCTCCGGTTCGTGCGTCTGAGTGGGCGAAGGATCCGCGGGACGGCGGCTGCGGGCCTCCAGATACAGGGACAGCGACAGCAGTCCGGCGCCCAGGATGAGGAAGCCCCACGGCAGGTATGAGGTCAGCAACATGATGAGTACGCGCTGGGACTTGACCAGGTCGACGGTCGACTCGATGTAGTCCTCGCGCATTTTGACGTGCCCGGAGAACGCGGTCACCTTGTCGCGGCCCCCCAGGAGCGTGCCTCCGCGCAGTTCCTCCTTGTGGATCTCCTCGCCGTAGACGGGCGCTCCGGTGGCGGGTTCGACCCAGAACTTGCGGACCGTGGTGTACCAGCGGGTGGTTCCCGTCTTGGCGACCGACTCCGGAGTGATGCCTTTGACGGGCATGGCCTTGGGGAAGGGCACTTTGGTCCAGGGGATGGTCTGCTCGAAGTAGTAAACGTTTACGCCCCGGAAGTTCTGCGTGCCCTTGTAGTAAATGGGGGCGGTGACGCGGGCCTGCGCGTCGAAGTACTCGTAGTTGCGTTTCTCGGTCAGGAAGGGCCACTTGAACTCGATGCCATCGCGCCTGACGGGGTCGCCGTCGGCCATCTCACCGGTGGCGTGGACGGGTTCCTGGGTGTGCGCGTCGAAGATGTAGCGCTCGGGGATCTTGGAGACCATCTTGCCGTCGGGGCCCTGAACGTACGACAGGCCGTCCCAGACGACGACGTCGCGGCCCGCTGTCTTCTCGATCTTCTCGGACGCCTCGACGTTGCCCTTGAGGGTCTGCACGATGCTGACCTTGTCGACTTTCCTGGACTGCATGGTTCCGTAGTCGAGGAGGGTGGCATCCTTCGCCTCCAGGACCATGTCCTGGTACTGGTGGGCCGGGATCTTGGCGAGGCGGGGGAAGGCGTACCAGCGCAGCAGTGGGGACAGCGCCGTGCAGAACACGGCGAAGGCGAGGAGGATCAGGCTGGCCTTGCGGCGCATCTGGGCGGCCCTCCCTAGGGGTTACGGGTGCTCGGGGATGGTGGTCAGCAGCGGTTTCGGTGAGGTCTTCCCGGCCGGTGAGCCGATGGCCGTGATCGTGAGGACCAGTGCGAGCGCGACGGCGAGACCGGTCGCGGCGGCGATAAGGGCGCGCATTCGGGGCCTCCCCAGTCAGCTGATGGAGCGTCAGGGCTGGGGCACCGTAGCAACGGAGGGCCAAGATGAGAACACGTTGCACACACAGACAGCGGCGTTCCCTCCGTCGGCCGGACGGAGGGAACGCCGCTGATCGAGGGACTCTACGAAGCGGAAGGGCTCGGCGAGGCGCTCGCCGCCGCCACCTTCAGTTCGACCGTCAGCGTCGCGCCGCCGGTGGTTGCGATGCGCAGCAGGAACGTGCCGGTGGTGTCGTCCGCGTACAGCTTGGGCAGCTTGAGCAGGCCGTTCGCATCCATCTCGAGGCCCTTCAGGGTGCGTACGGTCGTGCCGTCGGCGTCCTTGAAGTAGGGGCCCTTGTCGTTCACGGTCGCGTCGTCCGCCGACGTGACGAGCGTGGCGGTGGCCGCGACACCGTCGGCGGCGGCGCCGTTGTACGTGGCCTTCACCTCGACCTGGTCCGCGAACTCGCCGCCCGGGGCGCAGGTCAGCGCGGTGTCACTGGTGCGAGCGAGGGCGTCGGCCTGGCGGGCGGTGACCGTCGCCGCGAAGTTGAGGGCGGGCACGCTGCGGCCGACGACTGTGGCGCGGACCGTGAACCCGCCCGTCTTCTCACCGGCCTTGAGCGCGGGGGCGGTGGCCACGCCCGAGCTGTTGGTGACGACGGTGGCGACGCTCTCGCCGCCGCTGAAGGTGGCGTCCGTGTCGCCGACGATCGTGAAGCGGACCCGGACCTTCGGCACGGCCTCGCCGGCCTTGGTCTCGGTACGCGCGGCGATCTTCCCCGTGAAGGGGTCGCCGGCGGTCGCGGTGAGCTTGCCGGTGCCCGCGTTCTGGAGGCTGGTCACCGTGTCCGTGGGCGAAGGAGACGGAGACGGAGAGGTCGGGGGCCAGCTCGGAGGCGACGTGCTGGGCGGGTTCGGGCTGCCGGACCCGGGAGGCGTCGGAGTGTTGGAGTCGCCGTTACCAGGCGAGGGGCTGGTGGAACCGCCACTGCCAGGCCTGGAGTTGGGGTTCGACGGACTCGATGTGGCCGGAGGAGTCGGTGACGAGTTGCGGCCCGCGCCGCTGTTGTTGTCGTCGCTGCGGCCGGAGGGGAGTGTGCCTGTGCCGTCCGGCACCTCGTGGGTGCCCTTGCGGTAGTACTCGAGCCACGACAGGACCAGGTTCAGGTATTCCGTCGACGGGTTGTAGCTGAGGATCGCGCGGTTCAGTTCCTTCTGGACGGTCATGTCGCGGTCCAGCCGGCAGAGGTAGTGGCCGGCGGCGAGGGCCGCGTCGTAGATGTTGTTGGGGTTCTTCGTGCCGTCGCCGTTGCCGTCCCGGCCCGCCCAGGCCCAGGTGGAGGGGATGAACTGCATGGGGCCGACGGCGCGGTCGTGCGTCGTGTCCCCGTCGAAGGAACCGCCGTCCGTGTCGGAGATGTTCGCGAAGCCGTTGCCGTTGAGAACAGGGCCGAGGATCGGGGTGATCGTGGTGCCGTCGGCATCGACGCGGCCGCCGCGGGCCTGGCCGGACTCGACCTTGCCGATGGCGGCGAGGAGTTCCCAGGGGAGGTTGCAGCCGGGCTTGGACTCGCGCAGTGCCGCCTCGGCCTTCTTGTAGGCGTCGAGGACGGTCGCGGGAATGCCGGCCTCGGCGTCGCCCGCGGCGATGGGGCCCCCGCTGCCGGGAGTCGTGCTCGGGCTGGGGGTCGGACTGTTGAGCGGCGGGAGGTCCGTGTAGTACGGGGAGTTGCCGGTCGCGCTCTCTTCGGGGCTGACGTCGGTCGAGGGCTGCGAACCGGTGTTCTGGCTGCCTTGCGGGCCATCGGTCACGCCCGGGGCCTGAGACGCGGACAGGGCCGCGACCGCGGCCGCGGCCACAGCGGTCGTCACCGCCCCTTTGGCCAGCCTCCTGCCGAATTGCGCCGCCATCGCGTGAACCCCTCCCGCCATCGATTGCCCGCGCCGTACGCGTCGTCCTGTCGGCCGGCCACGCTCCCCAGCGCGGCAACTCAGGTGACCCTACGACAACTTCTGCCGCGCATACACCTGTTCGCGCCCGGAATTCACCGGTTGGCCAGATCCATTTTCTGCTGCCCCCGTGCGCCCGGAGCATGCGGTGCTCGTCCCGCATACTGGCGTCATCGATCAAGGAAGCGCGGGCCTGCGAGTTCGGTCAACGTCGTCAGCGGGGAGCCCAGTTGCCGTTCACTCTCAGCCATGCCGCGGCCGTCCTGCCCGTCATGCGCATGGACGGAACCGGCCGCGGCCCGCTGGTCCCCGCAGTGCTCGTTGCGGGTTCGTTCGCGCCCGACTTGACCTATTACGTGGCGAGTGTGCTGCCGGAGGCGATGGAGTTCGGCGAGTTCACACACTCCTTCACCGGCGTGTTCACGATCGACGTCCTCATCGCCTGGCTACTTGTGGGCGTTTGGCTGCTGCTCCGCGAACCGCTGGTGGCACTGCTGCCGCCGAGCTGTCAGGGGCGTACGGCGGCTCTGCTGCGATGTGGCGCGCCACGCGCGCCGTTCCGGCCGGCGGGTGCGCTGTGGTGGTACGCGTCCGCGGTGCTCGGCGCGCTGACGCATGTCGTGCTGGACGCGTTCACCCATCTCGACCGGTGGGGGATGCGGGTCTTTCCCGTACTGGGAAGGGAGCTCGCGGGCTCGCCGCTGTACTGGTACCTGCAGTACGGGGGTTCGGCCGTCCTGGCGGTGGTGATCGCGGTCTTCGTGGCGGTCGCTCTGCGGCGACGGCCCGCCGCGGAACCCGTGGGGGTGCCGGTGCTGTCCGTACGGGACCGGTGGCTTGCCGGGCTGGTGATCGCTGGCTGCGCGGTGATGGCCGCGGTGCAGCGGGCGTCTCGGTGGTGGGCCTACTGGGGGTCTCGCGCGGAGCCCTGGGAGCTGATTCCCACCGCGTGCTTCGGGGCCGGGGCGGGGCTGGCCGTCGGCCTGCTCCTGTACGGATTCGGGGCCAGGGTGTGGCGTCCGGCTGGGGTTGCTCCCAGCCCGGCAGCGGATCGTACGGAGGCGAGCCGTCCGGCTCCTCGTTGAGCCGTTTACTGCCGCGCGTTAGCGAACGCGCAGGTCAGAGTGGTTTCTTCGGCCACTGTCACGGTGATGGGGGTGTGGGAGGAATAGCAGTGGACGCATCGGGTGGGCGCAGCGAGGCTCTCTGCGCCGGTGGGGATGCGGGCGGTGCTGGCGTCGGCCGCGAGGGCGGGTACCGGTGTGCGCAGCGCGGACGCGAGTGCGGTGCGGCAGTGCCGTATGTGAGGGCCCATGCCCCGCATCATCCGGGGACGCCGGGGCGGGGGCCCCTGCTGGAGAGCCACGCGAGTGACACGCGTGCCGCGCTCCGCGCGAATTGCGGCCAGGTCGGTAGAACGCTGCGGGTAGTCAGTGGCTGGACGCTCCCCCACTCTCGGCTGCGCTCGAGCGGGGGACCCCCATCGCGGCGGAGCCGCAAATTGACACAGCCCCGCGCCCCTACGGGACGCGGCACGAACCGTTCGCGCATCAGCTGTGCGCGGCCACCGACAGCTACGCACCCCCTGAGGGCGCCCAACCCCCAACCCTCCGGAGGCTAATGCGCCGCCGACTCCCAGTCGTTGCCCGAGCCGACTGAGACGTCCAGTGGGGCTCGCAGGTGGACCGCGTTGGCCATTTCGTGGCGGATGAGGGCCTCGGTCTGCTCCCGCTCGCCGGGGGCGATTTCGAGGACGATTTCGTCGTGGACCTGGAGGAGGAGGCGGGACTTGAGGTTCGCTTCGGTGAGTGCCCGGTCGACGTTCAGCATGGCGATCTTGACGATGTCGGCAGCGGTGCCCTGGATGGGCGCGTTCAGAGCCATCCGTTCGGCCGCCTCGCGGCGCTGGCGGTTGTCGCTGTTGAGGTCGGGGAGGTAGCGGCGGCGCCCGAACAGCGTCGCTGTGTAGCCCGTGGCCCGCGCTTCGTCCACGGCCCGGCGCAGATAGTCCCGGACGCCACCGAAGCGCTCGAAGTACGTGTCCATCAGCATCCGCGCCTCCCCCGCGTCGATGTTCAGCTGCTGGGACAGGCCGAAGGCCGACAGGCCGTACGCCAGGCCGTACGACATCGCCTTGATCTTGCGCCGCATCTCCGCGTCGACCGCGGAGCGCTCCACGGAGAACACCTGGGAGGCGACCGTCGTGTGCAGGTCCTCGCCCGAGGTGAATGCCTCGATGAGGCCCTCGTCCTCGGAGAGGTGGGCCATCACGCGCAGCTCGATCTGGCTGTAGTCGGCGGTCATGAGGGACTCGAAGCCCTCGCCGACCACGAAGCCGCGGCGGATCGCGCGGCCCTCGTCGGTGCGCACCGGGATGTTCTGGAGATTGGGGTCCGTGGAGGAGAGGCGGCCGGTGGCGGCGACGGTCTGGTTGAACGTGGTGTGGATACGGCCGTCCACGGCGATCGACTTGATGAGGCCTTCGACGGTCACCCGCAGCTTGGCCTGCTCGCGGTGGCGGAGCATGATGACCGGCAGTTCGTTGTCGGTCTGGGTGGCCAGCCAGGCGAGGGCATCCGCGTCCGTGGTGTAACCCGTCTTCGTACGCTTGGTCTTGGGCAGGGCCAGCTCACCGAAGAGGACTTCCTGGAGCTGCTTGGGCGAGCCCAGGTTGAACTCGTGCCCGGCTGCCGCGTGCGCCTCTTTTATGGCCTGCTGCACGGCGCCCGCGAACAACTGTTCCATGGCTTCGAGGTGGGTGCGGTCCGCGGCGATGCCATGCCGCTCCATGCGGGCGAGCAGCGTCGAGGTCGGAAGCTCCATGTCACCCAGCAGATCGGTCGCGCCGACCTCCTTCAGCCTGTCCCCGAAGGCTTCGCCAAGGTCGAGTACGGCACGGGCCTGCACCATCAGTGCCTCGGCCTCGGCGCTCTCGTCGGCGCCGAAGGCGAGCTGCCCGTCGGCAGCGGCGGCGGGCGCCAGCTCCCGGTGGAGGTACTCCAGGGACAGCGCGTCCAGGTCGAAGGAACGGCGTCCGGGCTTGACGAGGTAGGCGGCGAGCGCGGTGTCCATGGAGACGCCGGCGATGCTCCAGCCGTGCTCGGCGAAGACGCGCATGGCGGCCTTGGCGTTGTGGAGAACCTTGGGCTTGTTCGGGTCGGCGAGCCACTGCGCGAACGCGTTCTCGTCGGCCTCGTCCAGCTGCGCCGGGTCGAACCAGGCGGCTGCTCCTGCTGCTGCGGCGAGTGCGACCTCGGCCACCGCGCCCGTGCCGAGCGACCAGGTGTCGACGGTGGCGACACCGAGGACCGCCTTGCCGTGCGCGTCGAGCCATGGCTTCAGCTCGCCCGCGCCGAGCACCGCGCCGTCCAGTGGCACGCCCTCGGCGATCACCGGTGAGGTGTCGGTCTCGTCGGCTCCGGGGTCGACGGCCAGCAGCCGCTCACGCAGCGAGGGGTTACGGATCTCCAGGGTGTCCAGGACCATCGCGACGGCCTTGCGGTCGTACGCGGCGCGCTCCAGATCGGTCACCGTCCTGGGCAGCTCCATGTGCCGCGCCAGCTCGGTGAGCCGGCGGTTGAGCTTGACGGCCTCCAGGTGGTCGCGGAGGTTCTGTCCCGCTTTGCCCTTGACCTCCTCGACGCGCTCGACCAGCTCGGCGAACGACCCGAACTGGTTGATCCACTTCGCGGCTGTCTTCTCGCCGACGCCGGGGATGCCCGGCAGGTTGTCGGACGGGTCGCCGCGCAGAGCCGCGAAGTCGGGGTACTGGGCCGGCGTCAGCCCGTACTTCTCGAAGACCTTCTCCGGGGTGAACCGCGTCAGCTCGGAGACGCCCTTCGTCGGATACAGCACCGTCGTGTGCTCGGAGACCAGCTGGAAGGAGTCGCGGTCGCCGGTGACGATCAGCACCTCGAAGCCCTCGGCCTCGGCCTGGGTGGCGAGTGTGGCGATGACGTCGTCCGCCTCGAAGCCGTCGACCGCGAAGCGCTCGGCGTGCATGGCGTCGAGCAGCTCGCAGATGAGCTCGACCTGTCCCTTGAACTCGTCGGGGGTCTTGGAACGGTTCGCCTTGTAGTCCGTGAACTCCTCGGAGCGCCAGGTCTTGCGGGAGACGTCGAACGCCACCGCGAAGTGCGTGGGCTCCTCGTCGCGCAGGGTGTTGGCCAGCATCGACGCGAAGCCGTAGATCGCGTTCGTCGGCTGTCCCGTCGCCGTCGTGAAATTCTCCGCAGGCAGCGCGAAGAACGCTCGGTACGCCAGCGAGTGCCCGTCCATGAGCATCAGTCGCGGGCGCCCGTCGGCGGAGGTCTTCTCGGTCTTCTTCGATGCTGTTTCTGCCACGACCCCGATCCTGCCACGAGCCACTGACAACGCGGCCCCCGCGGCCCGGCCACGGTTGTTGTCACCGGCGCGTGGCAGGATCAAAGACGTACCTCACACATGCGCTCGAATGAGGAGGCCGAGATGGCCGGCAAGCCGCCCCAGGGGGACCCGGTTCAGGACGCGCCGCAGGTCGCCGCGCCGAAGCATGCGGCGGCCGGTCTGCCCGCCATCGGCCATACGCTGCGCGTCGCCCAGCAGCAGATGGGAGTGCGGCGTACGGCGCTGACGCTGCTGCGGGTCAATCAGAAGGAGGGCTTCGACTGCCCGGGCTGCGCCTGGCCGGAGCCGGAGCACCGGCACAAGGCGGAGTTCTGTGAGAACGGCGCGAAGGCGGTCGCCGAGGAGGCGACGCTGCGCCGGGTCACGCCGGACTTCTTCGCCGCGCACACGGTGGCGGACCTCGCGACCCGCAGCGGCTACTGGCTGGGGCAGCAGGGCCGTCTCACGCACCCCATGTATCTGGCGGAGGGCGCCGAGTATTACGCGCCGGTCTCCTGGGAGCGGGCCTTCGACATCGTCGCGGAGGAACTCACCGCCCTCGGCTCGCCGGACGAGGCCCTCTTCTACACCTCGGGCCGCACCAGTAACGAAGCGGCGTTCCTCTATCAGCTGTTCGCCCGCGAGTTCGGTACGAACAATCTGCCGGACTGCTCCAACATGTGCCACGAGTCGTCGGGGTCCGCGCTCAGCGAGACGATCGGCATCGGCAAGGGCAGCGTCCTCCTGGAGGACCTCTACAAGGCGGACCTGATCATCGTCGCCGGGCAGAACCCGGGCACGAACCATCCGCGCATGCTCTCGGCCCTGGAGAAGGCGAAGGCGAACGGCGCGCGGATCATCACGGTGAACCCGCTGCCCGAAGCGGGCATGGAGCGCTTCAAGAACCCGCAGACCCCCCAGGGCATGCTCAAGGGCGCCGCCCTGACCGATCTGTTCCTGCAGATCCGCATCGGCGGCGACCAGGCCCTCTTCCGCCTTCTGAACAAGCTGATCCTCGAGACGGAAGGCGCGGTCGACGAGGCCTTCGTCAGCGAACACACCCACGGCTACGAGGAGTTCGCAGAATCGGCCCGCGCAGCCGACTGGGACGAGACGCTCACTGCGACAGGCCTCACGCGCGCGCAGATCGACGAAGCGCTGCGCATGGTTCTCGCCTCCAAGCGCACCATCGTGTGCTGGGCGATGGGCCTGACCCAGCACAAGCACTCCGTGCCGACCATCCGCGAGGTGGTCAACTTCCTTCTGCTGCGCGGCAACATCGGCCGCCCGGGCGCGGGCGTGTGCCCGGTGCGCGGTCACTCGAACGTGCAGGGCGACCGCACGATGGGCATCTTCGAGCGCCCCGCACCGGCCTTCCTGGACGCCCTGGAGAGGGAGTTCGGCTTCGCGCCGCCGCGCGAGCACGGCTACGACGTCGTACGGGCCATCCGCGCGATGCGCGACGACAAGGCGAAGGTCTTCTTCGCGATGGGAGGCAACTTCGTGTCGGCGTCCCCCGACACCGAGGTCACCGAGGCGGCCATGCGCCGCGCCCGCCTCACCGTGCACGTGTCGACGAAGCTGAACCGCTCGCACGCCGTCACGGGCGCGCGTGCCCTGATCCTGCCGACTCTTGGCCGCACCGAGCGTGATCTCCAGGGCAGCGGCGAGCAGGTAGTCACCGTCGAGGACTCCATGGGCATGGTGCACGCCTCGCGCGGACGTCTGGAGCCCGCGAGCGAACACCTGCTGTCCGAGACGGCCATCGTGTGCCGCCTCGCGCGCCGCGTCCTCGGCGAGGGATCCCGCACGCCCTGGGAGGAGTTCGAGAAGGACTACGCGACGATCCGCGACCGCATCGCGAAGGTCGTCCCGGGCTTCGAGGACTTCAACGCGCGCGTGGCCGAGCCCGGAGGTTTCGCGCTCCCGCACGCCCCCCGCGACGAGCGCCGGTTCCCCACCGCCACCGGCAAGGCCAACTTCACGGCCGCACCCGTCGAGTACCCGAAGCTCCCCGAGGGCCGTCTCCTGCTGCAGACGCTGCGCTCGCACGACCAGTACAACACCACGATCTACGGCCTGGACGACCGCTACCGCGGCATCAAGAACGGCCGCCGGGTCGTGCTCGTGAACCCCGAGGACGCCCGCGAGCTTGGCCTGGCCGACGGCTCGTACACCGATCTCGTCAGCGAGTGGCAGGACGGTGTGGAGCGGCGTGCCCCCGGTTTCCGGGTCGTGCACTATCCGACGGCCCGGGGCTGCGCGGCGGCGTACTACCCGGAGACCAACGTCCTGGTCCCCCTGGACGCCACCGCGGACACCAGCAACACACCCGCCAGCAAGTCCGTCGTGGTCCGTCTGGAACAATCGACGGCCAACTGAGCGTTCGCTTAGCGAGCGCACCGATAGACGGCCGCAAGACGAAGGAGCCGGACCCCATGGGCGAGCACCAGCACGTGAACTTCCCGCAAGAGGTCATCGACGAGTACACGGCCCTGGGCGTCGACCTCGTCTCCATGTTCTCCGCCGGGCATCTGGGCACGCGCATGGGCGTCGAGATCACCGAGGCCTCCGCTGACCTCGTCGTGGGCACCATGCCGGTCGAGGGCAACACGCAGCCATACGGACTCCTGCACGGCGGCGCCTCCGCCGTGCTCGCGGAGACGCTGGGCTCGGTCGGCGCGATGCTGCACGCCGGCAGCTCCAAGATCGCCCTCGGCATCGACCTCAACTGCACCCACCACCGGGGAGCCCGCTCCGGCCTCGTCACGGGCGTCGCGACCCCCCTGCACCGCGGCCGGTCCACCGCCTCGTACGAGATAGCGATCAGTGACGAGGCGGGCAAGCGCGTATGCACCGCGCGGCTAACCTGTCTCCTGCGCGATGTGAAGGCGAGCGACGAGGAACGCGTACATGCCGCGGACTGACCCTCGCCCCTTCGGGGCACCAGGTCCGCCGGACCCCAATCACCGTGGCGGGTACCGGCGTTGTCCACAGCACCGTGGTTGTCCACAGCGCCGTTGCTCCCCGGCACCCGGCGGCTTAGCGTCAAGGCATGAAATCGGCAGAAGCCCCCTGGCCGGGGGCAGCACTCGGATGGGGGCTCGGGCTTGCGCTGTTGACGGGCGGCCTGATCACCGGGTGCGGACAGGACGGCTCGAAGGACGGGGCGGGTACGCGGGATGCCGCGCGGACCGGCGCCGACTCGCCGTCGGCCACTCCTCCCGAGGACTTGTGCACGCGGATCGTCACGTACTGGTCGCGGGAGGTCCTGGGCGAGGCCACCTACGGGGATTACCAGTCGATGGGCCTGTCCAACGGGCAGTACGAGATCCTGATGAAGGTGGTGGAGGCCGCCCGGGCCGAGAAGAAGAGCAAGGGCACACCGGCCGCGGATCGGCTGATCGACCGCGAAGCGCGCGCGGGCTGCGAGGATCTGTACCGCGACGGCACCCCGAGCGGAGGGCCGTGGCAGTGAGCGGCGTCGGCCCCGTCGAGCCGGGCGAAGGCACGCGCGCGTGGGACATCCCGGCCCCGGGCACCCCACCACCGCCAGAACCACCGCGCGGAAGCCTCACGCAGGCGTATACGCGGCACCGCCGCGTCGTCCTGTCGATCGCGGCAACGGTCGTACTCCTCGCGGGCGGCGGCTACCTCTACGCCACCCGGCCCGAAGAAGCCCCGCCGGATCCGCCGCCGTACCCCTCCCAGGTGGTCGGCATCACCTACCTCGGGCGGGAGCCCGCGCCCGACGAGGCACCGCCAAAGAGCTTCGGCATAGGCGTAGAGCTGACCGTCGAGTCGGGCCCTCCGGTCACCGTGCTGCGCATAACGCAGCCCTACGCCGGCCTTTCCCTGGCCTCGGTTCCGCGCCTCCCCTTCCGGACAAGAACCGGCTTTCACCACAAGATCAACATCACCATGCAGGTGACGGAATGCGCACAAGTACCGAGGAACGCCCGGTTGCCTTTCCTGGACGTAACTCTGCGTAATACACGTGCAATACAAGTGCACAGTTTCATCCTTGGTGAACGCTATGCACACGATCTCTCGGAAGCCGTTCAAGTTGCCTGCAGCACCAACTCGGCGTCATCACCAAAACCGTAGAACACTCCTGACCGCACCCGGTGAGGCCTGCACGTTCTCACTATGCGGACCGGGCGAATCGGCCTTAATTCCACTCTTCCGCCCACTGAGTACCGCTCTGCATTACCTCGTGTCATAACAAGAGCGTCACAGCATTGGCCAGACCCTCCTCCACGTTCCCTACACACGCTTAGAGTCACGCCCAGTCACCGCGCCATCGGGATCCGAATCACTTTCGGACCAGCGCTCGACTCGGCCGCTTCTACGGGGAAGGGCCGCGCATGGGAAAGGACTGATCGTGCGCCAACGTTCGCTCATCGCCATCACCGCCGCGCTGGCGGCGGGAGCACTCACACTCACCGCCTGCGGCTCGCGCGACGACGACGGCGGTTCGGACTCCGGCGGCAGCGGCAGCGGCACCACCGTAGTCATCGGTGTCGACGCCCCGCTGACCGGCGACCTGTCCGCGCTGGGCCTCGGCATCAAGAACTCCGCCGACCTCGCCACCAAGCAGGCCAACAAGGAGAAGGTCGTCGACGGCATCACCTTCAAGATCGAAGCCCTCGACGACCAGGCGCAGCCCTCCTCCGGCCAGCAGAACGCCACCAAGCTGGTCGCCAACAAGGATGTCCTCGGCGCCATCGGCCCTCTGAACTCCTCCGTCGCCGAATCCATGCAGAAGGTCTTCGACGACGCCAAGCTCGTCCAGGTCTCCCCCGCCAACACCGGCCCCACCCTGACCCAGGGCCCCGACTGGCAGACCGGCAAGAAGGAACGCCCGTACAAGTCGTACTTCCGCACCTCGACCACGGACGCCGTCCAGGGCCCGTACGCCGCACAGTACGTCTTCAACGAAGCCAAGAAGAAGAACGTCTTTGTCATCGACGACAAGAAGACCTACGGCGCCGGACTGGCCGGCACCTTCACCGACGAGTTCAAGAAGCTCGGCGGCAAGATAGCCGGCACCGAGCACATCGACCCCGAGACCAAGGACTTCTCCGCGGTCGCCACCAAGGTCAAGAACTCCGGTGCGGACGTCGTCTACTACGGCGGCGAGTACCCGCAGGCCGGCCCCCTGAGCAAGCAGATCAAGGCCGCCGGCGCCAAGATCCCGCTCGTCGGCGGCGACGGCATCTACAGCGCCGAGTTCATCAAGCTGGCCGGCGCCAGCAGCACCGGCGACCTCGCCACCTCCGTCGGCGCACCCGTCGAGGAACTCCCCTCCGCCAAGGAGTTCGTCGCCAACTACAAGGCCGCCGGATACAAGGAGGCCTACGAGGCATACGGGGGCTACTCCTACGACGCCACCTGGGCGGTCATCGAAGCCGTGAAGAAGGTCGTCGAGGACAACGACGGCAAGCTTCCGGACGACGCCCGAGCCAAGGTCACGGAGGCCATGCAGAACGTCTCCTTCGACGGTGTGACCGGCAAGGTCTCCTTCGACGAATTCGGTGACGCCACCAACAAGCAGCTCACCGTCTACTCCGTCGAGGGCGCCGACTGGAGCCCGGTGAAGTCGGGCACGTACGAAGGCTGATCCACACCCGCACCACTGAACGAGCCGCGCGGGGCGCTGCACCACTGGCGCCCCGCGCGGACTCGCATCCGGTCACATCCCTCGACATATCCGAAGTCTCGGAGGACATGCGGTGAACGAACTGCCGCAGCAGCTGGTCAACGGCCTGCTACTGGGATCCATGTACGGGCTCGTCGCCATCGGCTACACGATGGTCTACGGCATCGTCCAGCTCATCAACTTCGCCCACGGCGAGATCTTCATGATCGGAGGGTTCGGCGCCCTCACGGTCTACCTGTACGTCCTGCCCGACGGCACCACCATGTGGATCGCACTGCCACTGATGCTCCTCGGAGCCGTCATCGCCGCGATCATCGTCGCCGTGGGAGCAGAACGGTTCGCCTACCGCCCGCTCCGAGGCGCACCACGCCTCGCCCCCCTCATCACCGCCATCGGCCTCTCCCTCGCCCTCCAGCAGGCCGTATGGGCCTGGTACCCCGGCGCCAAGGAATCCATCAACTTCCCGGAGATCGCCGGCGGCCCCTTCGAGATCGGCAGCGTCACCATCCAGACAGGCGACATCTTCCTGCTCATCGTCGCCCCCATCAGCATGGCGATCCTCGCCTACTTCGTCATGAAGACCCGCACGGGACGCGGCATGCAGGCCACCGCCCAGGACCCCGACACCGCCAAACTCATGGGCATCAACACCGACCGCATCATCGTGGTCGCCTTCGCCCTCGGCGCCGTGTTCGCCGCCGTCGGAGCCGTCGCATACGGCCTCAAGTACGGCCAGGTCCAGTTCCGCATGGGCTTCATCCTCGGTCTCAAGGCCTTCACCGCCGCAGTCCTCGGCGGCATCGGCAACATCTACGGAGCCATGATCGGCGGCCTCGTCCTCGGCATCGCCGAAACCATGGCCACCGCCTACATCGCCGACGTCCCCGGCATGTCGCAACTCGGCGGCCAGTCCTGGGCCAACGTCTGGGCCTTCGTACTTCTCATCCTCGTTCTCCTCTTCAGGCCACAAGGCCTGATGGGTGAGCGCGTGGCGGACAGGGCGTGACACCGATGACCACACAGACCACTGCCCCCCAGACGCCGAGCACCCCGGCCAAGGGCAAGCCCAGCGGCCTCATCGGCATCCCCGAGAACCTGGGCCGCGCCCTCGCCACCGGCGGCGGCATCCTCACCGTGGTGTCCACGTTCCTCGCCTGGACCTGGACCGACGCTTTCCCCGGTGACCTCACCGTCTACGGCTACCCCGGTGGCCTCCAGGTCCTCGTCCTCATCGCAGGCGCCCTCACCGCACTCTTCGGCCTCGCCTCCTACGGAGTGAAGGGCCTGCGCTGGCTCACCCCCGGCTCAGCCGACAGCGCCATCAAGCTGGCCGCAATGGCCGCCTTCGCGACCGCCTGGTTCACGATCATCGCGATCAGCGTCAACCTCGGCGGCCTCGCCAACCTCGAGCCCGGCGGCTGGGTCGTCGCCATCGTCACCCTCGCGACCCTCCTCGGCGCCCTCTCCCTGCCCTTCGAACGGCCCGTAACCGAACCGGCCGACCCCGATGACACGGACTGGGAGCAGTTCCGCCACAACACCCGCAACAAGCTGACGGTCTTCAAAGCGGCCTTCGCCTCCAGCGAGGTAACCCCGGCCCGCAAGCTCCCCGCGTACGCCGAAATCCTCATCATCGTCGCGGCGCTCGCCCTCGGCCTGACCGTCTTCACCTACGGCATCGGCACCGAGTACGACGAGCTCTTCGTCGGCTTCATGATCACCGTGGCCTTCGGTTTCGCCGCGGCCGCCAAGGCAGGACTGGTCGCCAGGGTCTCCGCGATCACCGCCAAGCACCGCAACGTCACGATGATCGGCGCCTTCGTCGCCGCCGCGGCCTTCCCCTTCACCCAGTCCGACGACCAGTACGCGACCATCGGTGTCTACATCCTGATCTTCGCGACCGTCGCCCTCGGCCTGAACATCGTCGTCGGCATGGCGGGGCTCCTCGACCTCGGATACGTCGCCTTCCTCGGCGTCGGCGCCTACACCGGGGCCATGGTCTCCGGCTCGCCCTCCTCGCCCTTCGACATCCATCTGCCGTTCTGGGCCTCCGCCCTCCTCGGTGCGGCAGTCGCCATGGTCTTCGGCGTCCTCATCGGCGCCCCCACCCTGCGCCTGCGCGGCGACTACCTCGCCATCGTCACCCTCGGCTTCGGTGAGATCTTCCGCATCGCCGTCCTCAACGCCGACGGCACCTCGGGCCCGGACATCACCAACGGCTCCAACGGCATCTCGTCGATCCCGAACCTCAACATCTTCGGCTTCGACTTCGGCCAAGAGCACAGCATCGCCGGTTTCACCATCGCCCGCTTCGCCAACTACTTCCTGCTGATGCTCCTCATCACCCTCATCGTCGTCATCGTCTTCCGACGCAGCGGCGACTCCCGCATCGGCCGCGCCTGGATCGCCATCCGCGAAGACGAAACCGCCGCCCTCGCCATGGGCATCAACGGCTTCCGCGTCAAACTCATCGCCTTCGCCCTCGGCGCCGCACTCGCCGGCCTCGCCGGCACCGTCCAGGCCCACGTCACCTACACCGTGACCCCCGAGCAATACCAATTCGCCCACGTCGTACCACCGAACTCGGCATTCCTCCTCGCCGCAGTCGTCCTCGGCGGCATGGGCACCATCAGCGGCCCTCTCGTCGGCGCCGCACTCCTCTACCTGATCCCCGCCAAGCTCCAATTCCTCGGCGACTACCAGCTCTTCGCCTTCGGCCTCGCGCTCGTCCTGCTGATGCGCTTCCGTCCGGAAGGCCTCATCCCGAACCGGCGCCGCCAGCTCGAATTCCACGAAGAAGCGGAAGCGCCCACAGTCCTCAGCAAGGCAGGGGCCTGACCACCATGACAACCGACACCACCACCAAGGACACCGCACCGGCCGCACCCACGCCCGGCCAGACCGTCCTCGACGCACGCGGCGTCACCATGCGCTTCGGCGGCCTCACCGCTGTACGCAACGTCGACCTCACCGTCAACAGCGGCGAAATCGTCGGCCTCATCGGCCCCAACGGAGCCGGCAAAACCACCTTCTTCAACTGCCTCACCGGCCTCTACATCCCCACCGAGGGAGAGGTCCGCTACAAGGGCAGCGTCCTGCCGGCCAAATCCTTCAAGGTCACCGCCGCCGGAATCGCACGCACATTCCAGAACATCCGGCTCTTCGCCAACATGACGGTTCTGGAAAACGTACTCGTCGGCCGCCACACCCGTACGAAGGAAGGGCTGTGGTCCGCGCTGCTCCGCGGTCCCGGCTTCCACAAAGCCGAAGCCGCCTCCCGCGAACGGGCCATGGAACTGCTCAAGTTCATCGGCCTCGACAAGAAGGCGGAACACCTCGCCCGCAACCTCCCGTACGGCGAACAGCGCAAGCTGGAAATCGCGCGGGCGCTGGCCAGCGAGCCCGGCCTGCTGCTGCTCGACGAACCGACAGCCGGCATGAACCCGCAGGAAACCCGGGCGACCGAAGAACTCGTCTTCGCCATCCGGGACATGGGCATCGCCGTACTCGTCATCGAGCACGACATGCGCTTCATCTTCAACCTCTGCGACCGCGTCGCAGTCCTCGTACAGGGCGAAAAACTCGTCGAAGGCAGCAGCGAAACCGTCCAGGGCGACGAGCGCGTCATCGCCGCCTACCTCGGAGAACCCTTCGAAGACGCCCCCGGCGCCAAAGAAGTAGCGGAAGTCGAAGCCGCCGAGGCCAACGCCGCCACCCAGACGGACGCCGCGCCCCGCAAGGAGAACGACCGATGACCGCCCTCCTCGAAGTCGACGAACTCCGAGTCGCCTACGGCAAAATCGAAGCCGTCAAAGGCATCTCCTTCAAGGTCGAAGCCGGCGAAGTCGTCACCCTCATCGGCACCAACGGAGCCGGCAAGACCACGACACTGCGCACCCTGTCGGGGCTGCTGAAGCCGCTGAGCGGCCAGATCAAATTCGGCGGCAAATCGCTGAAGAAGACCCCGGCCCACCAGATCGTCTCGCTGGGACTCGCCCACTCCCCCGAGGGGCGGCACATCTTCCCCCGCATGAGCATCGAGGACAATCTGCGGCTCGGCGCCTTCCTCCGCGACGACAAAGCGGGCATCGAAAAGGACATCCAGCGGGCCTACGACCTCTTCCCCATTCTCGGAGAACGCCGTAAGCAAGCCGCCGGAACCCTCTCCGGCGGCGAACAGCAAATGCTCGCCATGGGCCGCGCCCTCATGTCACAGCCCAAACTCCTCATGCTCGACGAACCCTCCATGGGCCTCTCGCCGATCATGATGCAGAAGATCATGGCCACCATCGCCGAACTCAAATCCCAGGGCACCACCATCCTCCTGGTCGAACAGAACGCCCAGGCGGCCCTCTCCCTGGCTGACCACGGACACGTCATGGAAGTCGGCAACATCGTCCTCTCCGGCACCGGACAGGACCTCCTGCACGACGAATCCGTACGCAAGGCGTACCTCGGCGAGGACTGAGCTCCTCACCTCATACGAAGAGGCCCGCACCCCCTCGCAGGGGGCGCGGGCCTCTTCGTATGCACGTATATGCGTGCGCAAGCCTCAGTCCTTCGCGGCCTTCTTCTCCTCCGCGTCCTGAATAACCGCCTCAGCGACCTGCTGCATCGACATCCGACGGTCCATCGACGTCTTCTGAATCCACCGGAAGGCCGCCGGCTCGGTCAGCCCATACTCGGTCTGCAGAACCGACTTCGCACGATCCACCAACTTACGCGTCTCCAAACGCTGCGTCAGATCGGCGATCTCCTTCTCCAGCTGCTTCAACTCCGTGAAGCGCGAGACAGCCATCTCAATCGCCGGAACCACATCACTCTTACTGAACGGCTTCACGAGATACGCCATCGCGCCCGCGTCACGGGCCCGCTCGACGAGATCGCGCTGCGAGAAGGCGGTCAGCATCAGCACCGGGGCGATGGACTCCTCAGCGATCTTCTCCGCAGCGGAGATCCCATCCAGCTTCGGCATCTTCACATCGAGGATCACCAGATCCGGACGGTGCTCACGAGCCAGCTCGACGGCCTGCTCGCCGTCGCCCGCCTCCCCCACCACGGAGTAGCCCTCCTCCTCGAGCATCTCCTTGAGGTCGAGACGAATCAGCGCCTCGTCCTCAGCGATGACGACGCGGGTCGTCAGCGGAGGCACGTGCGACTTGTCTTCGTCGGTCGCGTCTACGGGCTGGGGCGACTCGGGGGCGGTCACGGGGGCTCCTTGTTCAGGGCAGAGGTACTGCTTTCCAAGAGGGTACCCAGCTGCGGTATGGTGGACGGGCAGCGGGTCGGGGTAAACCTTCGATTCACTGGGCCCCGGTAGCCCAATTGGCAGCAGGCAATGGATTCAAAACCCATACAGTGTCGGTTCGAGTCCGACCCGGGGCACTTTTCCTTAGATTCCAAGGTCACAAACAAGAAGCGGATGTTCACGTTGTCGTGAGCATCCGCTCTTTGCTGCACCCACTACTTGGGCGCGTCGTCCTCGCCAATGTGATGCACCCGGACCAGGTTCGTCGAGCCCGAGACCCCCGGCGGTGACCCGGCCGTGATCACGACGATGTCGCCCTTCTGGCAGCGGCCGATCTTGAGGAGCTGTTCGTCGACCTGGTCGACCATTGCGTCGGTGGAGTTGACGTGGGGGCCGAGGAAGGTTTCGACGCCCCAGGTGAGGTTCAACTGGGAGCGGGTGGCCGGGTCGGGGGTGAAGGCCAGGAGGGGGATCGGCGACCTGTAACGCGACAGGCGGCGGACCGTGTCTCCGCTCTGCGTGAAGGCGACCAGGAACTTCGCGCCCAGGAAGTCACCCATTTCGGCTGCCGCGCGGGCGACGGCGCCGCCCTGGGTGCGGGGCTTGTTGCGTTCGGTCAGGGGCGGGAGGCCCTTCGCGAGGATGTCCTCCTCGGCCGCCTCGACGATGCGGGACATCGTGCTGACCGTCTCGACCGGGTACTTGCCGACGCTTGTCTCGCCAGAGAGCATCACCGCGTCCGTGCCGTCGATGACGGCGTTGGCGACGTCGGATGCTTCCGCGCGGGTCGGGCGGGAGTTGTCGATCATCGAGTCCAGCATCTGGGTGGCAACGATGACCGGCTTGGCGTTGCGCTTGGCCAGCTTGATCGCGCGCTTCTGGACGATCGGAACCTGCTCCAGCGGCATTTCCACACCCAGGTCTCCCCGGGCGACCATGATCGCGTCGAAGGCGGCGACGATGTCTTCGATGTTGTCGACGGCTTGGGGCTTTTCGACCTTGGCGATGACGGGGAGGCGGCGCCCCTCCTCGTCCATGATCCGGTGGACGTCCTGGATGTCGCGTCCGCTGCGGACGAAGGACAGGGCGATGACGTCGAAGCCGGTGCGCAGGGCCCAGCGGAGGTCGGCCTCGTCCTTCTTGGAGAGAGCTGGGACGGAGACGGCGACGCCGGGGAGGTTCAGGCCCTTGTTGTCGGAGACCATGCCGCCTTCGACGACGGTGGTGTGGACGCGAGGGCCGTCCACGGCGGTGACTTCGAGGCAGACCTTGCCGTCGTCGACGAGGATGCGTTCGCCGGTGGTGACGTCCGCGGCGAGTCCGCCGTAGGTGGTGCCGCAGGTCTGGCGGTCACCCTGGACGCCGTCTTCGACGGTGATGGTGAAGGTGTCTCCGCGTTCAAGGAGTACGGGGCCTTCACTGAAGCGGCCGAGTCGGATCTTCGGACCTTGAAGGTCGCCGAGGATTCCAACGCTGCGGCCGGTCTCGTCGGAGGCCTTTCGCACGCGCTCGTAGCGCTCCTCGTGGTCGGCATAGGTGCCGTGACTGAGGTTGAAGCGGGCTACGTCCATTCCGGCTTCGACCAGTGCTTTGATCTGGTCGTACGAGTCGGTCGCGGGGCCCAGAGTACAGACGATCTTTGCTCGGCGCATGGTTCGAGCCTAGGGCTTACCGGCGGGTAAGGAATTGGTCGTGCATGACTACTCAACGACCTTTGCGTGAAGGACTATTGACAAGTGTTGAATTGTGCGCCGGGGCGCTCCGATGAGCATTTGAGCCGGTTATCAGAGCTCTGGCGGCGCCATCGTAAAGCGGGCATTGACATGGGCGTAGACGTGTTGGCGTTGGGGTTCGAGGTCGAGGGGTGCGGCGGTGGAGTCTTCGGCGGCTGCGACGAAGGCGGCGCTGCGTGTGCGGTTTGAGGCCGCCATTGCGTAACGCTCGCCGTTTTCCGCGCCGATGTCGGCGAGTTCGACCAGCGCCGCGAGTGTCGTACCGAGCGCTTCGGCGTATTCGCGGGCGCGTTGGACGGCTTCGCGTACTGCTTGCTGGCGGGCTTGGCGGTAGGCGGGTGAGTTGGGGCGCAGCGCCCAGAAGGGCCCGTCGACGCGGGTGAGGTCCAGGTCCGCCAACCGTGTTGCCAGTTCGCCGAGTGCGGTGAAGTCGGTGAGCTCGGCGGTGGTGTGGACCCGGCCGTGGTAGGCGCGGATGCGTTCACCGCGGCCGTGTTTGGTGAGCTCAGGGCTGATGGAGAAGGCGCCGGTTTCCAGGTGCTCGACGGCCTGACCGTATGTCTTGATCAGGTCGAGTGCGGTGGCGTTGCGGCGGGTGAGGTCGTCGAGGGCGGAGCGGCGGTCGGTGCCGCGGGCCATGACGATGATGCCGATGCGGGCGATTTCGGGGTCGACTTCGAGGTGGGCTTCGCCTCGGACGGCGATGCGGGGTGCCTCCGGTGTGCCGTAGGGGGTTGCGGGTCGGGGTTCCTCTGCGGCTGTGGTCATACGTCCCACTCTGTCATCGGTGGCCCGGTTCTGGGACTGGCCGGTCATCAGATCGAAACCTGAGGGGTCTGTTGCTGCTGGTCATGACCGGGTCAGAATCTACGCGCGTTGTTGACCATGCGTACAAGTGAGCAGTCCCCCGAGGAGTTACGAGACATGCCGTTGAACCGCCGGAAGTTCCTGAAGAAGTCCGCCGTGACCGGGGCGGGGGTGGCGCTCACCGGTGCGGTCGCGGCTCCGGCGGCACGGGCTGCGGAGGCTGCGACGACGAAGGAGGGCGGGGAGCCGGTGAAGCGGTATGCGTTGACGGTCATGGGCACGACGGATCTGCACGGCCATGTCTTCAACTGGGACTACTTCAAGGACGCGGAGTACACCGACTCGGCGGGCAATGCGCAGGGCCTGGCCCGTATTTCGACCCTGGTGAACCAGGTCCGTGCGGAGAAGGGCCGCCGCAACACCATGCTTCTGGACGCGGGCGACACGATCCAGGGCACTCCGCTGACGTACTACTACGCGAAGGTCGATCCGATCACGGCGGAGGGCGGGCCCGTGCATCCGATGGCGCAGGCGATGAACGCGATCGGGTATGACGCGGTGGCGCTCGGCAATCATGAGTTCAATTACGGCATCGAGACATTGCGGAAGTTCGAGGAGCAGTGTGACTTTCCGCTGCTGGGTGCGAATGCGCTGGACGCGAAGACTCTGCGGCCGGCTTTCCCGCCGTACTTCTTCAAGACGTTCCGTGTGCCGGGTCTGCCGCCGGTGAAGGTGGCGGTGCTGGGGCTGACGAATCCGGGGATCGCGATCTGGGACAAGGCGTATGTACAGGGGAAGTTGACGTTCCCGGGTCTTGAGGAGCAGGCAGCGAAGTGGGTGCCGAAGCTGCGGTCGATGGGTGCCGACGTGGTGGTCGTTTCAGCGCACAGCGGGTCGTCGGGGACTTCTTCATACGGTGATCAGTTGCCGTATGTCGAGAACTCGGCGGCGTTGGTGGCGCAGCAGGTGCCCGGTATCGACGCGATTCTCGTGGGGCACGCGCATGTGGAGATTCCCGAGCTGAAGGTCACCAACGAGAAGACCGGGAAAACCGTGGTGCTGTCGGAGCCGTTGGCCTATGCGGAGCGGTTGTCTCTCTTCGATTTCGAGCTGGTTTTCAAGCGGGGGCGATGGGTGGTCGAGTCCGTGGCGGCCTCGGTGCTGAACTCGAATTCGGTCGCCGATGATCCGGAGATCACGAGGCTGCTGAAGGACGACCATGACGTCGTGGTGGCGTATGTGAATCAGGTGGTGGGAACGGCGACCGAGACGCTGACGACGGTCGAGGCCCGTTACAAGGACGCGCCGATCATCGACTTGATCACGAAGGTCCAGGAGGACGTGGTCAAGGCGGCGCTGGCGGGCACGGAGTACGCCTCGCTGCCGGTGCTCGCGCAGGCGTCGCCCTTCTCCCGTACGTCTGCGATCCCGGCCGGCGATGTGACCATCCGGGATCTGTCGAGTCTGTATGTGTACGACAACACGCTGGTCGCGAAGGTGATGACGGGTGCGCAGGTGCGGGCGTATCTGGAGTATTCGGCGGCGTATTTCGTGCAGACGGCGGCGGGCGCACCCGTCGATGTGGAGAAGCTGACCAATGCGGGCGGCCGCCCGGACTACAACTACGACTACGTATCGGGGCTGACCTACGAGATCGATATCGCACAGGCGGCCGGTTCGCGGATCAAGAACCTCTCCTATGAGGGTGCGGCGCTGGATGACGCGCAGGAGTTCGTGTTCGCGGTGAACAATTACCGGGCCAACGGCGGTGGCGCGTTCCCGCATGTGGCAGCGGCTACGGAAGTGTGGTCCGAGTCGACGGAGATC
Source organism: Streptomyces vastus (assembly GCF_039532825.1). Taxonomy (NCBI): domain Bacteria; kingdom Bacillati; phylum Actinomycetota; class Actinomycetes; order Kitasatosporales; family Streptomycetaceae; genus Streptomyces; species Streptomyces vastus. The sequence goes on from NZ_BAAASJ010000043.1 coordinate 108,701, forward strand.
CGTACGCGGATCGCGGAGTGGGTGACTCAGAAGGGCACGCTGGACCCGAAGGAGTTCGCTTCGGTGGGCTGGAAGCTGACGCGGGACGGTGCCCCCGTTTTTCCGTAAACCCGCCTTCAATCCGCTCACCAAGCCTCTCTTCAAGCCTGTCTTCGAGGCCGAAGGTGGTGAAGGCAGTGCGCCGCGGCAATGGATAAGGGTCTTTGCCGGTGAGGGAGTTGAGGATGGTGGCGCTGCGCCAGGCGGCGAGGCCTAGGTCGGGGGTGCCGACGCCGTGGGTGTGGAGTTCGGCGTTCTGGACGTAGAGGGCGCCCGTGACGGCCGGGTCGAGGGTGAGGCGGTACTGGTCGTCGATGTGGGGTCGTCCGGCGCTGTCTCGGCTCACGTAGGGGTCGAGTCCGGCGAGGAGTGGGTCGAGGGGGCGTTCGCGGTAGCCGGTGGCGAGGACGACGGCGTCGGTGGTGAGGCGGGTGTGGGTGCCCTGCTGGACGTGTTCGAGGTGGAGCTCGATGGCCGTCCTGGCGATACGCCCTGCGGTGCGGACGTGGACGCCGGGGGTGAGGACGGTGTCGGGCCAGCCGCCGTGGAGGCTGCGCTGGTAGAGCTCGTCGTGAATGGCGGCGATGGTGTCGGAGTCGATCCCTTTGTGGAGCTGCCATTGGGCGGGGACGAGCCGGTCGCGTACGGGTTCGGGCAGGGCGTGGAAGTAGCGCGTGTAGTCGGGGGTGAAGTGTTCGAGGCCGAGTTTGGAGTACTCCATGGGGGCGAACGCTTCGGTGCGGGCGAGCCAGTGGATCTTTTCGCGCCCGGCTGGGCGGTGGCGGAGGAGGTCGAGGTAGACCTCGGCGCCGGACTGTCCTGAGCCGATGACGGTGATGTGTTCGGCGGTGAGGAGCCGATCGCGGTGTTCGAGGTAGTCGGCGGCGTGGATGACGGGGACGCCGGGGGCTTCGACGAGGGGGCGGAGCGGTTCGGGGATGTGGGGGGCGGTACCGATGCCGAGAACGAGGTTCTTGGCGTACGTACGGCCGTGTGCCTCCCCGCCTTCCCCGCCTTCCCCGCCTTCGCCGCCTTCGCCGTCGAGGACGAGTCGTCGGGTGAAGTCGATTTCGAAGAGATCGCGCCCGGGGTTCCAGCGGACGGCGTCGATCTGGTGGCCGAAGTGGAGTCCGGGCAGGTGGTCGCTGACCCAGCGGCAGTACGCGGCGTACTCGGCGCGGTGGATGTGGAAGCGCTCGGCGAAGTAGAAGGGGAAGAGGCGGTCGCGGCTGCGGAGGTAGTTGAGGAAGGTCCAGGGGCTTACGGGGTCGGCGAGGGTGACCAGGTCGGCGAGGAAGGGGACTTGGAGAGTGGCGCCGTCGATGAGGAGGCCGGGGTGCCAGTCGAAGGCGGGGCGCTGGTCGTAGAAAGCGGTGTCGAGTTCGGTGAGGGGATGGGCGAGGGCGGCCAGGGAGAGGTTGAAGGGGCCGATGCCGATGCCGACCAGGTCGCGGGGTGCTTCGGGTTCGTGAGATGCGCGGCGGGGCGTCGGGATCATCGGGGGGTGTGTCCTTCCACCAGTTTCAGAAGTGCGGCGAGGTCGCCGGCTGTGGTGTGCGGGTTGAGCAGGGTGGCTTTGAGCCAGAGGCGGCCGTCGGCGCGGGCGCGGCCGAGGACGGCGTGGCCCTGGGTGAGGAGGGTGCGGCGTACGTCGGCGACGGCGTCGTCGGACCGGTGGGTGGGCCGGAAGAGGACGGTGCTGATGCTGGGCGGTGCGTAGAGCTCGAAGCCGGGGTGTGCCGCGACGAGGTGGGCGAACTCGCGGGCGTGGGCGCAGACTTGGTCGACGAGTGCGCCGAGTCCTTCGCGGCCGAGGAATTTGAGGGTGACGGCGATCTTGAGGATGTCGGGGCGTCGGGTCGTACGCAGGGAGCGGCCGAGGAGGTCGGGGAGGCCGGCGTCGGTGTCGTCGTCGGCGTTGAGGTAGTCGGCGTGGTGTTCCAGTACGCGTAGGTCGTCCGGGTCCTTGACGGCGATCAGGCCTGCGGCGATGGGCTGCCAGCCGAGTTTGTGCAGGTCGAGGGCGACGGTGTGGGCGCGGGCGAGTCCGTCGAGTCTGCTGCGGTGGCGGTCGCTGAAGAGGAGGCCCCCGCCGTAGGCGGCGTCGATGTGCAGACGGGCCGCGTGGGTGTGGCAGACGTCGGCGATGGCGGGCAGCGGGTCGATGAGTCCGGCGTCGGTGGTGCCGGCGGTGGCGGCGACGATCAGTGGACCCGGCAGCTTGGTGAGGGTTTCGTCGAGGGCGGTGGGGTCGAGCGTGCCTCCGGGCGCCGGGACGGTGATGGGTTCGGCGAGGCCCAGGAGCCAGGTGGCGCGGCGGAGGGAGTGGTGGGCGTTCTCCGCGCAGACGAGTTGGCCGGTGCCGTTGAGTTCACGGGCGAGGAGGAGGGCGAGCTGGTTGGACTCGGTGCCGCCGGTGGTGACGAGGGCGTCGGCCGGTCTGCCGTACACCGCCTTGGCGAGCGATGCCGTGACCAGGGCTTCCAGCTCGGAGGCGGCGGGGGCCTGGTCCCAGGAGTCGAGGGAAGGGTTGAGGGCCGAGGCGGCGAGGTCGGCGGCGGTGGCGACGGCGAGGGGCGGGCAGTGGAGGTGCGCGGTGCACAGGGGGTCGGCGGGGTCGGCGGCGCCTGCGGCGAAGGCGTGGACGAGGGTGCGGAGTGCGTCCGGGTCGCCGTGTCGGGGCAGGGGGTCGCCCAGGACGGTGCGTATGCGTGCGGCGACTGTTTCGGGGCCGCCGGTGGGGAGTGGGCCTCTTCTTTCGGCGGCGCCGGTGCGCAGTGCGTCGAGGACCGTGGTGAGCAACGGGCGTAGGGCGGCGGGGCCTTGGGGGCCTGAGGCGAGGCCCGATGCGGGGCCTGTTGCGAGCGGGCTCATGGTCGTCCTCCGGGGCGCGGGGTTGGGGCGCGGGGGTTGGGCTGCGCGCCCGGAGGCTCAACGATCGTTACCCGAATGGGGGTACGGGGCGCTCCGCGGGTTGAGCGGGGCGCCTACGGGGGTGGGGGGTTCGGTTCGTGGGCGAGTACGGGTCCGTTGTGGCTTGCCGCGCCCACGCGGCGGAGCCGCAAATGTCACAGCCCCGCGCCCCTTGGGGGCCTCCGGCCCCCCCTCGGGCCGCCCCGGTTTACGCCTCCCTCACCCTCAAAGCCCGCTCCATGTCATCCAGCTGGTCCACCAGCTTGCGGTGCAGCGCCGGTGTCGCGTTGCCCTTTGTCAGGCACTTCTTGCCCAGGCGGAGTGTCTCGGTGGAGATCGCGTGGATCGGGAACGCCCAGCGGCCCGCTGCCTCTGCGATCGCGGGGCCCCGGCGGGCTGCCACTGCCGGGGCCTGCTTGAAGTAGCGGGGGACGTAATCCCGTACCAGGTCCGCCTGTTCGGGTTGCCAGAAGCCCTTGGCTGTGGCGGTGAACAGGTAGTTGGAGAGGTTGTCGGTGGTGAACATGGCCTCCCATGCCTGGCGCTTGGCTTCGGGGTCGGGGAGGGCGGCGTGGCAGCGGGCGGCGCCTTCCTGGCCGGTGGCGCTGGGGTCCTGGACGAGTTCGGCCTCGATGACGGCGTCGTCGATGGCGCCGAGCACGGAGAGGCGGCCGAGGATGCGCCAGCGCAGTTCGGGGTCGAGTTCGGGGCCGCCGGGAACGGTGCCTTCGGAGAGCCAGGCGGTGATCGTGTCGGGTTGGGCGGCGGCGTCGATGAAGTGGCGTACGGCGGTCAGGCGCAGACCGGGGTGGGAGCCGTCCTCGGTGCGGCGGATCAGGTCGCGGCACAGGGAGGTGAGGGTGGTGACGGCGGCGGGCCGGTCGGGGGCCGGCAGATAGCGGTCGGCGACCTGGGTGGTGGCGAAGGCGAGGACGCCCTGGACGAGGGCGAGGTCCTTCTCGTGCGGCAGGTGGGTGCGGGCGGCCTCGAGGTAGGCGGTGGGGGCCAGTTCACCGTCGCGTACGCAGTCGCGCAGGGCGTTCCAGACGACGGCGCGGGTCAGCGGGTCGGGCAGGGCGGACAGGTGGGAGCGTACGGTCGCGAAGGAGTCGGGGTCGAAGCGGATCTTGGCGTAGGAGAGGTCGGCGTCGTTGAGGAGGAGCAGGGCGGGGCGTTTGCCGATGGGGTGGGCCGGTTCGGTCTGGGGGACGTCGACTTCGAGGCGTTCGCGGAGGCTCAGTCGCCCCTCGTCGCCGAGGTCGCGGTCGTAGAGGCCGACGGCGATGCGGTGGGGCCGGCTGCCGCGGTGCGTGATGGTCAGGGTGCAGGTGCCGTTGTCGGTGGGGCCGATCTTCGGGGTGAGGGTGTCGACTCCGGTGGTGCGCAGCCAGGAGTCGGCCCAGGCGTGGACGTCGCGCTCGGTGCCGTCGGCGAGGGATTCGATGAAGTCGGCGAGTGTGGCGTTGGCGAACTTGTGCCGGGCGAAGTGGGTGTTGATGCCGGCGAGGAAGTCCTTCTCGCCGAGCCAGGCGACGAGTTGGCGCAGTGCGGAGGCGCCCTTGGCGTAGGAGATGCCGTCGAAGTTGAGGAGCGCGGAGGCGGTGTCGGGGACGGCTTCGGGGTCGGGGGCGACGGGGTGGGTGGAGGGCCGCTGGTCGGCTTCGTAGCCCCAGGGTTTACGGGTGACGCCGAAGTCGGTCCAGGTTCGTGTGAACCGGGTGGCTTCGATGAGGGTCTGGACGCCCATGTACTCGGCGAACGACTCGTTCAGCCAGATGTCGTCCCACCAGCGCAGCGTGACGAGGTCGCCGAACCACATATGGGCCATTTCGTGGGCGATCGTCACGGCGCGGGTCTGCCGTTCGGTGTCGGTGACGGCGGAGCGGAAGACGTACTCGTCGCGAAAGGTGACCAGGCCCGGGTTCTCCATGGCGCCGGCGTTGAACTCGGGGACGAAGGCCTGGTCGTAGGAGTCGAAGGGGTAGGGCTCCTCGAACTTCTCGTGGTAGCGGTCGAAGCAGCCGCGGGTGATGGCGAGGAGTTCGTCGGCGTCGGCGTCCAGGTACGGGGCCAGCGAACGGCGGCAGTGGATGCCGAAGGGCAGGCCGCGGTGTTCGGTGCGTACGGAGTGCCAGGGGCCGGCGGCGACGGCGACGAGGTAGGTGGAGATCAGCGGGGTGGGGGCCGCCTTCCACAGGCCGTCGCCCTGGTGCTCGGTGATGCCGTTGGCGAGGACGGTCCAGTCTTCGGGGGCCTTTATCGACAGTTCGAAGACGGCTTTGAGGTCGGGCTGGTCGAAGGCGGCGAAGACGCGCTGGACGTCGTCCATGAACAGCTGGGTGTAGAGGTACGTTTCGCCGTCGGTGGGGTCCGTGAAGCGGTGCATGCCCTCGCCGGTGCGCGAGTAGCGCATGACGGCGTCGATGTGCAGTTCGTGCTCGCCCGGGGTGAGGTCCTTCAGGGGCAGCCGGTTCTCGTCCAGGGTGTCCAGGTCGAGCAGGTGGCCGTCGAGGGCGGCCTTGCGCAGCTCGGCGGGCTTGAGCTCGACGAAGGTGTCCACGGCCTCCAGATCGCTCCGTACCGTGAAGTGGATGACGGTGCGGGAGTCGAAGAGTTCGTCGCCGCGCGTCAGGTCGAGCTCGATCTGGTAGCGCTGGACGTCGAGAAGCCGGGCACGGGTCTGCGCTTCGGCGCGCGTCAGTACGGACATGGGGACATGCTGCCTGATGGGTGGGGCGCGGCGCAGGTGAGGTCTGGTTCCGGTCGGCTGCCCCGTACGGGCGCGGTCCTCGTGCTCGTACGTCGTCCTACGCGGTCTGGTCGTGCTTGCGGAGGATCGGCCGCTGCGGCGGTACGGGGGTGTCGAGGCGCGGGTCGGGTTCGAGGGTCTGGTTCGGAGGCGGTAACTCCTTTACCAGTGCCCGGAGTTCGTGTACCTCCTGTCTCATCCGCAGATAGCGCTGGTGGGCGTCGTACAGATAACGCACCTTGGTGCGCAGGGCCCAGGGGTCTATGGGTTTCATCACCAGGTCGGCGACGCCGAGCCGGAAAGCGGTGGTGGTGAGTTCGGCGTCCGGGCCGAAACCGGTGACGAGGATGACGGGGATGTGCTGGGTCTGTTCCAGGCGGCGCAGGTAGCGGACGACGTCGAAGCCGTTGACGTCGGGCATGTGCACATCGAGGACGAGCAGGCCGACCTGGCCGCGCAGGACTTCCTTGAGGGCGTCGTCGCCGCTCGTGGCGCGCGCCACCCGGTAGCCGAGCGGGGCCAGGGCGCTTTCCAGCGCGTAGAGCGTTTCCTCATGGTCGTCGACGATGAGGATCTTGGCATCCGACGGCATCGCGCGAAGTCCCCTCGCTCTGGACAACCAGTGTGCCCGAACTGACTGACAGGGAGTACTCACAAACTGACAAGGAGTGCTCCGCGCAGGATGCCTCATTTCGGCCCCGGGGCCGAGGGGGTGCGCGGACAAAAGCGCGAGGAATGGGGTCAGCCGGTAGAAAAACCGTTGCCGGAAACGCAGTTGGCGTCGGGACGGCTGAGGACGCGCGGTCTACGGCTGTGACTGCTGTTGCTGAACGCTGTTCTTGTTGTCGCTGTTCTTGTTGTCGCTGTTCTTGTTGTCGCTGTTCTTGTTGTCGGCGATGCTCTCGTGGTGCCGGATTACCTCGGCGATGATGAAGTTGAGGAGCTTCTCGGCGAACGCGGGGTCGAGCTTGGCGTTCTCCGCGAGCCGGCGCAGCCGGGCGATCTGGTGGGCCTCGCGGGCAGGGTCGGCGGGCGGCAGTTGGTGGGCGGCCTTGAGGTGGCCGACCTGCTGGGTGCACTTGAAGCGTTCGGCGAGCATGTGGACGACGGCGGCGTCGATGTTGTCGATGCTGTCGCGCAGCCGGGCGAGCTCGGCGCGGACGGCAGGGTCCACGTCGCCGGTTCCGTTGTTGCTGGTGGTCATGAGCGTTCACCCTACGGCTCGGACGAATGACCCTCGCCCCCCACCCGCAGTCGCCGACGGCTTATCGTGGATGTGGGTCAGGGCCTCTTGGGGGGTGCGGGCGTGGCGAACGGCGGTCCCGTCGAACATGGCTACCCGCACCTGGACACGGTGCGGGCGGCGATCACCGCGCTGTACAAACGGCTCTCGTACGACACCATCCACACCTTCGACACCAGCGTGGCCCCCGCCGACGTCGCCTTCGCCGATCATGACGACCTGTACCTGGGCGCTCAGCGCGTGGCCCGCGAGCTGGTCCAGCACTTCCGGCTGCCGGACGCCCGCGTGATCGTCAGCTTCCGCGAGATGCACCACGCGGCGAACGTCGAACTCGCCGCGGGCCCCGAGTACTTCATCGAGCTGAACGACCGCTTCCGCACCCACCGCAGGGACATCGGCGCCGCCCTCGCCCACGAGATCATGCACGTGTACCTGCACCGTCTGGACCTGTCGTTCCCGGGCACGCGCGACAACGAGATCCTCACGGACACCGCGACGACGTATCTGGGCGCGGGCTGGCTGCTGCTCGACGCGTTCCGCGAGGACGGCGCCTCCTCGCAGAAGCTCGGCTATCTGACGCCGGAGGAGTTCGGATACGTACTCGCCAAGCGGTCTCTGGTCTTCGGGGAGGATCCCTCGACGTGGTTCACCAGCCCGCAGGCGTACACGGCGTACACGAAGGGCATGGCGCGGGCCCGCCACGACGAGCAGCAGCCTCCGCTGACCGCGGCCGGCTGGGCGGGCCGCCGCCGCTACGCCAAGGACCGCCGCCACGCCCAGGACCACCACGGCCGTCCCGTCGGAGTCCCGTACGACTTCACCCCTGACACCCATGGCCCGCTGCGCGTGTCATTCCCCTGCCCGACCTGCCATCAACGGATCCGGGTACCGGTACGGGGCCGGGTGCGGGCCCGCTGCGCCCTGTGCCGCACGGTGCTGGAGTGCGATACCTAGGCGAGTGCGAGGTATGGGCGACGTCACGTAATTCACGGCGAAATGCTTTGCCCCGCACGCGCTGACGGGCGAAGGTCGAAGGATGAACACGCAAGACCCGACGGCCGGTCTGTTCACCGCCGTGTACGAGGCCGACCAGGACGCGGTCGTACGGCAGCTGCGCGCGGGCGCGAGTCCGGAATCGGTGGACGAGGACGGCCAGACGGCCCTGTATCTGGCAGCCATGACGGACGACCCCGGTGTCGTACGCCTCCTCCTGGCGGCCGGAGCGGCACCGGACCGCCTCAGCGCGGGCACCGACTCGCCGCTGTGCGGGGCGGCGTGCGGCGGGCACACGGAGGTCGTGCGCGCGCTGCTGGCGGCCGGGGCGCGGCCGGACCGGGTGGAGGAGGGCGGGTTCACGGCCCTGACCTGGGCTGTTCAGCGCGGCCACGCACCCGTGGTGGCCGAGCTGCTCGCGAGCGGCGCAGACCCGAACCGTCCGGGCCCCACCGGCGAGCCCCCGCTGGTCACGGCCGCACGCCGTGGCTCCCCGGGCTGCGTGCGCGCCCTGCTCGTGCACGGGGCGCGGGCCCGGTCCGAGGCGCTGACCGAGGCCCGGCGCTGGCTGACCGTGAACGTGGAGGCGGAGCTCCGGGCGGGCCTGGAGCGCACGCACGGGCCCGGCCATGAGTACGTCACCCACCGTTTCCCGGAGGACGGCGGCGTGACCGTCGAGGTCCAACTGCTGAAGGACGGCCGCCCGAGCTCGGGCAACGACCAGCAGACGGGCCACGCGGCCATGGTCACCCTCCTGGAGACGTCCCTGGGCATCGCGGCCCCCGCCCCGGAACTCGCCGCCCGCGCCCTGCGCTGCGGCGACCCCGACAACGACGACTGGACCGAGTCGGTCACCGCGCTCGTCCGGCGCGGCGACGAGGAGACGTTCCGGGCGGCGGCCATGTGGTGCGGCGACAGAACGAACCCATTGCGGCAGGCGTTCGGGGCGGATGTGCTGGGCCGACTGGGGACGGAGGGCAGGCGGGCTCAGGACGAGGCAGCCGTACGTCCCTACGCGGCCCAAAGCGTGCCGCTGCTGCGGGAGTTGGCACGCGGGGCCGAGGAGCCGCCGACGTTGCGATCCGTCGTCGCGGCGCTCGGGCAGCACCAGGACCCCACCGCCCTCCCCGAGATCCTCCGGCACGCCGGCCACCAGGACACCGGCGTACGACGCGCCGTCGCCGTGGCCCTGTGCGGGCTGGTCCCCGCCTCGCACACGGAGGGCGTCGCGCGGCTCGTCGCCCTGGCGGGGGACGCGGACAGGGACGTACGCAACTGGGCGACAACGGCACTGGCCGTACTCGACACGGACACCCCCGCGCTGCGGGACGCGCTCGCCGCGCTTCTCGACGACCCGGATCCGGAGGTGGTGGCGGAGGCGGCGCGCGGCCTTGCGGTCCGTCAGGACCCGCGCGCGATCGGCGCGCTGGAGCGATTGCTCGCCGAGTCGAAGCCTGACAGCGCACCGCGCACGACTGCCGAGGAGGCGATCGAGCACATACGGGACGACCGGGTGCGGATGCTCCTGGCGTCGACGCTGCCACGCCGGATCTGACGACGCGGGTGGGTGGGGGGAGGGTTTCTGGGGCTGCGCCCCAGGCCCCCGCCAGGGGGTGGGAGGTGACAGTTGTGTCGCGGCTGCGGGTGCGTCGTGGCTGGTCGCGCCCACGCGGCGGAGCCGCAAATCGACACAGCCCCGCGCCCCTGAAGGGGCGGTCCCGGAGCCGTCAGCCACGACGGACCCGTCACCTGCCCGCCCACCCAAGGGGCGCGGGGCTGTGACATCAGCGGCTCCGCCGCGGGGCGCGAGCAACCACAACGAACCCGCAGCTTACGAACCGCCGTACACCACCCCCGGCACCTCCGCTTCCGCGAGCAACTTGAGCGCCGCATCCCCGGCCTCAGACGGCGTCCACCGGACGCCCTTGTCCGCGCTCGGCCCGGCCCGCCACCCCTCCATGACGGTGATCCGCCCGCCCTCGGCCTCAAAGACCCGCCCGGTAATCCCGGCACTCGCGCCCGACCCGAGCCAGACGACAAGCGGCGAGACGTTCTCGGGCGCCATCACGTCGAAGCCGCCGGGCGCCGGCGCGGCCATCGCGTCGGCGAAGGTCCGCTCGGTCATACGCGTCCGCGCGGCCGGCGCGATCGCGTTCACCTGCACCCCATAGCGCCCCATCTCAGCCGCGGCCACCAGCGTGAGCCCGACGATGCCCGCCTTCGCCGCGCTGTAGTTGCCTTGCCCGACCGACCCCAACAGCCCGGCCCCGGAGCTCGTGTTGACGACACGAGCCACAGGTGGCCGCCCCGCCTTCGCCTCCGCCCGCCAGTACACAGCAGCCTGCTGAAGCGGCAGAAAGTGCCCCTTCAGATGGACGCGCACAACGGCGTCCCAGTCATCCTCGTCGAGGTTCACAAGCATCCGGTCGCGGAGAAAGCCGGCGTTGTTGACGAGCGTGTCGAGTCGCCCGAACGCGTCGAGGGCCGTCGCGATCAGCGACTCGGCGCCCGCTCGGGTGGCGACGTCCCCGCCGTGCGCGACGGCCTCGCCGCCGGCCGCGCGGATCTCCTCGACGACGAGCGCGGCCGGGCTTTCGGGCCCGGGCGAACCGTCGAGGCCGACACCGAGGTCGTTGACGACGACCCGAGCCCCCTCGGCCGCGTACGCGAGGGCGTGCGCCCGCCCGAGGCCCCGTCCCGCACCGGTGACGATCACGACCCGGCCGTCACAGATTCCGGTCATGTCACTTCTCCTTGTTGACGGTCGCAGCGTCCAGGAAGGCGGGCCGCTCTCCCCCGCCATGCACGAGCAGGCTGGCCCCGGTGATGTACGCGGCGGCGTCCGAGGCGAGGAACACGGCCGCCTCGCCGATGTCGGAGGGCGCGGCGAGACGGCCCAGCGGGACCGTGCGGGACACGGCGGCGATGCCCTCCTCGTCCCCGTAGTGGAGAGGGGACAGTTCGGTACGGACCATCCCGGCGACCAGCGTGTTGACGCGGACGTCCGGCGCCCATTCCACGGCCATCGACCGGGCCAGATTCTCCAGGCCCGCCTTGGCCGCACCATAGGCCGCCGAACCGGGAGAGGGCCGCGTCCCGCTGACGCTGCCGATCATGACGACCGAGCCCCGGGCGCGTCTGAGGTGCTCGTAGGCCGCCAGGGACACGGTCAGCGGTGCGGTGAGGTTGAGCTCGATCACGCGGGCGTGCCGCTCGGCGTCCGCGTCGGCGAGCAGCCGGTACGGGGCGCCGCCCGCGTTGTTGACCAGGACGTCGAGCCGGGGCAGCGCGTCGAAGCAGACGCGTACGGCAGCCGGGTCACGCACGTCGAGGGGCATGAACTCGACGCCTTCGACCGGTACTTCGGGCGGTCTGCGGGCGCAGGCCACAACCTCGGCACCCGCCTCGGCAAACGCTCGTGCGATCCCGGCGCCGACGCCGCGGGTTCCGCCGGTGACCACCACGAGTCGCTTCTCCTGCCGGGTGTCCTCCCGGTTGTCCACAGGGCCTCCCGCTGGTCGGCATTCGCTGTTACCTTCACATCAGATCGCACCTAACAAATGTTTGGTGGAAAGGTAGCTGATGTGTCCATGGGTGTCTCCACCTCGTCCCCGGAAAAGGGGATTTCCGTAGTCACGGTCGACTTCCCGCCCGTGAACGCGCTTCCGGTGCACGGCTGGTTCGATCTGGCCGACGCCGTGCGCACGGCGGGCCGCGACCCCGAGATCCGCTGTGTCGTGCTGACCGCCGAGGGGCGGGGGTTCAACGCGGGCGTCGACATCAAGGAGATACAGCGGGAGCAGGACCGGCGGGAGCAGGACCGGCGGGAGTATGGGCGGCAGCAGGACGGGCGGCGTGGCGCGACGGGCCATGGTGCTCTGATAGGCGCCAACCGCGGCTGCGCGGAGGCGTTCGCCGCGGTGTACGAGTGCGAGGTGCCCGTGGTGGCGGCCGTGCGGGGCTTCTGCCTGGGCGGCGGCATCGGGCTTGTGGGGAACGCGGACGCGATCGTGGCGAGCGACGACGCCACGTTCGGGCTGCCCGAGCTGGACCGGGGCGCGCTGGGGGCGGCCACGCATCTGGCCCGCCTCGTGCCGCAGCACCTGATGCGCGCGCTGTACTACACCTCGCGTACGGCCACGGCAGCCGAGCTGCACGCGCACGGTTCGGTGTGGCGGGTCGTGCCGCGTGCCGAAGTCCTGGACACCGCCCTGGAGTTGGCGCGGGAGATCGCGGCCAAGGACGGGCAGCTGATCCGGCTCGCCAAGGCCGCCATCAACGGCATCGACCCCGTCGACGTGCGCCGGAGCTACCGCTTCGAGCAGGGCTTCACCTTCGAGGCGGGCCTCAGCGGGGTGGCGGACCGGGTCCGGAGCACATTCGGCCATGCCGCATCTGGAGAGGAGGAACGGTGAGCGACAAGACCATGTCGGCGGAGGAGGTCGTCGGCCGGCTGGAGAGCGGGATGACGATCGGCATCGGAGGCTGGGGGGCACGTCGCAAGCCGATGGCCCTGGTGAGAGCACTGATCCGTTCCGGGATCACCGATCTCACCGTCGTCTCGTACGGCGGCCCGGACGTAGGCATGCTCGCGGCCGCCGGGCGGATACGGAAACTGGTCGCCGCCTTCGCGACCCTCGACTCGGTCCCGCTCGAACCGCACTATCGCTCGGCGCGCGAGAGCGGTGCTCTCGAACTGATGGAGATCGACGAGGCGATGTTCATGTGGGGCCTGCATGCCGCCGCGAACCGGCTGTCCTTCATACCGGTGCGGGCCGGCCTCGGCTCGGACGTGATGCGGGTCAACCCCGCGCTGCGGACGGTCACTTCACCGTACGAGGACGCGTCGACGGGACTCCGGGAGACCTTCGTCGCCATGCCCGCCCTGCGCATGGACGCCGCGCTGGTCCATGTGAACCGCGCGGACCGCTTCGGCAACGGGCAGTATCTGGGCCCGGATCCGTACTTCGACGACCTGTTCTGCGAGGCGGCCGACACCGCGTATGTCTCCTGCGAACGCATCGTCGACACGGCCGAGTTGACGAAGGAGGCCGCCCCGCAGACCCTGCTGATCAAACGGCACAGCGTGACCGGCGTGGTGGAGGCGCCCAGCGGGGCGCACTTCACGTCCTGCGCGCCCGACTACGACCGGGACGAGGGCTTCCAGCGGCTGTACGCGACCACGCCCTGGCCGGAGTTCGCCGAGCGGTTCCTGCACGGAGGCGAGAAGGACTACCAGTCCGCCGTACAGGCCTGGCACACCGGGAACGAGCCGGACACCTCGGACACCTCGGCCGCCTCGGACAAGGAGCGGCGATGAGCGAGGTACTGAGCGGCGTGACGCGAGCCGAGTACTGCGTGGTCGCCTGTGCCGAGGCCTGGCGGGACAACGGCGAGGTGCTGGCCAGCCCCATGGGCGCCGTCCCGTCCGTGGGCGCCCGGCTCGCCAGGCTGACCTTCGCCCCCGACCTGCTCCTCACCGACGGCGAGGCGATGCTGGTCGGCCCGGACGGCACTGTGGAGGGCTGGCTGCCGTACCGGCAGCACCTCACGATGGTCACCGGCGGCCGACGCCACGTCATGATGGGCGCGAGCCAGATCGACCGTTTCGGCAACCAGAACATCTCCTGCATAGGCGACTGGGAGCGGCCCGCGCGGCAGCTTCTCGGGGTCCGGGGCGCGCCGGTGAACACCCTGAACAATCCGGTCAGTTACTGGGTCCCCCGGCACTCCCCCCGGGTCTTCGTCGAGAAGGTCGACATGATCTGCGGGGTGGGGTACGACAGCGCCGCGGCGGCCGGCCCCACGGCGAGCCGTTACCACCGCATCCCCCGGGTCGTCTCCAACCTCGGTGTGTTCGACTTCGCGACCCCTGACCGCTCGATGCGGCTCGCCTCGCTGCATCCGGGGGTGACGGTCGAGGAGGTCAGGGAGGCGACGGGCTTCGGGCTGACGGTTCCCGATGAGGTGCCGTACACGCGCGAACCGTCCCCGGAGGAGCTGGAGTTGATACGCGAGGTGCTCGACCCGCAGGGGCTGCGCAACCGTGAGGTCAAGGGCTGATGGAGACCGAGCTGACGAAACTCGTCGGGGTGCGCCATCCGATCGTGCAGACCGGTATGGGCTGGGTCGCGGGCCCCCGCCTGGTCTCCGCCTCCGCGAACGCGGGCGCTCTGGGGATCCTGGCCTCCGCGACGATGACCGTGGAGGAGCTGAGGGGGGCCGTCCGGGAGGTGAAGTCCCGTACGGACGCGCCGTTCGGCGTGAATCTGCGGGCGGACGCGGGCGATGCCCGCGAACGGGTGCGGATCATCATCGACGAGGGCGTGAAGGTCGCCTCCTTCGCGCTCGCGCCCTCCCGTGAGCTGATCGCCGAACTCAAGGACGCGGGTGTCGTCGTCATCCCGTCCGTCGGGGCCCGCCGCCATGCCGAGAAGGTCGCGGCGTGGGGCGCGGACGCGGTGATCGTGCAGGGCGGCGAGGGCGGCGGGCATACGGGCGAGGTGGCGACGACGGTGCTGTTGCCGCAGGTCGTGGACGCGGTGGAGATACCCGTCGTGGCGGCGGGCGGCTTCTTCGACGGCCGGGGCCTGGTCGCGGCCCTCGCGTACGGCGCGGCGGGCATCGCGATGGGCACCCGCTTCCTGCTCACCTCGGACTCCACGGTCCCGGACGCGGTGAAGGCCAAATACCTGGCGGCGACGGTCAAGGAGGTAACGGTGACGAGCGCAGTGGACGGTCTGCCCCACCGCATGCTCCGCACGGACCTGGTCAACTCCCTCGAGGGAGCGAGCCGCACGAGGTCCTTCACCCAGGCACTGCGCCGAGCCGCCGGCTTCCGCAAGCTCTCCGGCCTCACCTGGCACGCGATGATCCGCGACGGTCTCGCCATGAAGCACGGCAAGAACCTGTCCTGGAGCCAGGTCCTCCTCGCCGCGAACACACCGATGCTGCTGCGCGCGTCGATGGTCGAGGGACGCACGGACCTGGGGGTGATGGCCTCCGGCCAGGTGGCGGGAGTGATCGACGACCTGCCGTCGTGCGCGGAACTGGTGGAACACGTGATGGCCGATGCCGAGCGGGTGCTCCAGGAAATGGCTGCCGGCAAGGGCTGAGGTGACCGGCGGACGTCAGAGCCGCTCGATGATCGTCACGTTCGCCTGACCACCCCCCTCGCACATCGTCTGCAGGCCGAACCGGCCTCCCGTGCGCTCCAGTTCGTGCAGCAGTGTCGTCATCAGCTTCACGCCCGTTGCACCCAGGGGGTGTCCGAGGGCGATTGCGCCGCCGTTGACGTTCACCTTTGCCGGATCCGCGCCCGTCTCCTTCAGCCAGGCCAGGACGACCGGAGCGAAGGCCTCGTTGATCTCCACGACGTCGATGTCGTCGATGGTCAGGCCGGTCTTCTTCAGGGCGTGTGCCGTGGCCGGGATCGGAGCCGTGAGCATGCGGATCGGGTCCTCGCCGCGTACGGAGAGGTGGTGCACGCGCGCGCGGGGCGTCAGGCCGTGTTCGCGTACCGCCCGCTCGGAGGCCAGCAGCATCGCGGCGGCGCCGTCGGAGACCTGGGAGGAACATGCGGCGGTGATGGTGCCGCCTTCGATGACCGGCTTCAGGCCCGCCATCTTCTCCAGTGAGGTGTCCCGGCGCGGCCCCTCGTCGACCGTGACGTCGCCGTACGCCACGGTCTCGCGCTCGAAGCGGCCCTCGTCGATCGCCCCGATCGCCCGCTGATGGGACCGCAGCGCGAACTCCTCCTGGTCGAGGCGGCTGATGCCCCACTTTGCGGCGATCATCTCGGCGCCGACGAACTGGTTCACCGGCTGGTCCCCGTACCGCGCCCGCCATCCCTCGCTCCCCGCGAACGGCCCCTCCGTGAGCCCCAGTGGAGCGGTGGCCCGCCCGGAGGCGTACCCGATGGGGACCTGCGTCATGTTCTGGACCCCCCCGGCCACGACCAAGTCCTGCGTGCCTGACAGCACACCCTGCGCGGCGAAGTGCACGGCCTGCTGCGACGAACCGCACTGCCGGTCGACCGTCACCCCCGGCACCTCTTCGGGCAGCCCCGCCGCCAGCCAGCACGTCCGCGCGATGTCACCGGCCTGCGGCCCCACGGTGTCCAGACAGCCGAAGACGACGTCCTCGACGGCGGCCGGATCGACCCCGGCACGCGCGACCAGAGCCTTCAGCACATGCGCGCCAAGGTCGGCGGGATGCACCCCGCTCAGGCCACCTTTGCGCCGCCCGACGGGTGTACGGACCGCTTCGACGATGTAGGCCTCGGCCATGACAACTCCCAGTCAGATCAAGTTGATCCAGTTCGCTTACGGTCGATCCAGTGCGATGTCGATCCAGTTCGGTTACGTACGTACTGCGATCCCGTCCAGCACCATCGACAGGTACTGCCGGGCGATCTCCTCGGGGCCGTGCTGTCCGCCGGGCCGGTACCAGGACGCGGCGACCCACACCGTGTCGCGCACGAACCGATAGGTGAGGCGTATGTCGAGGTCCTCCCGGAAGACCTCGGCGGCCACCCCCCGCTCCAGCGTGCTCAGCCAGGCCTTCTCGAACTTGCGCTGCGAGTCGGCGAGAAACGCGAAGCGCTCCTGTGACGCCAGATGCCGGGACTCCTTCTGGTAGATGGCGACGGCCGCGCGATGCCGGTCGATCTCCCGAAAGGACTCGATGACCAGGGCCTCCAGCGTCTCCCGGGGCCCGAGCTCGGCATCGAGGACGGTGTCGTACCCGTCCCACAGCTCGTCCAGGAAGGTCCGCAGGATCTCCTCCAGCATCGATTCCTTGGAGTCGAAGTGGTAGTAGAGGCTGCCCGCGAGCATGCCCGCGTGGTCGGCGATCTTACGGACGGTGGTGGCGTTGTAGCCCTGCTCGGCGAAGACCTCGGCGGCGGTGCCGAGGAGTTCACTCCGCCTCGCGGGCGAGGCGGTCACCTGGGGCTTCTTCTTCGTAGGCACGGTTCCATTGTCGTCCTAGGCGTGCTGGCTGCTGACGGAGACGACCTCGCCGGTCATGTATGAGGAGTAGCCGGACGCGAGGAACACGATCACGTTGGCCACCTCCCAGGGCTCGGCGTACCGCCCGAAGGCCTCGCGCGCGGTGAGCTCCTCCAGCAGTTCCGGGCTGGTGACCTTCACGAGGTGCGGGTGCATGGCGAGGCTGGGCGACACCGCGTTCACCCGCACCCCGTACTCGGCCGCCTCCATGGCCGCGCACCGGGTCAGCGCCATCACGCCCGCCTTCGCGGCGGCGTAGTGGGCCTGGCCGGCCTGGGCGCGCCAGCCGACGACGGAGGCGTTGTTGACGATCACGCCGCCACCGGACTCCCGCATCGCCCGCAGTGCGGCCCGCGTACACCGGAAGGTGCCGTTCAGCGTCACGTCGAGCACCCTCGACCACTGCTCGTCCGTCATGTCGACGAGATCCGAAGTCCCGCCGAGACCGGCGTTGTTGATCACGATGTCCAGCCGCCCGTGCAGCCGCAGGGCGGCGTCGAACAGCGCCTGCACCTGAGCCTCGTCGGTGACGTCGCAGGCGAGTGCCGCGACCCCCTCGAACTCGGCGGCCAGCTCCCCCTCGTGCTCCTTCAGCCGCCGCGCGTGCGCGTCGCTGATCAGTACGCGCGCGCCCTCCTCCAGGAAGCGGCGTGCCGTGGCCCCGCCTATCCCCGCGCCCGCGGCAGCCGTGATGACGGCCGTACGCCCCTTCAGCAGCCCGTGCCCGGGCACGTACGCCGGACCCTCGACGTCTGTCATGGAGCCACGCTAACCTACCAAACACTTGTTAGGGAAGGCCGTTTTCGTTTCGAGGAGCCTCGATGGACCTCCGAGGAACTCCGAGGAAGGTGACCGTGGACCTGAACCACTCCCCCGCCGACGAGGCGTTCCGCGCCGAAGCCCGCGCCTGGCTCGCCGCGCATGTACCGCCCGCACCCCTCCCCTCCCTGGAGACCGAGGAGGGCTTCGCGGCGCACCGCGCGTGGGAGGCCGGACTGGCCGCGGACCGCTGGTCGGTGGTGTCCTGGCCGACCGAGTACGGCGGCCGGGGCGTCGACATCCTCAAGTGGCTGATCTTCGAGGAGGAGTACTACGCGGCAGGCGCCCCCGGCCGCGTCAGCCAGAACGGCATCAGTCTCCTCGCCCCCACCCTCTTCGACCACGGCACCGAGGACCAGCGCGCCCGGATCCTGCCGCCCATGGCGTCCGGCGAGGTGATCTGGGCGCAGGCATGGTCCGAGCCCGAGGCCGGTTCGGACCTGGCCTCGCTCAGGTCGAGGGCGGTGCGCACGGACGGGGGCTGGCGCTTGAGCGGGCAGAAGACGTGGTCGTCGCGTGCCGCGTTCGCCGACCGCGCGTTCGGCCTGTTCCGCAGTGAGCCGGACACCCCGAAACCCCACCAGGGGCTCACGTACGTGATGTTCGACCTGCGCGCGCCAGGCGTCACCGTCCGCCCCATCGGCCGCCTCGACGGAAAGCCGGCCTTCGCGGAAGTCTTCCTGGACGAGGCCTTCGTGCCGGACGAGGACGTGATCGGCGAGCCCGGCCAGGGCTGGCGGGTCGCCATGTCGACGGCGGGCAACGAACGCGGACTGACCCTCCGCTCCCCCGGCCGTTTCCTCGCCGCCGCCGACCGGCTCGTAGACCTGTGGCGGGCGCACGGCGACCCCGCCGACACGGCCCTGCGCGACCGCGTGGCCGACGCGGTGATCGGCGCCCGCGCGTATCAGCTCTTCACCTACGCCCATGCCTCCCGCTTCCTCCAGGGCGAGCCTCTCGGCCCCGAGTCCAGCCTGAACAAGGTCTTCTGGTCCGAGTACGACATCGCCCTGCACGAGACGGCGCTCGATCTGCTGGGCACGGAGGGCGAGTTGGCGGACACCGACTGGTGCGAGGGCTACGTCTTCTCGCTCGCCGGTCCCGTCTACGCCGGCACCAACGAGATCCAGCGCGACATCATCGCCGAGCGCCTCCTCGGCCTGCCGAAGGGACGCCGCTGATGCGCTTCCTCCTGGACGACGAGCAGCAGGCCTTCGCCCGCTCGCTGGACGCGCTTCTGACGGCCGCGGACACCCCGCCGGTCATACGGTCCTGGAGCGCCGGGGACCCCACGGCCGGGCGCGCGCTGTGGACCCGTATCGCCGAGGCGGGAGTCTTCGCGCTCGCGGTTCCCGAGGCCTACGAGGGAGTCGGGCCGCTGCCCGTCGAAGTGGCCGTGGCCTTCGTGGAGCTCGGGCGGCACGCGGTGCCGGGGCCCCTGGTGGAGACGGTGGCGGCGGCCGCGCTGCTCACCGAGCCGGAGGCGGCCAAGCGGCTGCTCCCCGCGCTGGCGTCGGGCGAGGTGATCGCGACACTGGCGCCGGAGGGCTCGTACGCCCTGGACGGTGATGTGGCCACGGTCGCCCTCGCCGTCGACGCCGAGGAACTGCGACTGGCCCCCGGACACGGCCCGGTGCGTACATCCCTGGACCCGGCCCGCCGCCTCACCCGCCTCGACCCCGGCGGTGAGCTCCTGGCCAGGAACCCGCCCCTCCTCAGGGCCATCACCTGGGCTCGTCTCGCCACCGCCGCCCAAGCCCTGGGCGTGGGGCTCGCCCTCCTCGACAGGACGGTCGCGTACGTCAAGCAGCGCGTCCAGTTCGGCGTGCCCATAGGCTCGTTCCAGGCGGTCAAGCATCAACTGGCCGACGCGAAGCTCGCGTTGGAGTTCGCGCGCCCGCTCGTCTTCGGCGCCGCCCTGACGATGGACCCGGCCGATGTCGCCGCGACCAAGGTCACGGCGTGCGAGGCGGCGTACGCCACGGCGCGTACGGCGCTGCAACTGCACGGCGCGATCGGCTACACCGCGGAGTACGACCTGTCCCTGTGGCTGACCAAGGCACGCGCCCTGCGAACCGCCTGGGGCAGCCCCGGCGAGTGCCGGGCCGTGGTGCTCGGCAGCGGGCTCAGTGGTGGTGGTCGCCGCTCGTGAGTTCCCGGTACTCCTCGGGGGTCGGTTTGGGGATGTGCGTGCCCGGCCCGTACATGACGCGGGCGAGCCGGGCGCGCAGCCGCTCCGTCGGTCTGGCCTTCCGGACGACGCCGTTCGCGTCGACAGTCGGACCCACCTCGTACGGCGGGGCCTGCTCGTGCTGTGTGAGGGTGAACCGCTGGGCCTGCGAGAGCGGCTCGTGCATCTCGATGAACTCGCCGTTCGGCAGCCGCTTGATGGTGCCGGACTCCCTGCCGTGCAGCACCTTGTCCCGGTCGCGGCGTTGCAGCCCGAGGCAGATCCGTCTGGTGATGATGAAGGCGAGGACGGGCACCACGAAGAAGCCGATCCGTACGGCCCACGTGATCACGTTGATCGACAGATGGAAGCGCGTGGCCACGATGTCGTTGCCGCCGCCGATCAGCAGCACCCCGTACAGACTCAGCCAGGCCACGCCGAGCCCGGTGCGCGTGGGCTGGTTGCGCGGGCGGTCCAGGATGTGGTGCTCGCGTTTGTCGCCGGTGATCCAGGCCTCGATGAACGGGTACACGCCGATCGCCAGCATGATCAGCGGGAAGAGGGAGAAGGGGATGAAGACGCCGAGCGCCAGGGTGTGGCCGAAGGCGTTGATCTCCCATCCCGGCATCACCCGGATCAGTCCCTCGGAGAAGCCCAGGTACCAGTCGGGCTGGGCGCCGGTGGTGACCAGGTCGGCCCGGTAGGGGCCGAAGGCCCACACGGGATTGATGGTCGCGACCGCGCCCATCACCGACAGCACACCGAAGACCAGGAAGAAGAAGCCGCCCGCCTTGGCCATGTAGACCGGCAGGAAGGGCATCCCGACCACGGACTTCTGGTCGCGTCCGGGCCCGGGGAACTGCGTGTGCTTGTGGTAGAAGACCAGGATCAGATGGGCGACCACCAGGCCGAGCATGATCCCGGGCAGCAGCAGGATGTGGATCGGGTACAGCCGGGAGATGATGTCGTCCCCCGGGAACTCTCCGCCGAAGAGGAAGAAGGAGAGATACGTCCCCACCACCGGCACCGACAGGATCGCGCCCTGGGCGAAACGCAGGCCCGTGCCGGAGAGCAGGTCGTCGGGAAGCGAGTAGCCGGTCAGCCCGGTGATGATGCCGAGGAACAGCAGCGTCCAGCCGAACAGCCAGTTCAGCTCGCGCGGCTTGCGGAACGCGCCGGTGAAGAACACCCGCATCATGTGGATCAGCATCCCGGCGACGAACACGACCGCCGCCCAGTGGTGGATCTGGCGGATGAGGAGTCCGCCGCGCACGTCGAAGCTGATGTCGAGCGTGGACTCGTAGGCCCTGGTCATGATGATGCCGTTCAGGGGCTCGTACGAACCGTGGTAGACGGTCTCGGCGCTGCTCGGTTCGAAGAACAGGGTGAGGTAGACGCCCGTGAGGATCAGGATGAGGAAGGTATAGAGGCAGATCTCGCCCAGCATGAAGGACGGGTGGTCCGGGAACACCTTGCGCATCTGGGCCTTGGCCAGGCCGTAGACCCCGAGCCGCCCGTCGGCCCAGTCCGCCAGCCGCTCGCCCTTGCCCGTCTGCACCGGCCGGCCGCCCGTACCGTGCCGGTCCGCCGATCGCGCGCCCATAAGCCGCCTCTCGCTGCAGATCCTCCCAGACTGACACGACGATCACACAATTCCAACAGGGCCGCGAGCCGTCCGTCAGCGGACGATCCCCTGGGCCCGGGCCGCCGACAGCCACTGCGGGAACTCGGCCACCAGACGGTCGTACAACTCGCTGTCCGAGACGCGTCGCGAGTCCGAACCGGCGTGGAAGAAACCGGCGTTGTCGACGATCCGCTTGCCCGGCACCGCCAGTTCGTCGAGCTTGCGGAGGAAGTCGAACTGCTTGCTCGTCGCGTCGCCGAAGCCGATGAACTGCCAGAAGAGGGGGAGCTTCGCGGCCTTGCACAGGTACCGCTCGGCGGCGAGCTTGTTGATCGGGCCGCCGTCGGTCTGGAAGACGACCAGGGCCGGGTCCTTGGAACCGCTGTCCAGGTAGTGGTCGATTACCGCGTCCATGGCCAGGTGGTAGCTGGTCTTGCCCATGTGGCCGAGGCCCGCGACGATCCGCTCGATACGGCCCTGGTGGTTGTCGAGCGCGATGTCCGTCATCGCGTCGATGTCCGTGGAGAAGAACACCACGGGTACGGTCCCGTCGTCGTCGAAGTGCGCCGAGAGGCCCAGCACCCGGTCGGCGAGCGCCTGTACGCTGCCGTCCTTGTAGTAGGGCTTCATCGAGCCCGAGTAGTCGACGACGAGATAGACGGCGGCCCGCTGTCCGCTCAGCCCGTGCTCGGCGAGGCTCGCTCCCGCGCTCTTGTAGAGGGAGACAAGCGCGGGCGCGGTCTCCTCCACCTTTCTGAGGCTGATCCCGGTCACAGCGGCTCCTTTCGGTCATGCGCCGACCGATGGAGCCCAGCTCGGGGAACCACTCGCCAAGTCGGCGTGCGGCAGAACGTACCCTGAGCGCCATGAAGCGTGCTGGTTGCCTGTTGTTCGCTGCTGTGCCCGTCTTTGTGACGGCTACGGTCTACTTCTTCACGCCCGACATGGAATCGGACGACTCCGGCTCCGGCTCCGGAGGGAGGCCGTCTGCTTCCCAGCCGACCGGGCGGGCGGCCGAGGATGAGCTGATCGCGGATCTGCCGCCCGGGCTCGCGGCGCCGGAGAAGAAGGAGCTGGCCCAGAAGATCGTGACGAGCGCGGAGAACTCGACGCTGAACTGGCGCGACCAGTACGGCTACATCGAGGACATCGGTGACGGTCAGGGTTACACCGCGGGCATCGTCGGCTTCTGCACCGGTACGCACGATCTCCTCGTCCTCGTCGAGCGCTATACGAAGGACCACCCGGACAACGGGCTCGCGCGCTATCTGTCCGCTCTGCGCAAGGTGGACGGTACGGACTCCCATGAGGGCCTGGACCCCGGCTTCACGGCTGCCTGGAAGAAGGAGGCGGAATTGGCGGCGTTCCGCAAGGCCCAGAACACGGAGCGTGACCGTGTCTACTTCGACCCCGCGGTGCGGCTCGCCAAGCTCGACGGTCTCGGTACGCTCGGTCAGTTCATCTACTACGACGCCATGGTCATGCACGGTCCCGGCACCGATCCGACCGGCTTCTACGGTCTGCGTGAGCGCGTCGTCTCCGAGGCGGACACACCTGCGCAGGGCGGCAAGGAGAAGGCGTACCTCGACATCTTCCTGGACATCCGCCGCGCGACGATGAAGTCCCGGAAGTCCCATCGCGACACGAGCCGAATCGATACGGCACAGCGACGTTTCCTGTACGACGGGAATCTTGCCCTCGAGACTCCGCTGGAGTGGGCGATGTATGGAGAAACGTTCCGGGTCTCCAAGTAGCCGGTCGGGCGACTGCGGGGGTTTCGCGGGGGCGAAAAACCACAGCGCCCGCCCAGCGTCCGGTCGGGGACAAGGGGCGGGCGTTGTGTGTTCCGTACGCCTTTGTACGGGACGTTTCGGGGTGTCAGACCACGAGTGCGCGGTCCGTCGGGCGGATGGGGGCCGGGAGGTCGCTCGCGCCCGTGAGGAAGCGGTCGACCCCGCGGGCGGCCGAGCGGCCCTCCGCGATGGCCCAGACGATCAGCGACTGGCCGCGCCCGGCGTCACCGGCCACGAAGACACCCGGAACGCTCGTCTGGAAGTCACCGTCACGGGCGACATTGCCCCGCTCGTCGAGGTCCAGGCCGAACTGCGAGACCATCCCGTTCTCCTGGTCGATCCCGGTGAAACCCATCGCGAGCGTGACCAGCTGGGCCGGGATCTTCCGCTCCGTACCCGGCTTCTGGTTCAGCTTGCCGTCCACGAACTCGACCTCGACAAGGTGCAGCCACTGCACGTTGCCGTCCTCGTCACCCTCGAAGTGGGTCGTCGAGACGGAGTAGACCCGCTCGCCGCCCTCCTCGTGCGCGGAGGTGACCTTGTAGAGCATGGGGAACGTCGGCCAGGGCTGCCCTGCGTTCCGCTCGTCGCCCGGCCGCGGCATGATCTCCAGCTGCGTGACGGACGCCGCGCCCTGGCGGTGGGCCGTGCCCACACAGTCGGCACCGGTGTCACCCCCACCGATGACCACGACATGCTTGCCCTCGGCGGTGATCGGAGGCGACACATAGTCACCCTCCTGCACCTTGTTGGCCAGCGGCAGGTACTCCATCGCGAAGTGGATGCCGTTCAGCTCACGCCCGGGGACAGGGAGGTCACGCGAGACGGTCGACCCGGCCGCGATGACCACGGCGTCGTACCGCTTGCGCAGATCCGTCGCCTTCATGTCGCGGCCGATCTCGATGCCCGTACGAAAACGCGTGCCCTCCGCGCGCATCTGCTCGATACGGCGATTGATGTGCCGCTTCTCCATCTTGAACTCGGGGATGCCGTAGCGGAGAAGGCCGCCGATGCGGTCCGCCCGCTCGTACACCGCCACCGTGTGGCCGGCCCGCGTCAGCTGCTGAGCCGCCGCCAGGCCCGCCGGGCCCGAGCCGACGACCGCGACCGTCTTGCCGGACAGCCGCTCCGGCGCCTGCGGCGCGACATCGCCGCTGTCCCACGCCTTGTCGATGATCGAGACCTCGACGTTCTTGATGGTCACGGCGGGCTGGTTGATGCCGAGGACGCACGCCGACTCGCACGGGGCCGGGCACAGCCGCCCGGTGAACTCCGGGAAGTTGTTCGTGGCGTGCAGCCGCTCCAACGCCGCCGACCAGTCCTCGCGGTACGCGTAGTCGTTCCACTCGGGGATCAGGTTCCCCAGCGGGCAGCCGTTGTGGCAGAACGGGATGCCGCAGTCCATGCAGCGCGAGGCCTGCTTGGAGATGATCGGCAGCAGCGAGCCGGGGACGTAGACCTCGTTCCAGTCCCTGACGCGCTCCTCGACGGGACGGGTCCTGGCGACCTCGCGGCCGTGGTTCAGAAAGCCCTTGGGATCAGCCATTGGTCGCCGCCTCCATCATCTTCTCGGTGATCTCGGACTCGGAGAGCCCGGCTCGCTCGGCGGCGTCCTTGGCGGCGAGCACTGCCTTGTACGTACTGGGGATGATCTTGCTGAAGCGGTCCACCGACTCGGACCACTCGGCGAGGAGCTTCCCGGCGACCGTGGAGCCGGTCTCCTCCGCGTGCCGGCGCACCACGTCGTGCAGCCACTGCTTGTCGGTGTCGTCCAGCTTCTCGATGGCGCCGACGTTGCCGACGTTCACGTTGTCGCGGTTCAGGTCGATCACGTAGGCGATGCCGCCCGACATACCGGCCGCGAAGTTACGGCCCGTCTCGCCGAGGATCACCGCGTGACCGCCGGTCATGTACTCGCAGCCGTGGTCGCCCACACCCTCGGACACAACCGTGGCGCCGGAGTTGCGGACGCAGCACCGCTCGCCCGTACGGCCCCGGAGGAACAGCTCGCCGCCGGTCGCACCGTACGCGATGGTGTTGCCGGCGATCGTGGAGTACTCGGCGAGGTGGTCGGCACCCCGGTCGGGACGCACGATCACCCGGCCGCCGGACAGGCCCTTGCCGACGTAGTCGTTGGCGTCGCCCTCCAGGCGCAGCGTGACACCGCGCGGCAGGAAGGCGCCGAAGGACTGGCCCGCCGAACCCGTGAAGGTGATGTCGATGGTGTCGTCGGGCAGACCGGCGCCGCCGAACTTCTTCGTCACCTCGTGGCCGAGCATGGTGCCGACCGTGCGGTTGATGTTGCGGATCGCGACCTGGGCGCGGACCGGCTGGGCGTCGGTCGCACCGGCCGCGGCCAGGGCGTCGGCGGAGAGCTTGATCAGCTCGTTGTCGAGCGCCTTCTCCAGGCCGTGGTCCTGCGCGATGACCTGGTGGCGCACCGCGCCCTCGGGCAGCTCGGGCACGTGGAACAGCGGCTCCAGGTCCAGGCCCTGCGCCTTCCAGTGGTCGATGGCACGCGTGACGTCGAGCGCCTCGGCGTGGCCGACGGCCTCCTCGATGGAGCGGAAGCCCAGCTCGGCGAGGAGCTCGCGGACCTCCTCGGCGATGAACTGGAAGAAGTTCACGACATACTCGGCCTTGCCCGTGAAACGGTCCCGCAGGGTCGGGTTCTGCGTGGCGATACCGACCGGGCAGGTGTCCAGGTGGCAGACGCGCATCATGACGCAGCCGGAGACGACGAGCGGCGCGGTCGCGAAACCGAACTCCTCGGCGCCGAGCAGCGCGGCGATGACGACGTCACGGCCGGTCTTCAGCTGGCCGTCGGTCTGCACGACGATGCGGTCGCGCAGGCCGTTCAGCAGCAGCGTCTGCTGGGTCTCGGCGAGGCCGAGCTCCCAGGGTCCACCGGCGTGCTTCAAGGAAGTGAGCGGCGACGCGCCCGTACCACCGTCGTGCCCCGAGATGAGTACGACATCGGCGTGCGCCTTGGAGACACCCGCGGCGACCGTACCGACACCGACCTCGGAGACCAGCTTCACGTGAATCCGCGCCTGCGGGTTCGCGTTCTTCAGGTCGTGGATGAGCTGGGCCAGGTCCTCGATGGAGTAGATGTCGTGGTGCGGCGGCGGGGAGATCAGGCCGACACCGGGGGTGCTGTGCCGGGTCTTGGCGACCCACGGGTATACCTTGTGGCCGGGCAGCTGGCCGCCCTCGCCGGGCTTGGCGCCCTGGGCCATCTTGATCTGGATGTCGTCCGCGTTGACCAGGTACTCCGACGTCACACCGAAGCGGCCGGAGGCGACCTGCTTGATCGACGAACGGCGCGCCGGGTCGTACAGCCGGTCCGCGTCCTCGCCGCCCTCACCGGTGTTGGACTTGCCGCCCAGCTGGTTCATCGCGATGGCGAGCGTCTCGTGCGCTTCCTTCGAGATGGAGCCGTACGACATGGCGCCGGTGGAGAAGCGCTTGACGATCTCGCTGACCGGCTCGACCTCGTCGATGGAGATCGGCTCGCGGTCCGACTTGAAGCCGAACATGCCGCGCAACGTCATCAGCCGCTCGGACTGCTCGTTCACGCGGTCCGTGTACTTCTTGAAGATGTCGTAGCTGCCGCTGCGTGTGGAGTGCTGGAGGCGGAAGACCGTCTCCGGGTCGAACAGGTGCGGCTCGCCCTCGCGGCGCCACTGGTACTCGCCGCCTATGTCGAGGGCGCGGTGCGCGGGCGCGATGCCGCTCGCCGGGTACGCCTTCGCGTGGCGGGCGGCGACCTCCTTGGCAATGACGTCGATGCCGACGCCGCCGATCTTGGTGGCGGTGCCGTTGAAGTACTTCTCGACGAAGGCCTGGTCGAGGCCGACGGCCTCGAAGACCTGGGCGCCGCGGTAGGAGGCGACGGTCGAGATGCCCATCTTGGACATGACCTTCAGAACGCCCTTGCCCAGGGCGTATATCAGGTTGCGGATGGCCTTCTCGGGCTCGATACCGGGGAGGAACGTCCCTGCGCGGACGAGGTCCTCGACGGACTCCATCGCCAGGTACGGGTTCACGGCCGCGGCGCCGTAGCCGATGAGCAGGGCCACGTGG
The DNA here is from genome assembly GCF_039532825.1 of Streptomyces vastus. Taxonomy (NCBI): domain Bacteria; kingdom Bacillati; phylum Actinomycetota; class Actinomycetes; order Kitasatosporales; family Streptomycetaceae; genus Streptomyces; species Streptomyces vastus. The sequence goes on from NZ_BAAASJ010000043.1 coordinate 136,141, forward strand.
TGGACCTCGCGGACATCGCCGGCCTCGACGAGCAGACCCACCTGGGTGCGCTGCTTCGTACGGATGAGGTGGTGGTGGACGGCCGCGGTGAGCAGCAGCGACGGGATCGGCGCGTGCTCGGCGTCGGAGTGCCGGTCCGAGAGGACGATCAGGCGGGCGCCGTTCTCTATGGCGGCGTCGGCCTCGGTGCAGATCTCCTCTATACGGGCCGCGAGGGCGTCGCCGCCTCCTCCGACCCGGTAGAGACCCGACAGCGTCGCGGCCTTCATGCCCGGCATGTCGCCGTCGGCGTTGATGTGGATGAGCTTGGCCAGCTCGTCGTTGTCGATCACCGGGAAGGGCAGCGTGACACTGCGGCACGACGCGGCGGTCGGCTCCAGGAGGTTGCCCGCGGGCCCGAGGGACGAGCGCAGCGAGGTGACGAGCTCCTCGCGGATGGCGTCCAGCGGCGGGTTGGTGACCTGCGCGAACAGCTGGGTGAAGTAGTCGAAGAGGAGACGCGGGCGGTCGGACAGGGCCGCGATCGGCGAGTCCGTACCCATCGAACCGATCGGCTCAGCACCGGCCTTGGCCATCGGCGCGAGGATGACGCGCAGCTCTTCCTCGGTGTAGCCGAAGGTCTGCTGGCGACGGGTGACCGAGGCGTGGGTGTGCACGATGTGCTCGCGCTCGGGCAGGTCGGAGAGCTCGATCTCGCCGGCCTCCAGCCACTCCGCGTACGGGTTCTCGGCGGCGAGCTCGGCCTTGATCTCGTCGTCCTCGATGATGCGGTGCTCGGCGGTGTCCACGAGGAACATCCGGCCGGGCTGCAGCCGGCCCTTGCGGACGACCTTGGCCGGGTCGATGTCGAGGACGCCGACCTCGGAGCCGAGGACGACGAGGCCTTCGTCGGTGACCCAGTAACGGCCGGGGCGCAGTCCGTTGCGGTCGAGGACCGCGCCGACCTGGGTGCCGTCGGTGAAGGTGACGCAGGCCGGGCCGTCCCAGGGCTCCATCATCGTGGAGTGGAACTGGTAGAAGGCGCGCCGGGCCGGGTCCATGGAGTCGTGGTTCTCCCACGCCTCCGGGATCATCATCAGCACGGAGTGCGGCAGCGAACGGCCGCCGAGGTGGAGCAGTTCGAGCACCTCGTCGAAGGACGCCGAGTCGGAGGCCTCCGGCGTACAGATCGGGAAGACCCGGTCCAGCTTCTCCTGCGGGCCGAACAGGTCGGACACCAGCTGGGACTCGCGGGCGCGCATCCAGTTGCGGTTGCCCATGACCGTGTTGATCTCGCCGTTGTGCGCGACGAAGCGGTACGGGTGGGCGAGCGGCCAGCTCGGGAAGGTGTTGGTGGAGAACCGGGAGTGCACGAGCGCGATCGCGGAGGCGAAGCGGCGGTCGGACAGGTCCGGGAAGAAGGGCTCCAGCTGACCGGTGGTGAGCATGCCCTTGTAGACGATGGTGCGCGCGGAGAGCGACGGGAAGTACACGTCGGCCTCACGCTCGGCGCGCTTGCGCAGCACGAAGGCCTTGCGGTCGAGGTCGATGCCCTTGCTGACACCGTCGCTCACGAAGATCTGCCGGAAGGCGGGCATCGTGGAGCGGGCGGTGGCGCCCAGCAGTTCGGGGGCGATCGGGACCTCGCGCCAGCCGAGGACGGTCAGGCCCTCGTCGGCGGCGATCGCGTCGATCCGTGCCACGGCGTCGGCCGCGTTGTGCTCGGGCAGGAAGGCGGTACCGACCGCGTAGGCTCCGGCCTCGGGCAGCTCGAATCCGGCCACCTCACGGAAGAAGGCGTCGGGGACCTGGGACAGGATGCCGGCACCGTCGCCCGAGTCGGGCTCGGCGCCGGTGGCACCGCGGTGCTCCAGGTTGCGCAGAACCGTGAGCGCCTGCTCGACCAGCGCATGGCTCGCCTCGCCGGTGAGGGTCGCCACGAAGCCGACGCCACAGGCGTCGTGCTCGTTGCGGGGGTCGTACATACCCTGCGCAGCAGGGCGAGCATCCATGAACGACCAGTTCTGGCCATTCTCGGAATGCTGGGACGGCTGGCGCGGCGTACGCATCGGCTCTCCCGTCGTCGTCATGTGGCATATGCAGATTGCCGAGGGACGACGTTGGCCCTCTGCTGAGATCAAAATTTCGTGCAGGTTACATGATGGAGCGGTTCTCGGGAACCGGATACCGCGTTCCAACATGCGGACACCGCAGGTCGCGGTGGGGGTACCGCTCGTGGCGGTGGGATAAGGGGGCCAACGGGGACAGATCCATGCCCGCCGGTCCGGGTACGCGGCGGGCAACGTCGCCCACCGCGCTGGTGCACAGCAGGCCTCATTGCCCGCAGCGCTTACGGCTCATGCCCAGTGGTTAAGGAATCGAAACCGCCGAGTAACAGCTACTTATGCAGTCCCATGCATAGAACCCTCAGCCGAGCCATCATACGGCCGCACCGAACAGACTGCCCAGGGCGTACGTCACACCCGCCGCGGCACCGCCCAGGGCGAGCTGCCGCAGCCCGCTGTACCACCAGGACCGAGCGGTCACCCTGGCCACGACAGCCCCGCACGCGAAGAGCCCGAGCAGCGCCAGCAGCACGGCCGGCCACAGCGCGGTCGCGCCCAGCAGATACGGGAGTACGGGCAGCAGGGCGCCCAGCGCGAAGAAGCCGAAGGAGGAGGCGGCGGCCACGGTCGGCGAGGGCAGGTCGCCGGGGTCGATACCCAGCTCCTCGCGCGCGTGGATCTCGAGGGCCTGCTCGGGGTCCTTCGACAGCTGCCGGGCCACCTCGCGGGCGAGTGCGGGGGTGACCCCCCGGCCTTCGTACAGCTGGGCGAGCTCTCGCTCCTCGTCCTTGGGATGCTTGCGCAACTCCCGGCGCTCCACGTCGAGTTCGGCCTCCACGAGCTCGCGCTGCGAGGCGACGGAGGTGTACTCGCCTGCCGCCATGGAGAAAGCGCCGGCGGCGAGTCCCGCGAGGCCGGTGAGGACGACCGTCTGATGGGCGACGGCCCCGCCCGCCACGCCCGTCATCAGCGCCAGGTTGGAGACGAGACCGTCCATCGCGCCGAAGACCGCGGGACGCAGCCAGCCACCGTTGACGTCCCGGTGGGTGTGGTTGTCGCGGTGCGCTGCGTGCAGGCTCGCTTCGGTCTCGATGATGGCCACGACGGTCCCCCAGAGAACTTCATTGGATGAATTCCACTTCTTGACAACATCCAAAGTACGCCGGAGATTTCCCGCCCGCCAGCAAGGAAGGCCGTACTTACCTGCGCTTTTGCGCGATGCCGGCATGACGAAGGGGGCGCCCCGAGTAACTGGGGCGCCCCCTTCGACGTACAGCCGAGGTCAGGACTTCTTGGCCGACTCGGCCTCGTCCTTCAGATCGGACTTCGCATCGGAGGGGTCACCGGATTCCGCCGTGTCGGCCTCCTTGGACTCCTTCTCGGACTCCTCGCCGGAGGCCTCCGCGTCGCCCGCCGGACCGTCGGCGACAGCCGCCGGCTCGACGACCTCTTCCCGTCCCGGGCGCCGCTTGGCCGACAGCACCATGTAGAGGACGGCGAGGAGGAAGACCACTATCGCGGTCCACTCGTTGAGGCGCATACCGAGGATGTGGTGGGCCTCGTCGACGCGCATGGACTCGATCCAGAACCGGCCCGCACAGTACGCGGCGACGTACAGCGCGAACGCCCGCCCGTGCCCGAGCTTGAAGCGCCGGTCGGCCCAGATGACGAGTAGCGCGACGCCGACGCACCACAGCGACTCGTAGAGGAAGGTCGGGTGATACGTGCCGGGAATGCGTCCGTCGGCCGAGGACGTGATCTTCACCGCCCAGGGCAGATCCGTGGCGCGCCCGTACAGCTCCTGGTTGAACCAGTTGCCCCAGCGGCCCATGGCCTGTGCGAGGGCGATGCCCGGCGCGAGGGCGTCGGCCCACGCGGGCAGCGGGATTCCGCGCCGACGGCACCCGATCCACGCGCCCAGCCCGCCCAGCGCGATGGCGCCCCAGATCCCGAGGCCGCCCTCCCAGATCTTGAAGGCGTCGACCCAGTTCTCGCCCTCGCTGAAGTACAGCTGGTAGTCCGTGACGACGTGGTACAGCCGGCCGCCGACGAGACCGAACGGCACCGCCCACACGGCGATGTCGGCCACGGTGCCGGACCGGCCCCCGCGGGCGATCCACCGTTTGTTTCCGAGCCAGACGGCCAGAAAGACGCCGATGATGATGCAGAACGCGTAACCGCGCAGCGGAATGGGGCCGACTTCGACCACACCGCGCGACGGGCTGGGGATATAGGCAAGTTCCATGGCAGGGACGACGCTACCCTGCCGGGCGGGAAGTGCGGCAACCCGCCCGGGCTACGGCTCCATAACGGGCCACGGGCCCCGGCCCCCGAATCCCTCGCCGGCGCTACGACTTGTCCGGCTCCTCGATCATCCGCTTCAGCTTCGCCGGGGTCATCGCCCGGTCCTGGTAGATGTTCTCGCCGTTCAGCAGCACGGTCGGAGTGCCCTGAAAGCCACCGCTCTGGAAGGCCTTGTTGGACTTGGCGACCCAGCTGTTGTGCCTACCGTCCTCGACGCACTTCCGATACGTGGGGGTGTCGAGTCCGTCGACCTTGCCCGCCAGCTCGATCAGCTTGCCGTTGTCGGCGAACTCGTCGCTCGTCTCCGGAGGCTGGTTCTGGAACAGCGCGTCGTGGTACTCGGGGAACTTCCCGGCGTTCTGAGCGCATGCGGCGGCGTTGGCGGCGCGCAGGGAGCCGCTGCCGCCCATGTTCCCGTCGATCAGCGTGGCGAGGTGGTACTCGACCTTCAGCCGGCCGGAGTCCGTCAGCTCATGGATCGTCGAGCGGTACGCGTCCTCGAAGCTCTTGCAGGCCGGGCAGCGGAAGTCCTCCCACACGGTGAGCGTCGATCTGGCGCTCTCCTTGCCGACCGGGATGGCGGGACTCTCGTCGCCGTTCGCCCCGGAGGGTGCCCTGACCGGCCCCTCCGTTTCCGCCTTTCCGTTGCCCGCGTTCGCGGCCAGGGCACCGATCACCCCAGCCAATGCCAGTACGCAGACCACGGTGGAACTCACGATCAGCACACGGCGGCGCTTCTCCCCGGCCCTCTGCTTCTCTCGCTCGACCGCCAGCCGCTCGCGGGCGGTGCGCTTTCCTTCACGGTTCTTCTCGCTCACATGTGGCAGAACGAACCGGGGAGGCAACGAGCGCCTCCCCGGTCCCAGGTCCACCCGTACGAGTGAGCGGATTGTCCGTTACGTACGTGGACGCAACAGACGTCGGCGGCCGGCCGGACCGCCCGTCACACCGTTCCCCGGACGCCCTTCGCGAGGTCCGCCGCGAGTGTGCGCACGGCCTCCAGGGCCGCCGTCTCGTCCGGCGCGTCCAGCATGCGCTTGACGAAGGCGGAGCCGACGATGACGCCGTCGGCGAAACCGGCGACCTCGGCGGCCTGTCCGGCGTTGGAGACGCCGAGGCCGACACAGACCGGCAGCTCGGTGGTGGCCTTGGTGCGTCGTACGAGGTCCTGCGCCTGCGCGCCCACCGACTCGCGGGTGCCGGTGACGCCCATCAGGGAGGCCGCGTACACGAATCCGGAGCCCGCCGCGGTGATGTCGGCGAGCCGGGCGTCCTTGCTGCTGGGCGCGACGACGAAGACGGTCGCGAGGCCGTGCTTCTCGGCGTGCTCCCTCCAGAGGGCCGACTCCTGCACGGGGAGGTCGGGCAGGATGCAGCCGGCCCCGCCGGCCGCCGCCAGTTCGGCGGTGAAGCGCTCGACGCCGTAGCGGTCGATGGGGTTCCAGTACGTCATCACGAGCACCGGCTTACCGGTCGCCTCGTATGTCTCGCGGACCGTGCGCATCACGTCCGCGATCCTGACTCCGCCGCGCAGGGCGATGTCGTCGGCGGTCTGGATGACCGGGCCGTCGAGGACCGGATCGCTGTGCGGCAGCCCGACCTCGACGACGTCGGCGCCGCCGTCGAAGACCGCCTTGATGGCGGCGATCCCGCCGTCGACGGTCGGGAAGCCGGCCGGGAGGTACGCGATGAGGGCGGACCTGCCCTCCGCCTTCGCTGCCGCGAGGGTGTCGCTCAACAGCTCGATGTTGCCGCTCACTTGGCGTCCCCCTCGATCTCGGCGGTGTCACTGTCGGCATCCGCGGCGACGACGGCGTCGGCGCCCTTGTCGTACAGGCCGAAGTAACGGGCGGCCGTGTCCATGTCCTTGTCGCCGCGCCCGGACAGGTTGACGATGATCAGGCCGTCCTTGCCCAGCTCCTGGCCCACCTCCAGGGCACCGGCGAGCGCGTGCGCGCTCTCGATGGCCGGGATGATGCCCTCGGTCCGCGACAGCAGGCGCAGGGCCTGCATCGCCGCGTCGTCGGTGACGGCCCGGTACTCGCCGCGGCCACTGTCTTTGAGGTACGAGTGCTCGGGGCCGATGCCCGGGTAGTCGAGGCCGGCCGAGATCGAGTACGGCTCGGTGATCTGGCCCTCCTCGTCCTGCAGCACGTAACTCCTCGAACCGTGCAGGATGCCCGGCTCCCCGGCGGTGAGGGTGGCCGCGTGCTCGCCGGTCTCGACGCCGTGGCCGGCCGGTTCGCAGCCGACGAGGCGTACGTCCGTGTCGGGGATGAACGCGTGGAACAGGCCGATGGCGTTGGAGCCGCCGCCGACGCAGGCGATGGCGGCGTCGGGGAGCCGTCCGGCGCGCTCCAGGAGCTGGCGCCGGGCCTCGACGCCGATCACCCGGTGGAAGTCGCGCACCATGGCGGGGAAGGGATGCGGACCTGCCACGGTCCCGAACAGGTAGTGGGTGTGCTCGACGTTGGCGACCCAGTCGCGGAACGCCTCGTTGATGGCGTCCTTGAGGGTCCGGGAGCCCGACTTCACGGCGATGACCTCAGCGCCGAGCATGCGCATACGGGCGACGTTGAGGGCCTGCCGCTGGGTGTCGATCTCGCCCATGTAGATGGTGCACTCGAGGCCGAAGAGGGCGCAGGCGGTGGCGGTCGCGACGCCGTGCTGGCCGGCTCCGGTCTCGGCGATGACGCGGGTCTTGCCCATGCGCTTGGTGAGCAGGGCCTGGCCGAGCACGTTGTTGATCTTGTGCGAGCCGGTGTGGTTCAGGTCTTCCCGCTTGAGGAAGATGCGGGCGCCACCCGCGTGTTCGGCGAACCGGGGCACCTCGGTCAGTGCGCTCGGACGTCCGGTGTAGTTGACGAGCAGATCGTCCAGCTCGCGTGCGAACTCCGGATCGGCCTTCGCCTTGTCGTACTCCACGGCGACCTCGTCCACGGCGGCGACCAGCGCCTCCGGGATGAACTTGCCGCCGAACGCGCCGAAGTACCCCTCGGCGCTGGGAATCTGACCCTCCGGGTCAGGGATGAAGAACTCACTGGGCATGCGGTTACCTCACAGGGGCGTGAGCCCCGGTTGCAGGTCGGATGACGGTCACGGTGTGCGCGCGTGCGCCGTCAGAGGTGCCCATCGAGTCATGCGGACACCTGCCGGCGGCGAAGGCGCGAGGCGCCGACGCCATCGCATCCCGTTGACCTGCCCCGGCTCGTCCCCGATCACGTACCGCACCCGGCGTCCGTGCACCCGTCGCGCGGGCGCCCGGCATCCTCGCGGACGGCAGCCGCGGGCAAGGCGGGCGTAGGGGTCCCGCGGCGCCGAGGGGGCCGCGGCGGCCGACCGTGCGCACGCCGGACCGCCGTCGGGGCGAGAGCCCGGACGGGTCGCGGTGAGGGCGCGGTCGGCGTACATCCGTGGGTCAGCCCCGTCCGTGGCGCAGGGCCGGGTGGGCGCCCGCTGCCACCAGGTCGGAGACCGCTGCCTTCGGGTCGCGGCCGGTCACCAGGGACTCGCCGACCAGGACCGCGTCGGCGCCGGCGTTGGCGTAGGCGATGAGGTCGTGGGGGCCGCGGACGCCGGACTCGGCGACCTTGACGATGGTGTCGGGGACCTCGGGGGCGACGCGGTCGAAGGTCGTTCGGTCGACCTTCAGGGTCTTCAGGTCGCGCGCGTTCACGCCGATGACCTTCGCTCCGGCGGCCACCGCCCGCTCGACCTCGTCCTCGTCGTGCACCTCGACGAGCGGGGTGAGCCCGATGGACTCGGCGCGCTCGATGAGGGACTCCAGGGCGGCCTGGTCGAGGGCCGCGACGATCAGCAGGGCCAGATCCGCGCCGTACGCCCGCGCCTCCCACAGCTGGTACGACGTGACGATGAAGTCCTTGCGCAGGACCGGGATGTCCACCCGGGCGCGTACGGCCTCCAGGTCCGCCAGCGAACCCCCGAAGCGCCGCTGCTCGGTCAGCACCGAGATCACCGCCGCGCCGCCCGCCTCGTAGTCCGCCGCGAGCGCAGCCGGGTCGGCGATCGCGGCGAGCGCGCCCTTGGACGGGCTCGAACGCTTCACCTCGCAGATGACCTTGACGCCTTCACCCCGCAGGGCGGCTACGCCGTCCTTGGCCGCAGGAGCCTTCGCCGCACGCTCCTTGAGCTCGTCGAGGCTGACGCGTGCCTGCCGCTCCGCGAGGTCGGCACGGACTCCGTCGATGATCTCGTCGAGCACACTCACGCGAGCGGCCCCCTTCCTGACGGTGGACGGTTCAAGCTGTCGAGCTGCTGAGCGGTTGAGTCGAGCGTCGCCCGCATCAGACGAAACCGATGGTCACTGCGATGGTATCCGCAGGAGGGCGTTGCCCTCGCATCCGGTTGACGCCGGTCCCACTACCTGGACATTCGCCAGTGGATCAAGGGTGAAGCCAGCCACCGAACGGCAGGTTCCGGACAACTGTGAAGACGAACAGGAACGCCCCGATCCCCCACAGATGTACGGTCCGCAAGTCGAGAGTCAGCGGGCGGCCCCGGACCGAGCGGACCACCCAGAGCGTCCACAGCACCGCGAACACGAAGTACGCCACGACCGCGACCGCGTTGGCCTGCAGCGCCGCCGCGAAGTCCCCGTGCGCGAAGGCGTGCGCGCTGCGCAGCCCGCCGCAGCCGGGGCAGTACACGCCCGCGTACTGGAACAGCGGACAGGCCGGGTAGTGCCCTGGTTCGTTCGGATCCACGGCGGCGACGTACGCGAAGGCCCCGGCGACGGCCGCGAGCACACCGCCTGGTACGGCCAGCCGCCGCACCACGGATTCGGGAGGGGACGTCACCCTCTGGCTTTCGGTGTCCACTCAACGCATTCTGCCTCGAGAGCAGCACACCGCGCACAGGAAAAAGCACGGGAAAGGGCGGCCCCGGCGAGGGAGCCGCGACCGCCTTCCTCGATGTCATGGGCGAGGATCAGCTGTCGGAGGCCACCTTGTGCGGCTGGTGCGTGGACTTCGGCTGACCGAGGCCCGCCGCGCTCATGGCCATGCCGACCACGCCGCCGAGGACGACGATCACCAGGCCGGCCCAGAAGCCCAGCGGGTTGGCCAGCACCATGAAGGCACCCGCGACGCAGAAACCGATGAAGGCGATGATGACACCGGTCCAGGCGGCCGGGGTGTGACCGTGGTGGTTGCCCGCCATGACTTGCTCCTCGTTGCTGATTGCGTGTGTGGCTGTGTGTGCCTGTGCGAGTCGCCTGAGTGAGTCGGACGCTCGAAGGCCCATTGTTCCGCACGCGCGCGTGCACGTTGATCGGGGGTCCTGCCTCACGCACCGCTAGGCACCGGTGGGGTCCTCGCCGCGGTCCAGCGCCTTCCACATCTCCTCGGGCCGGTCCGGGTCCGCGGCGGGCCTGGCCTTACGGGGCCTCGGGGAGCCGTCCCGCTCGTAACGGCCCGACATGGCCGGCCACAGCCGTCCGTAGCGCAGCGCGAGCAGTCCCGCGAGCAGGAGCAGTACTCCGCCCGCGGCGGCCACGTACGGCCAGGCTGTATGGCTCATGGAGTCGACGGTCGCGGCGGTGTCGCCGGAGGCCTGCGCTGCCTTGTCGTCGAGTGCGGAGCTGTCGGTGGCGCCGAGGAGGGCCGCGGCCACGGTGCCCGCGCCGGAGAGCGCGAGGAGCCCGGCGACCAGGAAGCGCCCGGCGCGGCGTACGGCGAAGACGGCGACGAGGGCGGCCAGGCCCACTATGGCGAGGGCCGCGGGCACGCCCGTGACGTCGCTGCCCGTGGCCCTCAGCGGGAAGTCGCCGCCGGCCACCGTCGCGGTGCCCTCCGACCAGCCCTGCCGCGAGGCGAGCAGCGCCACGGCCGCGCCGAGCGCGCCGCACAGCAGGGCGATGGCCAGGCTTCGGCGGCCGGACCGGGCGGGTCCGGCCGCTTCGTATCGGGGGTGAGGTACAGCAGTCACGCACCCCACTATCGCTTGAAGCCCGGGCGAACGGTCACCCGGGGTTCACGTGAGATGCGTCCCTACCGGTCGCCCTGCAGGCCGAGCCGGTTGGCCGTGTGCACCGCCCTCAGTACCGCCGCCGCCTTGTTGCGGCACTCGTCGTCCTCGGCCACGGGGTTCGAGTCGGCGACGATTCCGGCGCCGGCCTGCACATATGCCGTGCCGTCCCGCAGCAGGGCGGTACGGATGGCGATGGCGGTGTCGGAGTCGCCCGCGAAGTCGAGGTAGCCGACGCAGCCGCCGTACACGCCGCGGCGGCTCGGCTCCAGCTCGTCGATGATCTGCATCGCGCGGGGCTTGGGGGCGCCGGAGAGGGTGCCCGCGGGGAAACAGGCCGTCAGGACGTCGAAGGCGGTACGGCCCTGTGCGACCTTGCCGGTCACCGTCGAGACGATGTGCATGACGTGCGAGTAGCGCTCGATGGACATGAAGTCGACGACCTCGACGGAGCCCGGTTCGCAGACGCGGCCGAGGTCGTTGCGCCCGAGGTCGACGAGCATCAGGTGCTCGGCGCGTTCCTTGGGGTCGGCGAGGAGTTCGTCGGCGAGGGCCTGGTCCTCCTGCGGGGTCGCGCCGCGCGGCCGCGTACCGGCGATGGGGTGGACCATCGCGCGCCCGTCCTCGACCTTGACGAGGGCCTCCGGGGAGGAGCCCACGACGTCGAAGCCGTCGAAGCGGAACAGGTACATGTACGGGGAGGGGTTGGTGGCCCGCAGTACCCGGTAGACGTCCAACGCGCTTGCGGTACAAGGGGTTTCGAAGCGCTGGGAGGGCACGACCTGGAAGGCCTCGCCGGCCCGGATACGCTCCTTGATGTCCTCGACGGCGACCTGGAAGTCGGGGCCGCCCCACAGCGCGGTGTACTCGGGGAGTTCGGAGGGCGGGAGCGCGGCCGGGGGCTGGGAGACGGCGCGCGAGAGGTCGGCCTCCATGGCGTCGAGGCGGGCGACGGCGTCCGCGTACGCCTCGTCGACACCCGTGTCGAGGTCGTTGTGGTTGATCGCGTTGGCGATCAGCAGGACCGTGCCGTTCCAGTGGTCGAGGACCGCGAGGTCGCTGGTGAGCAGCATGGTCAGCTCGGGCAGCTTCAGGTCGTCGCGCTCGCCGGGGCCGATCTTCTCCAGGCGGCGCACGATGTCGTAGCCGAGGTAGCCGACCATGCCGCCGGTGAAGGGCGGCATGCCCTCCTGGTGGGGGGTGTGCAGGGCCTCGATGGTGGCGCGCAGGGCGGCGAGCGGGTCGCCGTCGACGGGGACACCGACGGGCGGGGTGCCGAACCAGTGCGCCTGCCCCTCGCGCTCGGTGAGAGTCGCGGCCGAGCGGACGCCCACGAAGGAGTAACGAGACCATGAGCGGCCGTTCTCCGCGGACTCCAGCAGGAAGGTGCCGGGGCGCTCGGCGGCGAGCTTGCGGTAGAGCGCGACGGGGGTGTCGCCGTCCGCGAGGAGCGTGCGGCTGACGGGGATGACACGCCGGTCGGTGGCCAGCTTGCGGAACGTCTCGAGGTCCATGGCGGCTGACCTTACTGACCGAGGGGCGATGCGTCGGACACGGCATCCTCGCCGGACACGGCGTCCTTGATGACGTCGGCGTCGAAGCAGGTGCGGGCGCCGGTGTGGCAGGCGGCGCCCACCTGGTCGACCTTCACCAGGACGGCGTCGGCGTCGCAGTCGAGGGCGACGGACTTGACGTACTGGACGTGCCCGGAGGTGTCGCCCTTGACCCAGTACGCCTGGCGGCTGCGCGACCAGTAGGTGCAGCGGCCGGTGGTCAGCGTGCGATGCAGCGCCTCGTCGTTCATCCAGCCCAGCATGAGCACCTCTCCGGTGTCGTACTGCTGGGCGATGGCGGGGACGAGCCCGTCGGCGCTGCGCTTGAGGCGCGCGGCGATGGCGGGATCCAGGTTGCTGGATGGAGAACTGTGGCGCGAAGCGCCTCCATGAGGGGCGGTGGTCGGGTGACGGGCGGGAGTGCGGGTCATGGAAGCCATTGTGCCGCGCCGGTACGGGCCGTCCGGCGGGCGTCCACTGTCCGGACCGCGAGCCCGGTCGTAGGCTGGCAGTCATGTCGACCCATGCAAAGCGTGAACGACTTCTCCTCGCCGACCTGTTGGAAGCCTCGGGTCCGGATGCCCCCACCCTGTGCGAGGGCTGGAACACCCGGGATCTCGCCGCCCATGTGGTGGTGCGCGAGCGCCGCCCGGACGCCGCCGGCGGCACCCTGATCAAGCAGCTCGCGCCGCGCCTGGACCGGGTGATGGCGGAGTTCGCCGAGAAGCCGTACGAGGAACTGATCCAGCTGATCCGTACCGGCCCGCCCCGTTTCTCGCCCTTCTCCCTCAAGCAGATCGACGAGGCGGCGAACACGGTCGAGTTCTACGTCCACACCGAGGACGTACGCCGCGCACAGCCGGACTGGACCCCGCGCGAACTGGACCCCGTCTTCCAGGACGCCCTCTGGTCCCGCCTGGAACGAACGGCCCGCCTCGTGGGCCGTGGCGTCCCGACGGGTCTGGTGCTGCGCCGCCCGGACGGCCAGACGGCGGTCGCCCACCGCGGCACCCCGGTGGTGACCGTGACCGGCGAGCCCTCCGAGCTGCTGATGTTCACGTACGGCCGACAGAACACGGCGGACGTGGAACTGGACGGCGACAAGGACGCGATCGCGAAGCTGCACGAGACGAAGCAGCTGGGGATCTAGCGCCGCAACCGACAACGCTCGCCCTGGACCAGGCCGCGATGCGGTTCGGCCACGATTCCGCCTGCCCCGACGAGCATGGTGCTGATCCCGTCGGCGGTGGCGATGGACAGGCGTTGCCGAGGCGGCACCAGCCCGGGAGTTCGGCGCGGCGCACGGGTCGGGTGCACAGGCCGTAGATGCCGCCCAGGCCGCATTGCGTGGCGCTCGCGGTCAGCAGCATGGACGCCGCTCCCGCCCGACGCCGAAGCCCGTCCTTCGCGTCTACCGAGCATCATCGGGATCCACGAGCCGCCCGACCGCCTTCACCGTCGCCCTGATCAACCGGCGGCCGCCGTAGCTGAGAGCGACCTCGTGGATGCGGACGACGGAGACGTCGTCGGGGTCCGCGCCCCTCGCGATCGCTCGCTCGACGGCCGCCGCGCGGGCCTCCTGGAGGGCTTCCCGGCGGCCGGGGCCGGCCGGGACGACGGTCTCGTGCTCGCCGCCGACGAGGGCGATGGCCGCGCCGACCGCGTTGGCGACGTCGGCGTGGCGGGGCCGTTCGACGGAAGCCCGCCGACCGTGTCGGGGATCAGGCCGGCCGCTCCTCCGACGGCGATGACGGGCTGGTGGCGGCGGCCGTGGGAGACCAGGCTCACGGCGTGGGCGAGTTCGGTGTCGAAGTCCTCCAGCGACGTCTTGGGACGGGCGCCGAAGCGGGTCTCCAGGTGACCGGCGATGCGGTCGCGGTCGCCGAGAGCGATCCGTCCGGCGAGGGCCGCCGCGTCGCTGAGCGTCGGCGTGTCGCCGCCGAACACCAGGGCACGCGTGGTGATGGCCCGGTCGACGGAGTCGGGTCCGGTGCGGGTGTCGTGGACGAAGGTGCCGCCGCCGTACGCGATGGACAGCACGTCGGGCATGGACAGGTTCGTCTGTACGCCGCCGATGACGCACCCGGCGGCGCTCTCCCGCGCGAAGCCGTCGACGAGGACGCCGAGGTCGGTCGTGGTGCCCCCGACGTCGGCGACGATGGCGTCGCCACGGCCGGCCTCCTGAGCGTCCGCGGCGCGCTCGCTCCAGCGCCACAGCGCCGCGTACACCGCCACGGTGAGCGCCGGCCCGACCGAGAGCGCGTTGGGCCTCGAACGGGACGTGCTGGCGTCGGCGTTCGAGGACTGACGAGCGGAGCCCCAAGGGGCGGACGACGGGAGTTCGACGACAGGGACTAGCGAACCGGAAGCCCCGCCCCCCGCAGCGTCTCCTTAACCTGACCGATCCGCAGGTCACCGAAGTGGAAGACGGAGGCCGCGAGCACCGCGTCCGCGCCCGCCGTGATCGCCGGCGGGAAGTCGGCGAGCCGGCCGGCGCCGCCGCTGGCGATCAACGGGACGGTGACGTGCTTGCGTACCGCCTCGATCATCTCGATGTCGTAGCCGTCCTTCGTGCCGTCCGCGTCCATGGAGTTGAGCAGGATCTCGCCCGCGCCCAACTCGGCCGCCCGGTGCGCCCATTCGACGGCGTCGATGCCGGTGCCGCGCCGGCCGCCATGGGTCGTCACTTCGAAGGAACCGCTCTCGGTCCGCCGCGCGTCGACCGAGAGGACCAGCACCTGCCGTCCGAAGCGTTCGGCGATCTCGCGGATGAGGTCGGGCCGGGCGATCGCGGCGGTGTTCACGCCCACCTTGTCCGCCCCGGCCCGCAACAGCTTGTCGACGTCCTCGGTGGTACGGACCCCGCCGCCGACCGTCAGCGGAATGAACACCTGCTCCGCCGTGCGCCGCACCACGTCGTACGTCGTCTCGCGGTTGCCCGACGAGGCCGTGATGTCCAGGAACGTCAGCTCGTCGGCGCCCTCGGCGTCGTACACCTTCGCCATCTCGACGGGGTCGCCCGCGTCGCGCAGGTTCTGGAAGTTGACGCCCTTGACGACCCGGCCGTTGTCGACGTCCAGGCAGGGGATGACTCGTACGGCGAGGGTCATGCTGTGGGCTCTCCGTGTTCTCCGCCGGGGCGGAATGCCTCCACCTCGACCTCGACGACCAGGCTGGGGTCCACGAAGCCGGAGACGATGATCATGGATGCGGCGGGCCTGACGGAGTCGAACAGCTCCTTGTGAGCACGTCCGATGTCGTCCACGTCCCGGGCGTGGGTGATGTACATGCGCGTGCGCACGACGTCGTCGCGGCCGAGACCCAGTTGCTCCAGCGCGGCGAAAGCGACCTTGAAGGAGTTGATCGCCTGCTCGTACGGGTCGCCTCCGGCGATCTGACCGTCCACGATGGACGTGCAGCCGGAGACCAGCACCAGGCCGTTCGGCAGCTCCACGGCTCGGGAGTACCCGAAGGTCTCCTCCCAGGGCGCGCCGGTCACGACGCGTCGTACGTCGCTCACTTGGCTACCGCCTCCAAGGCCTCTTCCAGGGTGAACGCCTTCGCGTACAGGGCCTTCCCGACGATGGAGCCCTCGACACCGAGGGGTACGAGCTCGGCGATGGCCCGGAGGTCGTCCAGGGAGGACACCCCGCCGGAGGCCACGACCGGACGGTCCGTCGCCGCGCACACATTGCGCAGCAACTCCAGGTTCGGGCCCTGCAGCGTGCCGTCCTTGGCGATGTCCGTCACCACATAGCGCGCGCAGCCCTCCTTGTTGAGGCGCTCCAGCGTTTCGTACAGGTCGCCGCCGTCACGGGTCCAGCCGCGACCGCGCAGTGTCGTACCGCGTACGTCGAGACCGACCGCGATCTTGTCGCCGTGCTCGGCGATGACCTTGGCGACCCACTCGGGGGTCTCCAGTGCGGCCGTGCCCAGGTTCACGCGCGTGCAGCCGGTGGCCAGGGCGGCGGCCAGCGAAGCGTCGTCACGGATGCCGCCGGACAGCTCCACCTTGATGTGCAGTTCCTTCATGCGTTCCGCGACCCCGGCGATCAGCCCACGGTTGTCGCCAGTCCCGAACGCCGCGTCGAGGTCCACCAGGTGCAGCCACTCGGCACCCGCCCGCTGCCAGGCGAGAGCGGCCTCCAGAGGGGAGCCGTACGAGGTCTCCGTACCGGACTCGCCGTGCACCAGGCGGACCGCCTGGCCGTCACGGACGTCGACGGCGGGGAGGAGTTCGAGCTTCCCAGAGGGATTCGACGTCATCAGAGTGTTCCGATCCAGTTCTTCAGCAGCTGCGCTCCGGCGTCGCCGGACTTCTCGGGGTGGAACTGCGTCGCCCACAGGGCGCCGTTCTCCACGGCTGCCACGAAGGGCTTGCCGTGCGTCGACCAGGTCACCACGGGCGCCCGCATCGCCGCGTTCGCGGTCTCCATGGACCAGTCGTGGACGGCGTACGAGTGCACGAAGTAGAAGCGGGCGTCGGCGTCCAGGCCCGCGAACAGCTCCGAACCGGCCGGTGCCGTCACGGTGTTCCAGCCCATGTGCGGCACGATGTCGGCCTGGAGCGGCTCGACCGAGCCGGGCCACTCGTCCAGGCCCTCGGTCTCCACGCCGTGCTCGATGCCGCGCGCGAAGAGGATCTGCATACCGACGCAGATGCCCATCACCGGGCGCCCGCCCGACAGCCGGCGATCGATGATCCAGTGGCCGCGGGCTTCAGTCAGTCCCTGCATGCAGGAGGCGAAGGCGCCGACTCCCGGCACCAGCAGCCCGTCCGCGTTCATGGCCTTGTCGAAGTCGCGGGTTATCTCGACGTCGGCACCCGCGCGCGCGAGAGCGCGTTCGGCGGACCGTACGTTCCCAAAGCCGTAGTCAAAGACGACTACTCGTTTTGAAGGGGTGCTCAATTCCATACCTCCAGCCGGAGGATCCCCGCCACGAGACACATCGCGGCACCGATGGAGAGCAGCACGATGAGGCTCTTCGGCATCTGCTGCTTGGCGAAGGAGATGATGCCGCCGACCAGGAAGAGTCCGAAGACGATCAGTACGGTGGACAGGCCGTTCATGGCTTTACAGCGCGCCCTTCGTGGACGGAAGGATCCCGGCGGCCCGAGGGTCACGCTCGGAGGCGTAACGCAGCGCCCGCGCCAGCGCCTTGAACTGGCACTCCACGATGTGGTGCGCATTGCGCCCGTAGGGCACGTGCACGTGCAGCGCGATCTGCGCCTGGGCGACGAAGGACTCCAGGATGTGCCGGGTCATCGTGGTGTCGTACTCGCCGATCATCGGCGCCATCTTCTCGGGCTCCGTGTGCACGAGGTAGGGGCGGCCGGAGAGGTCGACGGTCACCTGGGCCAGCGACTCGTCCAGGGGGACCGTGCAGTTGCCGAACCGGTAGATCCCCACCTTGTCGCCGAGCGCCTGCTTGAAGGCCGCGCCCAGCGCCAGAGCCGTGTCCTCGATCGTGTGGTGAGAGTCGATGTGCAGATCGCCCTCGGTCTTCACGGTCAGATCGAACAGACCGTGCCGGCCGAGCTGGTCGAGCATGTGGTCGTAGAAGCCGACCCCGGTCGACACATCGACCTTTCCGCTGCCGTCCAGGTCGATCTCGACCAGGACGGAGGTCTCCTTGGTGTTCCGTTCGACACGGCCTACGCGGCTCATGCGTTCTGCTCCTTCTTCAGTTCGCGCACCGCATCGAGGAACGCGTCGTTCTCTTCGGGCGTACCGGCGCTGACCCGCAGCCACCCCGGCACCCCGTTGTCCCGGACCAGGACGCCCCGGTCGAGGATCTTCTGCCAGACCTCATGGGCGTCGGCGAACCGTCCGAACTGCACGAAGTTGGCGTCGGACTCGGTCACTTCGTAGCCGATCGCGCGCAGCTCGGCGACCAGCCGGTCCCGCTCGGCCTTCAGCTGCTCCACGTATCCCAGCAGCGTGTCGGTGTGCTCCAGCGCGGCCAGCGCGGTCGCCTGGGTGACCGCCGACAGGTGATACGGCAGCCGTACGAGCTGGACGGCGTCGACCACCGCCGGGTGCGCGGCGAGATAGCCGAGGCGCAGCCCGGCCGCGCCGAACGCCTTCGACATGGTCCGCGAGACGACCAGATGCGGCCGGCCTTCGAGCAGCGGCAGCAGCGAGTCGCCGTGGCTGAACTCGATGTACGCCTCGTCCACGACCACCATGGACGGCTTCGCCGCCTGCGCGGCCTCGTACAGCGCGATGACCGTCTCGGGCGGAACCGCGTTGCCCGTGGGGTTGTTGGGGGTTGTGATGAAGACGATGTCCGGCCGGTGCTCGGCGACCGCCCGCTCGGCGGCGGCGAGGTCGACCGTGAAGTCGTCGTTGCGGGGGCCGGAGATCCAGCCCGTCCCCGTGCCGCGCGCGATCAGGCCGTGCATCGAGTACGAGGGCTCGAAGCCGATCGCCGTACGGCCGGGCCCGCCGAAGGTCTGCAGCAGCTGCTGGATGACTTCGTTCGAGCCGTTGGCCGCCCATACGTTCTCGAGGCCGACCGCGTACTTACCGGTGTCCGTCAGGTACTTGGCCAGCTCGGTGCGCAGCTCCACCGCGTCCCGGTCGGGGTAGCGGTTGAGGTTCCGGGCAGCCTCGCGCACCCGCTCGGCGATCCGCTCGACGAGCGGTTCGGGCAGCGGGTACGGGTTCTCGTTGGTGTTCAGGCGTACGGGGACGTCGAGTTGGGGTGCGCCGTAGGGCGACTTGCCGCGCAGCTCGTCCCGTACGGGGAGATCGTCAATGCCGAAGGAACTCACTTGCTCGGCACCTTCCACTCGAAGCGTGCCTTGATGGCCGCGCCGTGCGCAGGCAGGTCCTCGGCCTCGGCGAGCGTCACCACGTGGTGCGCCACCTCCGCCAGCGCATCGCGCGTGTAGTCGACGATGTGGATGCCGCGCAGGAAGGACTGGACGCTGAGCCCCGAGGAGTGGCAGGCGCAGCCGCCGGTCGGCAGGACGTGGTTGGAGCCCGCGGCGTAGTCGCCCAGCGACACAGGCGCCCAGGGGCCGATGAAGATCGCGCCCGCGTTCGTCACGCGGTCGGCCACCGAGGTGGCGTCGGCCGTCTGGATCTCCAGGTGCTCCGCGCCGTACGCGTTCACGACCCGCAGGCCTTCGTCCACACCGGAGACCAGCACGATCGCGGACTGCCGGCCCGCGAGCGCCGGGGTGATCCGGTCCTCGATGTGCTTGGTGGCGGCGACCTGCGGCTGAAGCTCCTTCTCGACCGCGTCGGCCAGCGCCACGGAGTCCGTGACGAGGACGGCCGCCGCGAGCGGGTCGTGCTCGGCCTGGCTGATCAGGTCGGCTGCGACGTGCACCGGGTCGGCGGTGTCGTCCGCGAGGATCGCGATCTCGGTCGGGCCCGCCTCGGCATCGATGCCGATCTTGCCGGTGAAGTAGCGCTTGGCGGCGGCGACCCAGATGTTGCCGGGGCCGGTGACCAGGTTGGCGGGCGGGCAGGACTCGGTGCCGTACGCGAACATCGCTACGGCGGTGGCGCCGCCGGCCGCGTACACCTCGTCGACGCCGAGCAGCGCGCAGGCGGCGAGGATCGTCGGGTGCGGGAGTCCCTCGAACTCGGCCTGCGCCGGGGAGGCGAGCGCGATCGACTCGACGCCGGCCTCCTGGGCGGGCACGACGTTCATGATCACGGAGGATGGGTACACGGCCCGCCCGCCGGGCGCGTACAGCCCGACCCGGTCGACCGGCACCCACTTCTCGGTGACCGTGCCGCCGGGCACGACCTGGGTGGTGTGCGCGGTGCGGCGCTGCTCGCGGTGGACGATGCGGGCGCGGCGGATGGACTCCTCCAGGGCCGCGCGGACGGCGGGGTCGAGCTCCGCGAGGGCCCGCTCGATCGCCGCGGCGGGTACGCGCACCTGGTCCAGCCGTACGCCGTCGAACTTCTCCGCGTAGTCGATCAGCGCCGCGTCGCCCCGATGATGCACGGCCTCGCAGATCGGACGCACCTTCTCCAGGGCGGCCGAGACGTCGAAGTCGGCTCGGGGCAGCAGGTCGCGCAGGGCGGAGCCCTCAGGGAGGGCGTCGCCGCGCAGATCGATTCGAGAGATCACGAAGCCAATTCTCTCAGACGGGGATCGGACGCCGGACGGCTGTATCAATCGCTGATACGAAGCCCGAACCGGCAGATCACCTTCACTCTGAGCGTTCGTACGGTCACTCAGCGGGCATCACATGAACAGCTGTACGAACGCTGAGTGGCATGAGTAGCAGAGGAAGCAGGAAAACGTGGCCGAAGGTGCAGGCGTCCGGGGCGGGGTCCGGGGCGGGGTCCGGGACGTGGATCCGCCGGGCGATCTCACCGTCGCCGAGAGGGGAATGTGGCAGGCGTTCCGCAACGGCAGCATGTACGACCTGCGCGCCGGTGACCCCACCGCGGATGATCCGCACGGCGGCCGCCCATGGGGCCCGGAGCGCAGTGTGCGGGCCCGCATCGTGGCCATGCTGCTGCTGAACGGGCCGCCCGCGCTGGACGGCCGCGTCTCGTCCCTGAAGCTGACCGGCATCCAGATCACCGGCGTACTCGATCTCGCGGGCGGCAGGATCGTCCCGTACGTCGAGATGAAGGGCTGCCGCTTCGAGAAGGAACTCCTGCTGCCGGAAGCCCGGTTCACGACCGTGCGCCTGGTCGGGTGCTCGGTGCCGCGTCTGGAGGCGGCCCGGCTGCACACCGAGGGCGATCTGCATCTGCCGCGCTGCCGCTTCCACCACGGCGTACGCCTCACCGACGCGCAGATCGGCACGGATCTGCTTCTCAACCAGGCCGTGGTCCGCCGGGACCGGCACGGCCGCTCCATCACCGGCGACGGGATGACCGTAGGTCAGGACCTGCAGGCCGAAATGCTGGAGTCCGACGGGGAGTTGAGCCTGCGCGGCGCCACGGTGGGCGTCTCGCTCAGTCTGCGCGGCAGCCGGCTGAAGAACCCGCACGACCGGCTGGCGCTGAACGCCCCGCAACTGACCGTCGAGCGCACGCTCTATATGACGCCCGCGGGCGTCGGCAATCCGCTGCAGACCAGCGGCCGGACTCCGGCGCGCGGGACGCGGGTGCAGCGCTTCGCGTGCGAGGGCGGGATCCGCCTGGACGACGGGCGGTTCGGGGATGCGGTGGACTTCGAGCAGGCCCGCTTCGTCCTCAGGGACGACCAGGAGATATCGCTGCGCCGCGTACAGGTACCCGAGCTGCGCTTCCTCGGGGAACGGCCGAGGCGCGGGCGGGTCGTGCTGTCCGGCGCCCGGGTCGTCAACCTCATGGATGCCGCGAGCAGTTGGCCGGGCGCGGGCCAGCTGCAGATGGGCGGCTTCCAGTACGAGAACCTCGTGCCGCGCGGCCCGTTCCCGCTGGCCCGGCGCCTGGAGTGGGTGGCCGCGGCGACCCCCGAGTACAGCCCGGAGCCGTACGAGCGGCTGGCGGCCGTCCTGCGCGACGGCGGCGAGGACGAGGACGCGCGCGAGGTGCTGCTCGCCAAGCAGCGCCACCGCCGCGAGTTCCTGCCGCTCGCGGCCAGGCTCTGGGGGTACGTACAGGACTGGACGGTCGCCTACGGGTACCGGCCGGGACGGGCCGCCGTATGGATGGCGGTGCTGTGGGCGGCGGCCTCGCTCGCCTTCCGCCATGCCGACCATCCGCCGATCAAAACGGGCGAGCATCCGCCCTGGAACCCCTCCCTCTTCGCCCTGGACCTGCTCCTGCCCGTCATCGACCTGGGCCAGGCGGGCTACTGGCGGTTGCACGGGGGCTGGCAGTGGCTGGCCGCGACGGTGATCCTCCTCGGCTGGATCCTGGCGACGGCGGTGGCAGCGGGCGCGACACGGCTTCTGCGCCGGGGCTGAACCGCTGCCCGAACACATGCAACCCTTGGGTCGTTTCAGCTGTCTTCCCACCGCAACCATCAATTGAGCAACCACGACGGCGAGCATCCGGTTCGCGAGAGCGGCGCCGGCTGAGGCGCAGAGGGGGGAGCCCCAATGGCACTGCTACGCGCGTTCATCCGTACCGCCCGGATGGCACGGAACACCTCCCCGCTCGCCGCCGGTCTGCCGGGCGACGACGAGATGCTGCTCGACGCCCCGGATGAGCGGCTCGCGCCGGCGCTGGTCGCCGCGGGCCGGGGCGAGTACGAGGTCGCGGCCAAGCTGCTGGCCACCACCCGGGAGGCCGCCGAGTGGGAGGACCGCGACCGGTACGCCACGCGCCTCGCCGCTTTCGCGCGCTCCCGCCCCGAGTGGTTCGCGCTCTGGCGGTACGCGGCCCCGCACGATCCCGACGCGCTGCTCGTCAAGGCCGAGCTGGCGGTGTGCCAGGGCTGGGAGTCGCCGGCCCGTGCCGAACTGCTGCGCCAGGTCGCGCCGTTGATCACCACGGCCGCCGAGGCCGACCCGCGCGATCCGGCGCCATGGCGGATCGCGCTGGACCACGCCCGGGGCACGAACGCGCCGCACACCGAGTTCGAGGAGCTGTGGGCCGAGGCCGTACGCCGCTCCCCGCACCACTACGGCTGCCATGTGTCCGCCCTCCAGTACCTGTCCGCCGCCTGGTACGGCTCGCACCGCGAGTGCTTCGACTTCGCCGAGCGGGCCGCGCAGGACGCGCTGCCGGGCTCCCTCGTCCAGGCGCTGCCGGTGCGCGCGGCCTTCGCGTATCTGACCGAGGAGAGCGGCAGGTGCGCGGTGCCGCGCGAGCGCCTGGACGCGGCGGCCGATCTGGCGATCGCCCTGTCGCAGGAGTACGCGCCCGCCGACCCGTGGCCCGCCCAGGTCCGCAACTTGCTTACATACGTTCTGATCCGGCTCGAACGCTGGGAGGACGCGCTGGCTGAGCTGCGCCGGATCGGGCCGTACGCCACCTCGTTCCCCTGGGACCGGATCTCGGACGACCCGCTCGGTCAGTTCCTCGAACTCCGGGACGGCGTACGGCTGGAAGTGGCCGCGCGTACGCCGTTCAAGCTACGGCGAGCGCAGCCCCCGCGTCCGCTGAGTGACCACGGCGAACCCGCCCACCCCGGCGACCATTAGGCTTTTGCGTCGTGACCACCGTCCGGCTCCCGCTCTTCCCCCTGAACTCGGTGCTGTTCCCGGGGCTCGTACTGCCCCTGAACGTCTTCGAGGAGCGCTATCGCGCCATGATGCGCGAGCTGCTGAAGACCCCCGAGGACGAACCGCGCCGGTTCGCCGTCGTCGCGATCCGCGACGGCCACGAGGTCGCGCCGAGCGCGCCCGGGCTGCCGGACCAGACGGCCGTACCGGAGCGCGGGCCCGCGGCCGGTTTCGGCGACGATCCCGCGCAGGCCTTCCACAAGGTGGGCTGTATCGCGGACGCGGCGACCATCCGGGAGCGGGCCGACGGCAGCTTCGAGGTACTGGCCACCGGGACGAGGCGCGTACGGCTGCTCTCGGTGGACGCCTCCGGCGCGTTCCTGACGGCTGAGCTGGAAGAGCTGGAGGAGGACCCCGGCGAGGAGGCGGGGGCGCTCGCCGAGGGAGTACTGCGGGCCTTCCGCCAGTACCAGAAACGACTGGCCGGGGCACGCGAACGGTCCTTGTCGACCGGGGGCGAGCTGCCGGACGAGCCGTCCGTCGTCTCCTATCTGGTAGCGGCGGCGGCGATGCTGGACGTCCCGGCGAAACAGCGCCTGCTCCAGGCCCCGGACACGGCCTCACGCCTGCGCGAGGAACTCGGCTTGCTGCGCAGGGAGACGGCGATCATCCGTAACCTGCCCTCACTGCCCGCGTCGGAACTCACGCGCAGTCCCACGAGCCTCAACTGAGGCGGTCGGCGGAATCAGGGAAATGCGCTGGGCCAAGGGCAATCTGCTGAGTCAGTGGGTACGAAATCAGCCACACAGGCGCCCTGAAATCGATGGAAACCCCGTGATCACGGTCCCTATGATCACCGCTGGCCATGACCATGGCCATGACCACCAGCAAGGGGGAACAACCAGATGAGTCGCCGGAGCATTATGACCGTCGCCGCCTGTGTGGCGGCCGGTTCCACGCTCATGGTCGCGCCTGCTCACGCGTCCGAGACCAAGGACGCGGTAATCCAGGCCCGGGTCGAATGCACGCGTCTGAGCAACGGGCAGCTCTGCATTTCGCTGAACACGAGCCCCAGCCGCATCGAGGTTTTCTACACGAAGAGCGGCGGCTCGAAGATCAGCGCGCAGCTCGGACACCGAGCAGGCGGCGACACCAGGTGGGGGCCGACGAAGAGCATCAGCACGGGTGAGCGGGCCAACACCACCTGGACCGTGAGCTACCGGTGCGACGTGGACTGGAAGGGGCTGATCAAGGTCGCCGGGCAGGGGACCTTCGAGACCCCGTGGGCGACCTGCTGACCGAAGCCGGCCTCTGACTGAAGGGACCGTCACGAACCGCCCCTGCCCGGGCACTGTTCCGGGCGGGGGCGGCCGCGTTCGGCCGTCTGGGATGATGAAGGCCCATGGCGAAGAAGTCGAAGAAACAGCAGCAGTCCGGGGGGACGCCCGCGACGGTGACCCTGACGGCGGCGGGCGTCGCGTACACGGTCCACGCGTACGAGCACGACCCCTCCCACCCGTCGTTCGGCGAGGAGGCCGCCGAGGCGATGAACGTCTCCCCCGACCGCGTCTTCAAGACCCTGGTGGCGGAGGTCGACGGCGAGCTCACGGTGGCCGTGGTCCCCGTGGCAGGCTCCCTCGACCTGAAGGCCCTCGCGTCAGCAGTGGGCGGCAAACGCGCCACGATGGCCGACCCGGCGGCTGCGGAGCGCGCGACGGGCTACGTCCGCGGCGGCATCTCCCCCCTGGGCCAGCGCAAGAAACTCCGCACGGTCCTGGACGCCTCGGCCTCGGCCCACCCCACGATCTGCGTCTCGGCAGGCCGCCGCGGTCTGGAGGTCGAACTCTCCCCGAACGACCTGACCAAGCTCACGGAAGCGATCTCAGCACCGGTTGCCCGCGCGTGACCACTCGACGAATGCCGCACTATCGGCTAAACCGAGAACATGTCGAAGAAAACACGCAAACGCAAGTGGCGCATGAAGAAGGGCCGCTCGAATCATGGGCACAGGCCCGCATAATCCAGCCCGTCCGGAGCTTGAGGACGAGGCCACAACCAGCCCGTCCGGCCCGTCCGGCGCTTGAGGACGAGGCCACAACACAGGCCGTCCGGCGTTCGAGGACGAGGCCACAACCAGCCCGTCCGGCGTTTGAGGACGAGGCCGTTCAGGCCGATGGGGGTCTGGGGCGCAGCCCCAGTGGGGTCCGGGGCGCAGCCCCAGTGGGGTCCGGGGCGCAGCCCCAGTGGGGTCCGGGGCGCAGCCCCGGGATGGGACGGGTAGGGGCGGCGGGGGCGAAGACCCCGCGCCGCCCAGCCCCCGCAAGGAACCCGCCCTACGCCGGAGGCGCCCCGTACGGGCCCTGCGCATAAGGATCCGGCTCAGGATCCCGCGGTCCGAACAACGCGGTGAGCCCCAGATGAACGACCAGCGCCCCCAAAGACCACGCCAGCAACGCCCCCTTCGCCCCAAGCTCCAGCGGCGCAGCGAACGTAACCCCTCGCCCCACCTCCCGCGCATGGGCCGCGACATCCTGCGTAGGCCCCAGCCATATCCCCAGCCGCCAGGCAAGCAACGAACCGAGCACACCTCCGACCGTGAGCGCGACAACGACCGGAATCCCCCCACGTCGCCGCAGCGCAAACACGACCAGCGCACTCACCAGCCCGAACCCGAGCGCAAGCAGAGTGAACGTCCCGTCCACCCCGATGGCCTGCTCCCCTTCCGTGTCCTTGAGATAGACCGCGGACGAGTCCGAGACCAACGGCACCTCAGGAGCCAGCCACCACCACAGCACCCCGAGCAACGCCCCACCGAGCGCCATCGCCAGCGCGATGACACCGGCCTCCCGCAGTTCCGTCTTCATCCCGGGACCGTCCTCCTGATAACCGACGGATCCGCCCGCACCAGCTGCGGCGGGCGGTGACGCCTGCCAGGCAGGATGCGGAGACTGGTACTCCGGAGGCTGCTGTTCCGGAGAAGCACGATGCGGCGGCTGGGGCGGAGTAAACGGTGCGGTCACCCTGACATCGTGCCAGGCTCGGCCGCAGGCCGCGTCATCGGACGGCAGCCCGACGATAAGCCCAGGTCGCAACGGCCAGCGAGACCACCCCGACCCCCGCGCACACGGCGAGGTCGAGCACGACGACCCCCCAGTCGGGGTGCGCTCCGAAGGTCAGCCCGAAGGCCTCGACACCGTACGTGGACGGCAGCAGATCACGCGCGTACTGGACGACGGTAGGCAGCCGATCCGCCGGCAGCACCCCGAGCAGGAGAGCCGCCGACATCCCCAACTGTCCGAGCAGCGTGGCCAGTTCGGGCCGCGGCGCCAGCAGTCCGAGCGCGGCTCCCAGCCCGGCGAGCGCCGCGCCCGCGAGCGGGATCACGGCGGCGAGGATCCACAGATGAGACAACGGCAGGCCGAACAGCACGCACCCGAAGACGGCGGTGACCACGGTCCCCGGCACGGTGAAGGAGGCGTACGCACCCGCGGCACCCAGCACCACCGCCGCCGGCGGCACCGGCAACGTCGCGTAGTGGTCGAGCCCGCCACTCGCACGCAACTGCCCGAAGTACTGAGCGAGCAGATTCAGCGCGACGAACGCGACGACGAGCACCGACGAGCCCGCCACCACGGCCCGCGCCTCTCCGCCGCCGTCCACCACCCCGCGCATCAGGACCATGATCCCGATCGACTGGAAGGTGGCCACGAACAGCAGCGGAATCCGAGCGACCCGCGCGCGGGACAGCTGCGCCCGGTACACGGCGCACAGCGCAGGCCACAACCGGGCACGCGGTCCGAGCTCGGCGGCTTGTTCCGCGACGGCGTCCTCGACGGGGAGGGCACGGCCCGACAGGACCTCGGCGGGTACGACACTCACGTCGAGCGGCTCCTGTTCGCTTCAGCTGTCGTCCTGTTCCGTACGGCCAGAGCGGCCCGAACACTCACGCCTTGACCAACCCCCGTACATTGCCGGCGCTCCCGCCCAGGGCCAGATACACGTCTTCGAGGCTCGGTGTGGCGAGCGTGAAGTCGTCCAGGGCGGCGAACGCGGCCCCGCCGGTGACGGCGGCGACGGCCGCGCGGGCCTCCTCGGGGGCGAGGCGCAGCGCCCAGCGGCGGCCGGACTCGACGGCGCGGTCGCGCAGCGCGGCGACCTCGGGAACGTCGAGAGGCGCGCGCTCGCGCCAGACGAGTTCGAGGCGCACCTCGCCCGCGACCTGCTCCTTCAGCCCGGAGGGGGTGTCGCAGGCGATGACACGGCCCTGGTCCATCACGGCGACACGGTCGAGGACCGTCTCGGCCTCGATGACGTTGTGGGTGACCAGGAGAACCGTCGTGCCGTTCTCGGCCCGCCGCCGGTCGACGGCGCCCCAGACGGCGCGACGGGCGATGGGGTCCATGCCGGCGGTCGGCTCGTCGAGTACGAGTAGCGGCCGCTCACCCACAAGCGTGGCGGCGAAGCAGGCGAGCCGCCGCTGCCCGCCGGACAGCTTTCGCAGCGGCCGCGAGGCGAGGGCAGTGAGACCCAGCTCCTCGAGGACGGTGTCCCGCTCGGCCCGCGCGCTGCGCACATCGAGCCCGCGCAGCCGCCCGGTGGTCTCCGCGGCGAGCGACACCGTCAGTTCGTCGAGCGCGGTCGACTCCTGTCCCAGGTACGCGAGGATTCGCGCCGCCCGCTCGGGATGGCGCACGACGTCGTGCCCGAGGATCTCGACGCTGCCGCGATCGGGTCGCATCAGTCCGGTCAACTGCCGTACGAGGGTGGACTTCCCGGCACCGTTGGGCCCGAGCAGCCCGAAGATCTCGCCGCGCCGGATGTCGATCCGTACGCCGTCGGTGGCCCGCACCTCGGGTGTCCCGGGTGCCCCGCGCCGTCCGCGCACCGCCGGATAGGTCTTGGTCAGATCCCGCACCGCGCACACGACATCCCCACCGTGCCCTTGCCGGGCTGTCTGTGCGGTGCGCGTACTCACGAGGGACGAGACTACGGGGTCCCCGACGCGGAACCACGCTCGGGGCACCATCGGGGTCGAAACCGGGACACCGCAGCGCCCGCCACTTCACTCCTCCGCGCCCCGTAAGGGGCGCGGGGTAGTGACATTTGCGGCTTCGCCGCGATGGGGGTCCCCCCGCTCGAGCGAAGCCGAGAGTGGGGAGCGACCAGCCACAACAAACCCGCAGCCGCCTACGAACAGAGACCCCCGAGCTACTGGGCGCTCATTCCCCAGCGGGAGCGTGCTCCGCAGCCGTCCGTACGTCGATCTCCCGCCAGAACCCCGCCCGGATCGCGTACCGGTCATGCTCGTCGATCTGGTCGTCCTTGTGCGCGAGCAGCCCGAACCGCGCCGCGTACCGCAGCAGCTCGCCGTCGATGCGGTGCGGTACCCGCGGATACATCGTGGACAGCTTCTGCAGATGCGCCGGGTCGGACAGCCGCTCCATCCAGCGCCGGGCGAACACCTGCCCGACCTCGTACGGATCCCCGCCGACCGTCGTGATGTCCTCCTCACGGTCGGCCCACCGCTGCTCGGCCGTGGTGAGCTGCGCGAGCGTCGGCAACGCGGCCGCGTCCGCGGACTCGGCGGCGCCGGGCCGGTCGACCCACCCCTTGTCGGACGACCACCGCAGCGTCGCGTTCGCGGGGTGCTGGGCGGCCTGCGCACCGGGTGTGCGCAACGCCGCCAGATCCTTCGGGGTCGGCACCCCCTTCGCGGCCGGCACCGGCTCCTGAGTGCCGTTCTCACTCGGCGCCGACTGCGGGTGCTGCCGCTCCCGCGCGCCCCGCTCGCTCCCGGAGGGCAGCGCGGACTCGGGCAGCGGCGCGGAGAGGATCGCGGCGATCTCGGGCCGCGGCGCGGGCGGCGGCGCGCAGATCCCGCCGAACTCCTTGGCCCGTACGGCCTTGGTGATCCATGTCCGGTCCAGTACACGGCGCTCGTCGGCCTCCGCGACGAGGTCCTCGGACTGGTTGTAGTCGCCGTCGGCGGCCTGCACCGCCCACAGGTGTACGGCGACCCCATGCTCTTTGGCGGCCATCATGCCCGGCAGCAGATCCCCGTCGCCGGTCACCAGAACCACGTCGGAGCAGGCCCGGTTGCGCGCCAGCTCGGTGAGCTCGGCATGCATGGCGGCGTCGACGCCCTTCTGCGCCCACCGCCCGTCACTGCGGGTCAGCGCTCCCAGACGTACGGTCACCCGGGGCATCACACGCAGCCTGCGGTGCTCGGGCTGCGGTACGCGGTCGGGGGCGCCGTCGAACCAGTAGATGCGCAACAGGGGCCGTTCCGTGTCGGACTCGGCGCGCTCGCGCAACCCCTGGATCAGGGCAGTGTGGTCGACGGTGATCCGGGACCTCGAAGGCTCCCCGGCGAGGAGACTCGCGGCGGCCCCGAGCAGATACCCGGCGTCCACCAGGACGATGCAGCGGTCCACGCGATCCACCCTCTTTCCGGGAGGTTTGCTTCGGGCTTCCTTCGAGTCTGCCCGACTGCGCGGAGGTTAACGGCCGGAACTCGATCTTCGGCGTGGCGTATCGGGACTTCACTCTCCGACAGGCCTTATTACGCACGGTAATTCTCCGACATGCGCGGCTTCTGCGCCTATGTGAATCTGATCCCGGTCCTGACCCCTAGGTACCCCCACAGGAGGCAGATCACCATGGCCAAGAACAAGAACCGCAAGCAGAGCGGCCCGCACCAGCGCGGCGCACAGGATCAAGCCCGGCGCGGAGCCGAGGAGTTGGCGTCCGCCGCCGATCAGACAGAATCCGCGCCGGGTTCCGCACAGTTCGTCTCCGGCGGCGGCAAGCGGCAGAAGAAGTTCGGCCACAACTAGGGGGCTGCACGGCACGAGAGGGGCGCACCCGGATTGATCGGGCGTGCCCCTCGTCGTTTTACGTACGCGGTGTTTCCGTACGTACGTCGTTTCCGTACGCGCCTGCTCAGCCGGCCAGGCAGGACGGGCCGAGCAGTACCTTCAAGTCCCCGAAGAGCGCCGGGTCCGGCTTCACGCGATGCCGGTCGAGCCGTAGGACCGTCGTCTTGCGCGGGCCCTGGAGCTTGATGCGTACCTCGCTGTCGCCCTTGTGATGGCTGAGGATCTCGCCGAGCCGGCTGACCATGGGCGGGGTGACCTTCAGAGCCGGGATCGTGAGGATGACGGGGGCGTTGGTGCCCGCGTTCGACAGATCCGGGACCTGGAGTTCCATGGCGACGAGGCGGGGTACGTCCTCGCGTTTGTCGAGGCGTCCCTTGACGAACACCACGGCGTCCTCGACGAGTTGGGTTGACACCAGCTGATAGGTGGCGGGGAAGAACATGCACTCCAGGGAGCCGGCCAGGTCCTCGACGGTGGCGATGGCCCAGGCGTTGCCCTGCTTGGTCATCTTGCGCTGGAGGCCGGAGATGATGCCGCCGATGGTGACGACCGCCCCGTCGCCGAAGTCGCCGCCGGTGAGCTGGGCGATGCCCGCGTCAGCCTTGTCCGACAGCACGTGTTCCAGGCCGAACAGCGGGTGGTCGGAGACGTACAGGCCGAGCATCTCCCGCTCCTGGGCGAGCAGGTAGGCCTTGTCCCACTCGTCGTCGGTGAAGCTGACGTCCAGGCCGAAGCCGGGTTCGCTGCTCTCCTCCTCGCCCATGCCGCCGAAGAGGTCGAACTGGCCCTCGGCCTCCTTGCGTTTGACCGCCACCACGTTGTCGATCATCGGCTCGAACTGGGCGGTCAGCCCCTTGCGGGTGTGGCCCATGGTGTCGAAGGCGCCCGCCTTGATGAGCGATTCGGTGGTGCGCTTGTTGCAGACGACGGCCTCGACCTTGTCGAGGTAGTCGGGGAAGGAGGCGTACTTTCCTTTGGCCTTGCGCGAGCGGATGATCGACTCCACGACGTTCGTGCCGACGTTGCGGACGGCCGAGAGGCCGAAGAGGATCACGTCGTCGCCCTGGGCGGCGAAGTTGGACATCGACTCGTTGACGTTCGGCGGGAGCACCCTGATGCCCATGCGCCGGCATTCGTTCAGGTAGACGGCCGACTTGTCCTTGTCGTCCTTGACCGAGGTGAGCAGCGCGGCCATGTACTCGGCGGGGTAGTTCGCCTTCAGGTACGCGGTCCAGTACGAGACGAGTCCGTACGCGGCGGAGTGGGCCTTGTTGAACGCGTATCCGGCGAAGGGAACCAGCACGTCCCACAGGGCCTGGATCGCCTCGTCGCTGTAGCCCTTCTTCCGGGCGCCCTCCTGGAAGAGGACGAAGTTCTTCGCCAGCTCCTCGGGCTTCTTCTTGCCCATCACGCGGCGCAGGATGTCGGCCTCGCCGAGCGAGTAGCCGGCGATGATCTGGGCCGCCTTCTGCACCTGCTCCTGGTAGACGATCAGGCCGTAGGTGACGGCGAGCACCTCTTCGAGGGGCTCTTCCAGCTCCTTGTGGATCGGTGTGATCTCCTGGCGGCCGTTCTTGCGCTCGGCGTAGTTGATGTGCGAGTTCATGCCCATCGGGCCCGGCCGGTAGAGGGCCGAGACGGCGGAGATGTCCTCGAAGTTGTCGGGCTGCATCTGGCGGAGCAGCGAGCGCATCGGGCCGCCGTCGAACTGGAAGACACCGAGGGTGTCACCGCGGCAGAGCAGTTCGAAGGTCTTGGGGTCGTCCAGCGGGAGGGCGAGCATCTCCAGGTCGATGCCCTTGTTGGCCTTCACCATCTTGATGGCGTCGTCCATGATCGTGAGGTTGCGCAGGCCCAGGAAGTCCATCTTCAGCAGGCCGAGCGACTCGCACTGGGGGTAGTCCCACTGGGTGATGGTCACGCCGTCGGTGTGCCGCACCCAGATCGGGGCGTGGTCGACGATGGGCTCGCTGGACATGATCACGCCGGCCGCGTGCACACCCATCTGCCGGACGAGTCCCTCGACGCCCTTCGCGGTGTCGATGACCTTCTTCACGTCCGGTTCGTTCTCGTACATCCCACGGATCTCGCCGGCCTCGCTGTAGCGGGGGTGCGAGGGGTCGGTGATGCCGTTCAGGTCGATGCCCTTGCCGAGGACGTCGGCGGGCATCGCCTTGGTGAGCCGGTCGCCCATCGCGTACGGATAGCCCAGCACGCGTGCGGCATCCTTGATCGCGTTCTTCGCCTTGATCTTGCCGTAGGTGCCGATCATGGCGACCTTGTCGGCGCCGTACTTCTCCGTCACGTACCGGATCACCTCGACGCGCCGACGCTCGTCGAAGTCGATGTCGACATCGGGCATCGAGACACGCTCGGGGTTGAGGAACCGCTCGAAGATCAGACCGTGCGGGATCGGGTCGAGGTCGGTGATGCCCATGGCGTACGCGACGATCGAACCGGCCGCGGAACCACGGCCCGGGCCCACCGCGATGCCCTGCTTCTTGGCCCACATGATGAAGTCCGCGACGACGAGGAAGTAGCCCGGGAACCCCATCTGGATGATGACGTCCATCTCGTACTCGGCCTGCTTCTGCCGGTCCTCCGGGATGCCGCCGGGGAAGCGGCGCTCCATGCCGCGGCGCACCTCCTCCTGGAACCAGGTGACCTCGGTGTAGCCCTCCGGGATCTCGAACTTCGGCATCAGGTTCCGCGACTCGAACATCCCGGTGGTGTCGACCTGCTCGGCCACCAGCAGCGTGTTCGCAC
Source organism: Streptomyces vastus (assembly GCF_039532825.1). Classification (NCBI taxonomy): domain Bacteria; kingdom Bacillati; phylum Actinomycetota; class Actinomycetes; order Kitasatosporales; family Streptomycetaceae; genus Streptomyces; species Streptomyces vastus. The sequence continues at coordinate 168,752 of NZ_BAAASJ010000043.1, forward strand.
ATCCCTGCTGCCAGGCGTCCGAGGAGTCGATGGCGTACATCTCGTCCGTCGTCTTCAGGTAGTAGCCGGTGCCGTCGAACTTGAAGCGGTCCGGATCCGAGACGTTCTTACCGGTCTGAATGCACAACAGGGCATCGTGCGCGGCCGCCTCGTGCGCATATGTGTAGTGCGAGTCGTTGGTCACCAGCGGCGGAATGCCCAGCTTCTTGCCGATCTCCAGCAGCCCGTCCCTGACCCGCCGCTCGATCTCGATGCCGTGGTCCATCAACTCCAGGAAGTACCGGTCCTTGCCGAAGATGTCCTGGTACTCCGCGGCCGCCTTCAGCGCCTCGTCGAACTGGCCGAGCCGCAACCGGGTCTGCAGCTCCCCCGAAGGACACCCGGTGGAGGCGATGAGCCCCTCCGACCACTGGGAGATGGTCTCCTTGTCCATCCGCGGCCACTTCTGCAGCCAGCCCTCCGCATACGCGTCCGAGGACAGCTTGAACAGGTTGTGCAGGCCGGTCTTGTTCGCCGCCCAGATCGTCTTGTGCGTGTAGCCACCGGAGCCGGACACGTCGTCGCGCTTCTGGTGTGGCTGTCCCCACTGGATCTTCCGCTTGTTGCGCCGCGACTCAGGCGCCACATACGCCTCGATCCCGATGATCGGCGTGACCCCGGCCTTCTTGGCGGAGTGGAAGAAGTCGTACGCCCCATGCAGGTTGCCGTGGTCGGACATGGCGATGTGCGTCATGCCCATCTCGTTGCACGCGTCGAACATGTCCTTCAGCCGCGCGGCACCGTCCAGCAGCGAGTACTGGGTGTGGACGTGCAGGTGCGTGAACGGCGGCTTTGACACGGTTTCGGCCTCCAATGAACAGGTGGGTCAGCGTCGAAGTCTATGCCTCGGCACTGACAATTCGAGGGCTGCCCCGCGTACGTTCACATGCGGAGAACGGGCACTCCCGCGTACCTTCGTCCGTTGGAAGAGGACGGGCGTTTTCCGTCCCACTTGTCATGCATCACCCTGCACCTGGAGGCACCCCGCGATGTCGGATCCGCAGCTCAGCGCCGAGCAACGCGGCGAACAGATCCTCGCCGTCTTCGACACCGCCTTCGGCGAGTTGCTGGCCGCAGACCCGGCCGCGTTCCGCGTGAAGTTCCGGAAGATGGCGGCCTCGGCCTTCGCCTTCTACCGCGGCACGGCGTGCCTCTTCTACCACGACCTGGAGCAGGAGAACGCCGGTCGGGGTGCTGGGCGGATTCTCAGTGGACCGTATCTCGACGAGCGCACCTCGCGCGTGTGGATCCACGGCGACCTGCACGCCGAGAACTTCGGTTCGTACATGGACTCCCAGGGCCGCCTGATCTTCAACGTCAACGACTTCGACGAGGCGTACGTCGGCCCCTTCACCTGGGACCTCAAGCGCCTCGCGGCCTCCGTGGCGCTGATCGGGTACGCGAAGGCGCTCAGCGACGAGCAGATCACCGAGCTGGTGCGGATCTACGCGGCCTCGTACCGCGACCGGATCCACGCGCTCGCGACAGGCGCCAAGAGCGACGAGGTGCCTCCCTTCACGCTGGACACCGCCCAGGGACCGCTCCTGGACGCGCTGCGTGACGCCCGCTCGCTGACCCGCTTCGGGCTGCTCGAGTCGATGACGGAGATCCGCGACTTCGAGCGCCGTTTCGCGCCGGGCGGCGGCTCCATCGAGCTGGACGCGGCCACGCGTTACAAGGTGCTCGCGGCCTTCGACGGCTATCTGGAGACGCTGCCGGAAGCCTCCCTGGCCCGCCCGGACTCGTATCGCGTGAAGGACGTCGTGGGCCGCCGCGGCATCGGCATCGGCTCGGCCGGTCTCCCCTCGTACAACATCCTTCTGGAGGGCGCCACCGACGCCCTGGAGAACGATGTGGTGATCTACATCAAGCAGGCCCAGACCCCGGCCGTCTCCCGGCACATCACGGACCCGGCCATCCGCGAGTACTTCCAGCACGAGGGCCACCGCACGGTGATCTCGCAGCGTGCCCTCCAGGCGCACGCCGACCCGTGGCTCGGCTGGACCGAGCTGGACGGCGCGGGCCAGCTCGTCGCCGAGGTGTCGCCGTACGCTGTGGACCTGGACTGGGGCGACATCGACGACCCGGAGGAGATCGCGGCGGTCGTCGCCGACCTGGGGCGGGCCACAGCCACCATGCACGCGGCGGCGGACGACGAGAGCGGCCACTCCGAGCTGGTGCCGTTCTCCACGGAGCGGGCCATCGACGCGGCGATCGCGGCGGACGAGTCCGGCTTCGGCGACCTCCTGGTGGACTTCGCCCACGCGTACGGCGCACGCGCGCGTGCCGACCACCAGATCTTCGTGGACCTGTTCCGCAACGGACGGATTCCGGGGCTGTAGACCTGCGGCAGACCGGCAACCGCCCACTCACTCACAGGGAGCTTTTAGCGCTCCCTTACAGGAGTACGTGACACACTCTCCACTGCTATGGACATCTCCGGGACCCAGCTGAGAGCCGTACGCGCGGCACTGTTCACGGCATTCGTCGTGACACTGTCCGTCGCGTCGCACGTGCTGCTGTCCCGGGCCCCGCTGCCGCTGGCCACCGTGGCCGCGCTCACCGCCGCCGTCTTCGTCATCGCGTACGCGCTGGCAGGCCACGAGCGCGGCTTCGGGCGGATCGCCGCCCTGCTGATCCCGCTGGAGCTGGCCGCCGACACGCTGTTCACAGCGGGCCAGCACGCCTGTTACGGCAAGGCGGGCGGCCCGGTGGCGGGCCCCCTGCGGTCGGTCGGCTTCGACTTCCTGTGCGCCGGCGAGGTCGGCACTCCGTTGGCCCAATTCAGGAGGGACGGCGCGCAGCGCCTCCATGAGGGGTGGTGGTCGGGTGACGGGTGGGCGCGGGAGGGCGACGGTCCCGCAGCGCTTCTCGCCCAAGCCGATCCGGCCGCCGCCTGGCTGCTGCTCGCCGTACACGTCGGCGTCGGGCTCCTCGCGGCCGTCTGGCTGCGGCGCGGCGAGCGGGCCCTGGCCCAAGTCCTGTGCGCGGCCGTCGCGTCCACCTTCCGGCCGCTGCTGATCGCCGTCGCCACAGTGACCGTGCGGCCGGCGCCGGTACACCGGCTGCCGCGCCCCGCGCGTCGTACGAGCGCGCCTCGCAGCCACTTCTTCGTGCACTCCCTGGGACGGCGTGGACCACCGTGCTCGCTTGTTCCCGCCTCAACGGCGTGAACCACGGCTGAGCACAACAGTCCACATCCCCATGCCTTCACACGGAGAAAACGATCATGAGCAAGAGGAACAGCCAGTCGGCCAAGACGGCGGCCCGTGAGCGACTGCGCGCCGAGCGCGAGCGCCAGGCCAAGCGGGCCAAGGTCAAGCGGCAGATCATCGTCGCCTGCTCCGTCGTCGGTGTCCTCGCGGCAGCCGGCGGCATCAGCTACGCCGTCGTCCAGGGCAACAAGCCCGGCTACTGGGAGGCCGCGAAGGGCGACAAGCTCGTCAAGCCGGCCCACACCACCGGCGAGAACGGCACGACCGTCGTCATCGGCAAGAGCAGCGCCAAGAAGACCCTGGAGATGTACGAGGACCCGCGCTGCCCGGTCTGTGCCCAGTTCGAGCAGGCGGTCGGCTCGACGGTCGACAAGGGCATCGAGGACGGGACGTACAAGGTTCAGTTCATCGGCGCCACGTTCATCGACGACAGCACCCGTGGCGAGGGCTCCAAGAACGCGCTCAGCGCGATGGGCGCCGCCCTGGACGTGAGTACGGACGCCTTCCTGGAGTACAAAGCCGCGCTCTACTCGGCGAAGTACCACCCCGAGGAGAGCCAGGACAAGTTCAAGGACGACTCGTACCTGATCGAGGTGGCCGACACCGTCGACGCGCTGAAGGGCAACAAGAAGTTCCAGACGGCGGTGGAGAACGGCACCTACGACAAGTGGGCGCTGCTCATGTCGGAGAAGTTCGACGACAGCGGTGTCACCGGCACGCCGACGCTGGAGATGGACGGCAAGAAGCTCACCGGCTCCGACGGCAAGAACACGCCGATGACCGTCGCCGACTTCCAGGCGGCGATCGGCAAGGCACTGGCAGCCTGAGCCCGCAGAGAGCGCTCAGGTCCTGAGGGAACCCGCGTCAAAGAGCGGGCGAACTTTCCGAGTTCGCCCGCTCTCGCCATGTACTGATCAGTAATCTGAGCGCCTGTGACCAGTCGCATCAGATCCCACAGCAGCCCCAATTCCCTCGAATCCCCCAACTCGCCCGCCCCGCGCCGCCGTACGGTCGTCAAGGCGGCGGCCGCGACCGCCGCGCTCGCGGGCCCTCTCGCCGCCGCGATACCCGCCCGGGCCGCCGACGAGGCCCCCGCGTTCCTGCACGGAGTCGCCTCCGGTGACCCGCTGCCCGACGGCATCCTGTTGTGGACACGGGTGACGCCCAGCCCGGAGGCCGTGCCCGGCTCGGGGCTCGGCCCGGACATCGAGGTGAGTTGGACCGTCGCCCTGGACAAGGCGTTCATGAACGTCGTCGCCAAGGGCTCCACCACCGCGTCCGCCGCCTCCGACCACACCGTCAAGGCGGACATACGCGGCCTGAAGCCCGCCACCGCCTACTGGTTCCGCTTCTCCAGCGGCGGCACCGACTCTCCGGCCGCCCGCACCCGCACCGCCCCGGCCACCGACGCAGCCGTGCCCGGCATGCGCTTCGGCGTGGTGTCCTGCGCCAACTGGGAGGCCGGCCACTTCTCGGCGTACCGGCACCTGGCCGCACGCGGCGACCTGGACGCCTGGCTGCATCTGGGCGACTACATCTACGAGTACGGCACGGGTGAGTACGGGACACGCGGCACCGTCGTACGCCCGCACGCTCCCGCCCACGAGATCCTCACGCTCGCCGACTACCGCACACGGCACGGCCGTTACAAGTCCGACCCCGACCTTCAGTCCCTGCATCAGGCAGCCCCCGTCATCGCCATCTGGGACGACCACGAGATAGCCAACGACGCGTGGTCGGGAGGCGCCGAGAACCACACCGAGGGCGTGGAGGGCACGTATTCGACCCGCCAAGCGGCGGCCAAACAGGCCTACTTCGAGTGGATGCCGGTCCGCCCGGCGATCGAGGGCACGACCTATCGCCGGCTGCGCTTCGGCAAGCTGGCCGATCTCTCGCTGCTCGACCTGCGGTCCTTCCGTTCGCAGCAGGTGTCCGTCGGCAACGGAGGCGTCGACGATCCGAACCGTACGCTCACGGGCAGGTCCCAACTTGACTGGCTGAAGGCGGGGTTGACGGCGTCCGACACCACCTGGCGGCTGGTCGGCAACTCGGTGATGATCTCGCCGTTCGCCATCGGCTCGCTCTCCGCCGAGATCCTGAAACCGCTCGCCAAGCTGCTGGGCCTGCCGCAGGAGGGCCTCGCCCTCAACACCGACCAGTGGGACGGCTACACCGACGATCGCCGCGAACTGCTCGCGCACCTTCGGAACAACGCCATCCGCAACACCGTCTTCCTCACCGGCGACATCCATATGGCCTGGGCCAACGACGTGCCGCTCAATGCCGGTACGTACCCCCTGTCCCCCTCCGCCGCCACCGAGTTCGTCGTCACCTCCGTCACCTCCGACAACCTGGACGACCTGGTCAACGTCCCCGAAGGCACCGTCTCGGCGGTGGCCGCACCGGTGATCCGCGCCGCCAACCGGCATGTCCACTGGGTCGACACCGACCGGCACGGCTACGGCGTACTGGACCTCACCGCCGAGCGCGCGCAGATGGATTACTACGTCCTCTCCGACCGCACAAACACCAACGCCACAGCGTCCTGGGCCCGTTCGTACCGAACGCGCAACGGCACCCAGAAGGTCGAGCGGGTGTACGCGCCCGTGAACTGATCCCTTCTCCTCTCAATCAGAGGCTGTCGAGGAAGCCGAGCGCCACCCGCCAGGTGGCCTCGGCCGCCTCATTGTCATAGTCCGGCAAGCCGGGATCCGTGTAGAGGTGACCGGCCCCCGCGTATCTGTAGACCTCCACCTCGGCGCCCGTTCTGCCCATCCGGAGATACCAGGCGGTCAGCCAGTCGTCGGGCTCGAAGGGGTCCGGCTCCGCGACATGCAACTGGACAGGCAGCTCGTCCACCGACGCGTTCTCCGCGATGTCCGAGGTGCCGTGCAGCAGCAGGAGCCCACGCGCCTTCTCGTCGCCGAGCGCCAGCGTCGGGGCGGTCGCGGCGCCGAAGGAGAACCCGGCGTAGACGAGACCTCTCTCCGAGTACGGTGCGGCGGCCAGGACCGCGCGCTTGAGCAGCTCGTCCTTGCCTATCTCGTCCTTGAAGGCCATGCCCTCCTCGACGGTCTCGAAGGTCCGCCCCTCGAAGAGGTCGGGCGTCCACACCTCGTGGCCCGCCGCGCGCAGCCGGTCCGCCGCGTCGCGCACCGCGGGCCGCAGCCCGTAGGTCGAGTGGAAGAGCATGATGTCCATGAGCCCATCGTGCCAGCCGCCACCGACAACGGCGCCGGACCGGTACTGGGGCTCGGGCTGGGACTGAAAACGGGGACTGGGACCGGCCCTGCATGTCCATGGCGGGCCGGAGCCGGTTACCGTCGAGGGCATGGAGAACGTACTGCGCCCGCTGATCGTTGTCGGCGGCTCCGTCGTCCTCACCCTGGTGATCGGCTGGGCCGTGGACCAGATGATGCGACGCATCGACGAACGACACAGCGAGACCCCGCTGTGGGGCCTGCTGCGCCGCGCCCGCATCCCCTTCCAGTTCGTGCTGCTCACGGCCTTCCTGAGAGGCTCGTACGACCAGGCGCGGATCTTCCCGTCCTACTCCTCCGCGATCGGCCGGGCCCTGACGCTGGTGCTCATCGGGTCCACCGCCTGGCTGGTGGTGCACATCGCGGCGGCCATCGTCGAGACGTCGTACGCCCGTTACGCGTCCGCCCACCGCGATCCGGCCCGGCTCCGCCGTGTGCGGACCCAGGTGTCACTGATCATGCGCGTGGTCACGGCGATCGTCGGCGTGGTGGCGATCGCCGCGATGCTGTTCACCTTCCCCGCGATGCGGGCGGCCGGAGCCTCGCTGCTTGCTTCGGCGGGCATCCTCGGCATCGTCGCCGGTGTCGCCGCGCAGTCCACGCTCAGCAATCTCTTCGCGGGGCTGCAGATCGCATTCGGCGACATGGTGCGGCTCGGCGACGTCGTGGTGGTGGACGGTGAATGGGGCACGGTCGACGAGATCACGCTCACGTTCCTGACCGTACGCACCTGGGACGAGCGCCGGATGACCATGCCGGTCTCGTACTTCACGTCCAAGCCCTTCGAGAACTGGTCCCGCGGCGGCGTCCAGATGACCGGCACGGTCTTCCTGCACGTCGACCACAGCGCGCCCCTGGAGGCGATGCGCGAACGGCTCCGCGACGTCTTGCGCGAGTGCCCGTCGTGGGACGGCCGCCACTACGACCTGACCGTCACCGACTCGACCCCCACCACCATGGAGCTGCGCGCCCTGGTAACCGCCAAGGACCCCGACGACCTGTGGACAGTCCGCGTAACAGTCCGCGAACACCTCCTCCGCTGGCTGACCGAACACCACCCCTACGCACTCCCCCGAGTCAACACAGCCGACGCAGTCCTGCCCCCGCGCTCCCTGCCGGACGGCTCGCTACCGCGCATGAACCGAGGCCGCATCCACGCCACACCGCGGACGGATCGCACGCCGTAGCGGGTTGCCTCCGGCGGTTGGGCGGTCTGGGTTCGTAGAGCTTGGGTTCGTTGCCGGCTGCGAGTGCATCGCGGCTGGTCGCGCAGTTCCCCGCGCCCCTAACGGGGCGCTCCCGGAGCCTTCAGCCACAACGGCCCCTCCGGTCACTTGCCCACCGGCCCCGTGGCCGCCACCCACCCGGGGGCGCGAGGCTGTGACATCAGCGGCTCCGCCGCGGGGCGCGAGCAACCACAACGAACCCGCAGCTTCAAACCGCACCCTGCGGAGCGCTCAGTGGCCACGTTCCGCCCCGCCATTGACCTGGATGACCTGAGCGGTGATGTGGCCGGCGGCCGCTGAAGCCAGCCAATGGAGCGTCGCGGCGATATCCCCGGGCGTCCCGGCACGCCCGGTCGACGTCTCCGAGATCAACCGCTCGCGCCGCGCGTCATCCATGGCCTCCCCGAAGAACCCGGTGTCCTCGACATAGCCGGGCGCCACCACGTTCACGGTGATGCCGCGCGGCCCCAACTGCCGTGCCAGATCAAAGGCGTACGGGTGCAGAGCGGCCTTGGACGCGGCATACGGCCCGCTCCCGGACCCCCGGTAAGCGGCGATCGAGCTGAGAAACAGCACCCGCCCACCGGGCGACGCAAGCCGGTCCCGCAGCGCCTCGGTGAGCAGCGCCGCCGTCAGCGTGTTGAGCCGGAAGTTGAGCGTCCAGTTGTGCGCGGCGATCACCAGCGGATCATCGCTGCCGGCCTTCGGCTCCAGATACCCGGCCCCACCCGCGCTGTGGACGAGTACGTCGACGGTGCCCAGTTCGGCAGCCACGAACCGCTCAACCCCGCGCACCCCTTCGACCTCACTGAGATCGGCCGCGTACGTGAGCGCCCCCGGCACCTCCGCCTTCTCAAGCACCTCGGCCCGGCGCCCGAGCAGCAGCACCTGATCCCCGTCCGCCGCGAAGGCCCGAGCCGCCGCCAGTCCGATCCCCGTACCGCCACCACTGATCACCACGTTGCGCGCCATGACATCGATCCTACGAAGCCTCAGCTACGACGGCAGTCAAAGCGGGGGCAGCCAAAGCCAGGACGGCGGCTGAAGGTCGGCTAAAGAGAGCGCCTCATCGCCTGATGAGGAATCCCCGCTTCGACATACTCCGGTCCATACGCCACATACCCCAGCCGCTCGTAGAACCCCAGCGCATGCGTCTGCGCGTGCAGATCGACCGCCGTCAGTCCACGCGCGCGTGCCGCGTCCTCGATGCCCTGAACGAGCGCGATGCCGACACCGAGCCCGCGCGCGGACTTCAGGACGGCGAGCCGCCCCAGGGATCCGACACCCGGGTCACCGCCGGTCTTGGCGGCCGCAGCCTCGCCGTACAGCAGGCGCCCCGCGCCGATCGGCACCCCGTCCTCGCGGACGGCGAGGACATGCACGGCGTCGGCGTCGTACGCGTCGTACTCCAGGTCCTCGGGGACCTGCTGCTCGCTGACGAAGACCTCCTTGCGCACCGCGAAGCAGGCCTCGCGGTCGGCGGGGTCCTCGGCCACCCTCACCGCGTACGACTCGCTCATGCGTAAGTCTCCTCCCGCACCTGGTCCAGCGCCTGCTGCAGGTCCGCGGGGTAGTCGCAGGCGAACTCGGCCCACTGCCCGTCCCCGGGGTGCTCGAAGCCGAGCCGCACGGCGTGCAGCCACTGCCGGGTCAGCCCGAGCCGCTTGGCGAGGGTCGGGTCCGCGCCGTACGTCAGGTCGCCCACGCACGGATGCCGGTGGGCCGCCATGTGGACGCGGATCTGATGCGTGCGCCCGGTCTCCAGCTTGACGTCGAGCAACGAAGCCGCGCGGAACGCCTCGACCAGGTCGTAATGCGTCACGGAAGGCTTGCCCTCGGCCGTGACCGCCCACTTGTAGTCGTGGGTCGGGTGCCTTCCGATAGGAGCGTCGATGGTGCCGCTGGTCGGATCCGGGTGGCCCTGCACCAGCGCGTGGTAGCGCTTGTCGACCGTGCGCTCCTTGAACTGGCGCTTGAGCGACGTGTACGCGTACTCCGACTTGGCCACCACCATCAGGCCCGATGTGCCCACGTCCAGGCGGTGCACGATGCCCTGGCGCTCGGCGGCGCCCGAGGTCGAGATGCGGTACCCGGCAGCCGCGAGCCCGCCGATCACCGTGGGGCCCGACCAGCCGGGGCTGGGGTGCGCGGCGACCCCGACGGGCTTGACGATCACCACCACGTCCTCGTCGTCGTGCACGATCTCCATGCCCTCGACGGGCTCGGCGACGATCTGCACGGGCGCGGGCGCCTGCGGCATCTCGACCTCCAGCCATGCACCGCCCTGCACACGCTCGGACTTGCCGACCACCGTGCCGTCGACCAGCACCTTGCCTGCCGCGGCCAGCTCCGCCGCCTTCGTACGGGAGAAGCCGAACATGCGTGATATGGCGGCGTCGACGCGCTCGCCCTCCAGGCCGTCGGGCACGGGCAGGGTACGGATCTCGGGAACTGTGCTCACCCGTCGAGTATGCCGGACGTGACTGACAGCGCCGTCGGCGAGGGAGCACGGGCCACGGGGCGCGCTCAGTCCGGCGGCTCAGTTCTTGTGGACAGTGCCGTCCGGGTCGAGGCCGCGGAACGACAGCAGCACGATCAGGATGCCGCCGCAGACGATCGCCGAGTCGGCGAGGTTGAAGACCGCGAAGCCCTTGGGGGCGATGAAGTCGACGACCGCGCCCTCGAAGACTCCCGGCGACCGGAAGATCCGGTCGGTGAGGTTGCCGAGCGCGCCGCCGAGCAGCAGGCCCAGCGCGATCGCCCAGGGCAGGCTGTAGAGCTTGCGCGCGAGGCGGGCGATCACCACGATCACGGCCGTCGCGATCACCGTGAAGATCACGGTGAAGGCCTCGCCGAAGCCGAAGGCCGCGCCCGCGTTGCGGATCGCTTCGAACCTCAGCCAGTCCCCGATGATCTCGATCGGCTCATGGTGCTCCAGCTTCGCGACCACGATGATCTTGCTGACCAGGTCCAGGGCGTACGCCAGGGCGGCAACCGTGAACAGCACGGCGATCCGGCGCTTGCCCCTGGGCCGCTCGGCCTGCTCCGCCTTCTCCTCGGAGCCGGAGCCGGAGCCGGACGGCTCGGCCGGCTCGGCCGGCTCTCGCGCTCCCGGGGAGTCGGACCGCTCGCCCGACGCCGCGCTCTTGTCGGTGTGCTCCGGCTCGGCCCCAGCCGCCTCCGGGATATCCGGCGTACCGATGATGCGCTCCGCCTCTGCCACGTGTGTCCCTCAACCTAGGTGCCTGACTGAGGACGAGAGTACGGCACGGTAACCCGCCCCCAGGAGCTCGTCGGGCGCACCGGGCGTTCAGTATCGGCGCTCCGTCTTCTGCTTGCACTCGACGCACAAGGTGGCGCGCGGGAAGGCCTGCATACGTGCCTTGCCGATGGGATTGCCGCAGTTCTCGCAGAGGCCGTACGTGCCCGCGTCCAGGCGCTCCAAGGCGCGCTCGGTCTGCTCCAGCATCTCCCGGGCGTTGGCCGCGAGCGCCATCTCGTGCTCACGCGTGATGTTCTTGGTGCCGGTGTCCGCCTGATCGTCGCCGGCGCCATCGCCGGAGTCGCGCATCAGGCCCGCCAGGGACTGCTCGGAGTTCGTGATCTCGGCGCGCAGTCGCACCACCTCCGCGAGCAGCTCCGCACGTGCCTCAGCGACCTCTTCCGAGGTCCAGGGGTCCTCACCGGGGCGTACGGCGAGTTCGCCGGGCTCCACCGCGGCGAGCCGCGCCTTGGGAACCGCGGTGGCCTTGCCCGCCGCTGTGGCCGTACCAGGAGTCTTCTTAGCAACCACTGTCGTGGCTCCCGTCGTCTTCGCGGCCTCGGCCGCACCCTCGGCCGCGGAGGCGACCGTCTTCTTGGCCGTACGTGTGCGCGTGACGCTGCGCTTCTTTCCGGCGGCACCCTTGTCGGTGACCTCCTTGCCGCCGGCCTTCCCGGCCGCGGCCTCGGTGGCCACTCCGGTGGTCTTCTTCAGCGCGGTCTTCTTGACCGCAGCCTTCGTGTCCGACTCCCCCTTGGGGGCGCCCGCCCTTGCCTCTGCCTTCCTGGTGACTGCCTCTCCGGCGGCGGCCTTCTTGGTGGCCCCCTTCTTGGTGGCCACCTTCGATGCCGTCTCCTTGGTGGCCGTTTTCTCACCGGCCGACTTCGTAGCCGCCGTCTGCCCAGCGGCCTCTTTCGAAGCGGCCGACTTCGCAGCGGCCGTCTTCGTAGCGCCCGCTTTCGTAGCGGACGTCTTCGTACGAGCCGTGCCCGTAGCGGTCTCCCTGGCAGCCGCCCTCTTCGAAGCGCCCGCTTTCGCCCCGGCAGGGCCGGGAGCGGCGGTCGCCCCTGTAGCCGCCGCCTTCGAAGCCGCCCTCTTCGAAACGCCGACTCCCGAACCGGCCGTCTTCGCAGCGGCCGATTCCGTACCCGCGGTCTTCGAAGCAGCCGTTTTCGTACCCTCCGGCTTCCCGCCGCCGGCAGCACCGCCGGCACGGGAGCCGACACCTGCCCCCGTAGCGGAGCGTCCCCGCACCGTCTTCACCGGCTTCGCCGGCTTCGCGGCACCCCGCGTGCTCTTCTTGCCGTTCACATCCTTGGCCGCCGCTCCGGCACCGCCTGCCGCCCCCGTGGTGCTCCTGGACGCCGACTGCGGTACGGCCGTCTTCTTCGCCATCATGGCCGCGGCCCCTTCACATATTGTGATCTTGTTCGCGAATCGTGCTGGGACGATAAATCGACTTCTGGCCCGCGGCAACGGGGCACGCTGCCCGATTCACCCGCCTCTCAGGTGCCACGTGGCGAGCCTGCAAGCGTTGTGCCCAGCTCCCCGCCAGGTAATCCGCCGAGTCGGCCGCAGCGGGACGCGAACCCAGGACCCTGGCCATTCGGGTCAGTCCATGCGCCTCCCCCACGCCCAGTGAGCCCCTGCCCATGGGTCCCGGAAAACCGGTCGGCCGCTGTCTGTCCGGCGCCGTACACTGGGCGGAGCGAAAAGCGTGGATGGGGACGAGTAGCGACGTACGCAGCCATGAGCGACCCGGGGACGGTGCGAGCCCGGGGGCGAGCGCGACGTGAAGATCACCCCGGAGCCGCCGGAAGAAAGCCGCAGCGACCAGCCGCGGCCAGTAGACCCGGCATCGCGACCCCAATGAGGGGGCTCACCGGAGCACAGCGCCCCGGAGGGCCAAGGAGGGTGGTACCGCGGGAGCGCGCCGCACAGGGCGTAGGTGGCAACACGACTCTCGTCCCTCCGACGGAAGGCAGAAAGTCCGCCGGAGGAAGCTCGCCGATGAAACCGACGCAGTACCGCCAGGTGCCCGCCCAGGTCGACCTGCCCGCCCTTGAGCATGCAGTGCTCGACTTCTGGCGTGAGCAGAAGATCTTCGCCAAGAGCCTGGAGCAGTCCGAGGGCCGCCCGGAGTGGGTGTTCTACGAGGGCCCGCCCACGGCCAACGGCATGCCGGGCACCCACCACATCGAAGCCCGCGTCTTCAAGGACGTCTTCCCACGCTTCCGCACCATGCGCGGCTACCACGTGGCCCGCAAGGCCGGCTGGGACTGCCACGGCCTGCCGGTGGAGCTGGCGGTGGAGAAGGAACTCGGCTTCAACGGCAAGAAGGACATCGAGGCGTACGGCATCGCCGAGTTCAACGCCAAGTGCCGGGAGTCCGTAACCCGCCACACCGACGCCTTTGAAGAGCTCACGACCCGCATGGGGTACTGGACCGACCTCAGCGACCCGTACCGCACGATGGACCCGGAGTATGTCGAGTCGGTCTGGTGGTCGCTCAAGGAGATCTTCAACAAGGGCCTGCTGGTCCAGGACCACCGCGTGGCTCCCTGGTGTCCGCGCTGCGGCACGGGCCTGTCGGACCACGAGCTGGCGCAGGGCTACGAGACGGTCGTCGATCCCTCGGTGTTCGTCCGTTTCCCGCTCACCTCTGGTCCCCTCGCGGGCGAGGCCGCGCTCCTGGTCTGGACGACGACGCCCTGGACCCTGGTCTCCAACACGGCCGTCGCCGCGCACCCCGAGGTGACCTACGTGGTCGCGACGAACGGCACAGAGAACCTCGTCGTCGCGCAGCCCCTCGTGGAGAAGGCCCTCGGTGAGGGCTGGGAGCCCACCGGCCGGACGTTCACCGGCGCCGAGATGGAGCGCTGGACCTATCAACGTCCGTTCGAGCTCGTTGAGTTCCCGAGCGTCAGCGAGGGAACCAATGGGCACAGCCCCGCCGGGGAACAGGCCCACTTCGTGGTGAACGCCGAATACGTCACGACCGAGGACGGTACGGGTCTGGTCCACCAGTCCCCCGCTTTCGGTGAGGACGACCTCAAGGTGTGCCGTGCCTACGGGCTGCCGGTGGTGAACCCGGTCCGTCCGGACGGCACGTTCGAGGAGGACGTCCCCCTGGTAGGCGGCGTCTTCTTCAAGAAGGCGGACGAAAAGCTCGTCGCCGACCTCGAGGCCCGCGGCCGGCTCTTCCGGCACATCCCGTACGAACACAGCTACCCGCACTGCTGGCGCTGCCACACCGCGCTCCTCTACTACGCGCAGCCGTCCTGGTACATCCGCACCACGGCCGTCAAGGACCGCCTCCTCCAAGAGAACGAGAAGACCAACTGGTTCCCGGAGACGGTCAAGCACGGCCGCTATGGCGACTGGCTGAACAACAACATCGACTGGGCCCTGTCGCGCAACCGCTACTGGGGCACGCCGCTGCCGATCTGGCGCTGCGAGGACGACCACCTCACCTGTGTCGGCTCGCTGGCCGAGCTGACCCGGCTGACCGGCGCGGACCAGGCGTCGCTCGATCCGCACCGCCCGTTCATCGACGAGGTGACCTTCGCCTGCCCCCAGGACGGCTGCGGAAAGACGGCCACTCGCGTGCCGGAGGTCATCGACGCCTGGTACGACTCGGGTTCGATGCCGTTCGCGCAGTGGGGCTACCCGTACAAGAACAAGGATCTCTTCGAGGCCCGCTACCCGGCGCAGTTCATCTGCGAGGCCATCGACCAGACCCGCGGCTGGTTCTACACGCTGATGGCGGTCGGCACGCTGGTCTTCGACAAGTCCAGTTACGAGAACGTGGTCTGTCTGGGCCACATCCTCGCCGAGGACGGCCGCAAGATGTCCAAACACTTGGGCAACATGCTCCCGCCGATCCCGCTCATGGACCAGCACGGCGCGGACGCGGTCCGCTGGTTCATGGCAGCCGGCGGCTCCCCCTGGGCGGCCCGCCGCGTCGGCCACGGCACGATCCAGGAAGTCGTCCGCAAGACACTCCTGACGTACTGGAACACGGTCGCCTTCCAGGCGCTGTACGCCCGTACATCCGACTGGGCGCCCAGCGAGGCCGACCCGGCTCCGGCCGACCGCCCGGTCCTGGACCGCTGGCTCCTTTCCGAACTCCACGCGCTCACCGACCAGGTGACCCAGTCCCTGGATGCGTACGACACGCAGCGCGCCGGAAAGCTCCTGTCGGCGTTCGTCGACGACCTGTCCAACTGGTACGTACGCCGCTCCCGTCGCCGCTTCTGGCAGGGTGACAAGGCGGCACTGCGCACCCTGCACGAGGTCGTCGAGACCGTCACGCGCCTGATGGCCCCGCTGACCCCGTTCATCACCGAGCGGGTCTGGCAGGACCTGGTGGTGCCGGTGACTCCGGGCGCCCCCGAGTCCGTACATCTGTCGTCCTGGCCGGAGGCGGATCTGTCCGTCATCGATCCGGAGCTGTCGAAGCAGATGGTGCTCGTACGCCGTCTTGTGGAGCTGGGCCGTGCCACGCGCGCGGAGTCGGGCGTGAAGACGCGTCAGCCGCTGTCGCGCGCGCTGGTCGCGGCGAGCGGGTTCGAGGCGCTCGACCCCGAACTGCACGCGCAGATCACGGAGGAGCTGAACGTCTCCTCGCTGGCGTCGCTGAGCGAGGTGGGCGGCTCGCTGGTCGACACGACCGCCAAGGCCAACTTCCGTGCCCTGGGCAAGAGGTTCGGCAAGCGCGTCCAGGACGTGGCCAAGGCCGTCGCCAACGCGGACGCGGCCGCTCTGTCCCTGGCCCTGCGCGAGGGCACGGCGTCGGTCGAAGTCGACGGCGAGACCGTGACGCTCGCCCCGGACGAGGTCATCATCACGGAGACCCCGCGCGAGGGCTGGTCCGTCGCTTCGGACTCCGGTGCGACGGTCGCCCTCGACCTGGAGATCACCGAGGAGCTGCGCCAGGCAGGCCTGGCGCGTGACGCGATCCGCCTGATCCAGGAGGCCCGCAAGAACAGCGGCCTCGACGTGGCCGACCGCATCGCCCTGCGCTGGACCTCCACGGACCCGAAGGTCACCGCGGCCCTCACCGAGCACTCCGGCCTCATCGCGGACGAGGTACTGGCGACGGCCTTCTTTAATGAGCACAGCAGCTCCGGCGAGGCGGACGACACCTACGGCACCCCGTTCACGGACGAGTCGCTGTCGCTGACGTTCCGCCTCCGCAAGGCGTAAGCACCCACAGCACACGCAAAGGCCCGGGCCCGCCGAACTTCCTCGGTGGGCCCGGGCCTTCGGCGTTGCGTACCCACGCACAGACGCTCGCCAGGTCAGCACAAAAGGGCGAGACAAAGGGCGAGGCCCCCGGAAATCCGGGGGCCTCGCCCTGAACGCTGCCGACGCCTAAGGCGTATTAGAGGCCGTCAGTTGTCGTCCTCGTCAATCAGGAACCCGCGCATCGGCGAAGGAGCCTGCCCCATCGGCGACGGGCCCTGCGGCCGCACCGGCGCCATCGGCTGGGTCATGGCCGGCGACATCTGCTGCTGACCGCCGTAGGACGGAGCAGCGGGGGCCGGGCCACCGCCCATCGACTGGTTGCCGCCGTACGACGGCGCGCTCGCACCGGCCGGCGCCATGGACGGCGACGACGACGGCAGCGAGGCGGTCGCGGGTTGACGCGGCGGAGCCAGCGAGTCGTCCGCCTGGGTCTCCAGCTGACGCAGCTGGGACTCGAGGTAGGACTTCAGCCGCGTACGGTACTCGCGCTCGAAGCCGCGCAGGTCCTCGACCTTGCGCTCCAGCGTGGCGCGAGCGGACTCCAGGGAGCCCATCGCGACGCGGTGCTTCTCCTGCGCGTCCCGCTCCAGCGCATCCGCCTTGGCACGGGCGTCCCGCTCCAGACCCTCGGCACGGCTGCGCGCCTCACCGACGATCTTGTTGGCCTCGGAACGCGCCTCGGCGATCGCCTGGTCGGCGGTCTGCTGAGCCAGCGAGAGCACGCGGGCCGCGCTGTCGCCACCGGGGCCGCCCTGGCCGGGGCCGCCCATCTGCTGCGGGGGACCACCCATCGGGCCACCCATGGGACCGCCCATCGGGCCGCCCATCTGCTGCGGCAGCTGCCCCTGCATCGGGCCGGGACCCTGGCCCATCGGCCCCTGACCCTGACCCTGGCCCATCGGACCCTGACCCATCTGGCCGGGACCCTGCGGACCGCCCTGCCCGCTGGGGCCCGCGGGCAGCTGCGGTGCACCGCTCGGCAGCTGGGGCGGACCACCCATGGGGCCACCCATCTGCTGCTGCGGCGGGCCCGATATACCGGCGGGCACAGGAGAACCGGGACCTCGCATGCCCTGCGGCGGCCCCTGTTGCCCCTGATCCTGGGGTTCGGGCGGCTTGCGCATGCCCTGCTGCTGGTTCTGCGCGGCGGCACGCGTGGCGGCGGCCAGCTTGGCGCGCAGGTCCTCGTTCTCGCGGAGCAGGCGGGTCAGTTCGGCTTCGACCTCGTCGAGGAAGGCATCGACCTCGTCCTCGTCATAGCCTTCTCGGAGGCGGACGGTCGTGAACTGCTTGTTCCGCACGTCCTCGGGGGTCAACGGCATCTCTTCACCTCAACGTAGTCGTCGGCATCGTCGGCGTTCGGCAAGACCGTATCGTTCACAGCCGGCTCACAACGGAGATCAGGATGTAGACGATGATCATCAGTACGAAGAAGGACAGGTCGAGCGCCACGCCCCCGAGACGCAACGGCGGGATGAACCGCCGCAGAAGCTTGAGCGGTGGATCCGTGACAGTGTAGGTGGCCTCCAGAACGACCACCATCGCCTTGCCGGGTTGCCATGAGCGGGCGAACTGGAAGACGTAGTCCATGACCAGCCGGAAGATCAGCACGATGAGGAAACACATCAGCGCGATGTAGACAACATCCAAGACCACGCTCATGATCCGCGCTTCCCTCTCCCCTGTTGCTGTGCTCTGTCCGGTCCTACGTCTCAGCTCTGGTTGAAGAACCCGCCCTCTGCGATGCGGGCCTTGTCCTCCGCCGTGACATCGACGTTAGCAGGCGACAACAGGAACACCTTCTGCGTCACCCTCTCGATACTCCCATGAAGACCAAACACCAAACCGGCGGCAAAGTCGACAAGTCGCTTGGCGTCGGTGTCATCCATCTCGGTCAAGTTCATGATCACCGGGGTGCCTTCACGGAAGTGTTCCCCGATGGTACGGGCCTCGTTGTAGGTCCGAGGGTGCAGCGTGGTGATCCGGTACGGCTCTCGTTCCGACACGACCTTGGGCATGATCACCGGTGCGTTCTTCTCCAGGCTTTGACGTTCTTGTGTGATGGACGCCACGGGGGCGATTCGCGCCGGACGTCCGGATTCCGCCGATAGCGAAGCGGAATGTGACACGGGATCACGCTGCACCGGGGGCTGCACCACTCGTACCGATTCGTCCCGTTGGGACTGATGCGACTGGTGCGCCTGATGGGGCGGCTCATGCCGCCGGCGGTCCCGCTCGGGCTCGGGATCAAGCTCGGGCTCGAAGTCGTCGTCGGGGTCGAAGCCCCTGCCGTCGTACCCATCGTCCTCCACGAGGCCGAGGTAGACCGCCATCTTGCGCATCGCGCCGGCCATTGCTCTGAGTCCTCCGCTCTGTGGTGGATCGGCTGACTATTGCCAAGTGCCCGCGATCCACGAGGTCGTTATGCCCGCTTTCGGCGGTAATGACCATATTTTCTGCTGTGGTCCGACTTCTTGGCGACGTTACCCGAGCCCGGGACGGACTCCGAGTACCGCGGTGCCGACGCGTACATGTGTCGCTCCGGCCGCCACGGCCTGTTCGAGGTCCGAACTCATCCCTGCCGAGACCATGTTCGCAGTCGGATGAGCCCTGCGCAGGTCAGTCGACAAATCCATCAGCCGCTCGAACGCCGCCCGTTCACGCCCCGCGTAGGGTCCGGTGAGCGGAGCGACGGTCATCAGTCCGTCAAGTCGCAACCCCGGAGACTCAGCGACAAGCTCGCCCAACTCTTCGACTCCGTCGGGCCCGATGCCCCCGCGTACCCCCCGGCCGCTCTCGTCCGCGTCGAGCGCGACCTGGATGAGGCAGCCCACCTCCCGCCCGGCACGTACCGCTTCCTTCGACAGAGCCGTAACGAGCCTGGCCCGGTCGACCGACTGCACAATTCCCGCATAACCGACCACGGAACGCACCTTGTTGGTCTGCAACTGACCGACGAAGTGCCAGGTGAGGGGAAGATCCGAGCACTCGGCGGCCTTGGGCGCCGCGTCCTGGTCCCGGTTCTCGGCGACGTGACGTACACCGAGCTCCGACAGGGTCCGGACATCGCTCGCGGGGTAGGTCTTGGTGACCACGATCAGGGTCACCTCTTCGCGCTTGCGGCCCGCAGCCACGCAGGCCGCCGTGATGCGTTCTTCAACGTGCGTGAGGTTTCTGGCGAGTTGTGCCTTACGGTCCGTCATGACCCATCAGTCCAGCCACACATAGCCCGCGAGCCGACCGGTGGTGCGATCGCGGCGGTACGAGAAGTGGTCGCTCGATTCGAGCGTGCACACCGGCGACTGCTCCCGGTCGCGCACCCCGAGCCGCTCCAGCTGTGCGTGCACTCCCGCGGTCACGTCGACCGCCGGAGTTCCCCAACTGGTCTCGGCGTACGCCGCCGGCTCGACGGCCGCGACCTCGGCGCGCATCGCGTCCGGCACTTCGTAGCAGCGGCCGCAGACGGCGGGGCCGGTGCGGGCGACGATCCGGCCCGGCTCCGCGCCGAGTTCGACCATCGCCGTGACGGCCGCGGGCACGACCCCGGCGACCATGCCGGGCCGTCCCGCGTGAGCGGCGGCCACAACTTCGGCGACCGGGTCGGCGAGCAGGACGGGCGTGCAGTCGGCGGTGAGGACGGCGAGGGCGAGAGAGGTGGGGGTCCCCCCGCTCGAGCGAAGCCGAGAGTGGGGGAGGGTGGTGACGACGGCGTCGACCTCCGGCACAGGACGGTCTCCCCAGGGTTCGTCGATCACCGCTACGTCCCGCCCGTGCACCTGGTTCATCCAGACGACCCGGGCCGGGTCGAGGCCGAGTGACTTGGCGGCCAGTTCACGATTGGTGCGTACGGCGTCGGGGTCGTCACCGACGGCTCCGCCGAGGTTGAGCTCCTCGTACGGAACGGCGCTCACCCCGCCCCACCGGTCGGTGAAGGCGAAATGCGCGCCGCCCGCTGTGCTCGTTTCGGAGCGATGTCCTATCACTTGAGGAAGTCCGGCACGTCCAGCTCTTCGGCCGCGCTGTCGGAGTAGGTCCGCGACGGCGGGACCGGCGGGGCGACCGGCAGTTCGTTCACCGGCTCGGGGGCGGGTTCCGGCGTCTCCTCGCGCGGCGTGACGCTGCCGAGCGAGCCGAAGGACGGGCGGCTCTCGGAGGGCCGTACCGGCGTGGACTCCTCGCGCTTGGCGGAGGAGCCGAGGACGTTGTCCCGCTTGGACGGGGGCTGTCCGCCGTCGAAGCCGGCCGCGATGACGGTGACCCGGACCTCGTCGCCCAGTGCGTCGTCGATCACCGCGCCGAAGATGATGTTGGCCTCGGGGTGTGCGGCCTCGCTCACCAGCTGGGCGGCCTCGTTGATCTCGAACAGGCCGAGGTCGGAGCCGCCGGAGATGGAGAGCAGGACGCCTCGGGCGCCGTCGATGGAGGCTTCCAGGAGCGGCGAGGAGATCGCCATCTCGGCGGCGGCCACCGCACGGTCGTCACCGCGGGCCGAGCCGATACCCATGAGTGCCGAACCCGCTTCGGACATCACGGACTTGACGTCGGCGAAGTCGAGGTTGATGAGGCCAGGAGTGGTGATGAGGTCGGTGATGCCCTGGACACCGGAGAGCAGCACCTGGTCGGCGGACTTGAAGGCGTCGAGCACGCTGACCTGGCGGTCCGAGATGGACAGCAGCCGGTCGTTCGGGATGACGATGAGGGTGTCGACCTCTTCGCGGAGCTCGGCGATGCCGTCCTCCGCCTGGTTGGCGCGGCGCCGGCCCTCGAATGTGAACGGGCGGGTGACCACGCCGATGGTGAGGGCGCCGAGGGAACGGGCGATGTTGGCCACGACGGGCGCGCCGCCGGTGCCGGTGCCGCCGCCTTCACCGGCCGTCACGAAGACCATGTCGGCCCCCTTGAGGACCTCCTCGATCTCCTCACGGTGATCCTCGGCGGCCTTGCGGCCGACGGCCGGGTTGGCTCCGGCGCCGAGTCCGCGGGTGAGTTCACGGCCAACGTCGAGCTTGACGTCGGCGTCGCTCATCAACAGAGCTTGCGCGTCGGTGTTGATGGCGATGAACTCGACGCCCTTGAGACCGACCTCGATCATCCGGTTGATGGCATTGACACCACCGCCGCCGACACCGATGACTTTGATGACTGCGAGGTAGTTCTGCGGTGCTGCCACGTCGAAGGCCTCTCGCCTCGAGTTACGTGTCGCCGCCTCGCGTGGTCGCGCGATCCGACGACTGATGCCGAATGGGACGGTCCGAACGCCGACCCGAACCCTAACGCTGAAGTTTAGGGTTACCAGTGTGTCTGTTCCCTGGACTCTTCCGAACAGGACACTAAGTCGACAAGTGGCGCACGTTCAACGAACACGCCGAACCTCCCGTTTTTCTTTTCACCCTATGTGATCAGCCGTAGCACTGCCCAACCAGGGTGCTGGCCTGCGCGTATGTGCGTCAACTCCCTGATGACGCAGGGGCGGTGGGAACGCTGACATCGAAGTGCCGTGCCCCGGATGCGGCTTTCATGAGAGCGGTCAGCGTTCTGGCCTTCGCACGGCCCTTGCCGGCACTACCCCACGCGACGGTCCGGTTTCCGCTCAACTCAAGCGAGATGGAGTCGTACGAACGGACCTTGACCGTACGGGTCTCGCGCGCGACGGCGGCCGGAAGCGCACCCGCGACGCGCACCGCCTCACGCACCAGCCGGCCCGTTCTGAAGCGTCTCAGGCTCGCGGACTGCGAGGTTCCGGAGGAGGACTGAGTCACCGTCAATTTCAGTTCCGGTACGCCCTTCGGAGCGCGCGGAACCGTGGCATATCGCACCCCCTTGGCGTCCACTTCTACGAAGTTTCCACCTTTTTTCACCATCAGAACCGGAGTGCGTTCTTTCACTTTCAGCCCGATTTCATCGGGCCAGGAACGGATGACATCAACCGAGTCAATTCGGGGCAATTTCCGACGCAGTCTTGCCTCAATCGCCTCGGTGTCGATGGAAATCAACGGCGACCCGACCGGAACGTCCGCCGCCGCGAGCACCTGCTCGTCCGTCAGAACCCGCATCCCTGATGCCGATACGCGCTCCACCCGCAGCCATTGCGAGCCGTAGAGCACCCAAACGCCACCCCCGGCAAGGAGCACGACACAGACGAGCAGCACGAGGAGCGTACGAGGCCGGAGCAGCCTCCTGAGGCGGGGCGGCCGGGGTGGGCCGGACTGAGGTCGCTGGCGTTCACCTCGCGCGTCACGCTCGGCGGTCGTCGGTCCGGCCACGCTCCCCTGCCTTCTGCCACGCGCTAACGGCGTGACGCGATCGCCTCGTACACCATCCCGACGAGCAGTTCGTCGGCGTCCCGACGGCCGAACTCCGAGGCGGCACGGGACATCTCGAACAGCCGGTGCGGATCCGCGAGCACGGGCAGGACGTTGGCCTGGACCCACTGGGGCGTCAGTTCCGCGTCGTCGACGAGGAGTCCGCCGCCGGCCTTTACCACCGGCTGGGCGTTCAGCCGCTGTTCGCCGTTGCCGATCGGCAGCGGGACGTACGCGGCGGGCAGTCCGACGGCGGCGAGTTCGGCGACGGTCATCGCACCCGCCCGGCAGAGCATCATGTCGGCCGCGGCGTACGCGAGATCCATCCGGTCCACGTACGGTACCGGGATGTACGGGGGCATCCCCGGCATCTGCTGGACGTGCGGCATTTCGTTCTTGGGGCCGACCGCGTGCAGGACCTGGATACCGGCCTGCTGGAGGTACGGGGCGACCTGCTGGACCACCTCGTTGAGGCGGCGGGCGCCCTGCGAGCCGCCGGAGACCAGCAGGGTCGGCAGGGCGGGGTCGAGACCGAAGGCGGCGCGGGCCTCGGGGCGTACCGCGGCACGGTCCAGGGTGGCGATGGTGCGGCGCAGCGGGATGCCGATGTAGCGGGCGCCGCGGAGCTTGCTGTCCGGAGTGGACACGGCGACCTGAGCCGCGTACCGCGAACCGATCTTGTTGGCCAGGCCGGGCCGGGCGTTGGCCTCGTGGATGACGATCGGGACGCCGAGGCGCTTGGCCGCGAGGTAGCCGGGCAGGGCGACATAGCCGCCGAAGCCGACGACGGCGTCGGCCTTGGTGCGCTCCAGGATCTGCTCGGCCGCCTTGATCGTGCCGCGCAGCCGCCCGGGGACGGTGATCAGCTCGGGGGTGGGTTTGCGGGGCAGCGGGACGGCGGGGATCAGCGCGAGTTCATAACCCCGCTCGGGTACGAGCCGGGTCTCGAGTCCGCGCTCCGTGCCCAGGGCCGTGATGCCCACGGTCGGGTCCTGCCTGCGCAGGGCGTCCGCGAGGGCGAGCGCGGGCTCGATGTGGCCGGCGGTCCCTCCACCGGCGAGTACGACATGCACCGAAATTCACCGCTCTCCGGACGAACGCGCCGAGGCACGCCGTCGCATCGTGTTCCAGCTCCGAGGTCTCCGACTGGTTCCGGAACCTCCAGCCCGCTTTCTACCAAAGCGTGGTTGTCGCATCGCAAGCGCCGCCCGCGCAGCGGGATCCTCCCGCGCGAAGGCGATCAGGAGCCCGATGGCGAACATGGTCGGCAGCAAAGCGGAACCCCCATAGGAGAACAGCGGGAGCGGGACTCCGGCGATCGGCAGCAGGCCGAGCACCGCACCGATGTTGATCACGGCCTGGGCCGTGATCCAGGTGGTCACGCCTCCCGCGGCGTACCTCACGAAGGGGTCCTCCGTGCGTCCGGCCACGCGGATACCCGCATAGCCTAGAGCCGCGAAGAGGGCGAGTACCGACAGCGTCCCCGCCAGGCCCAGTTCCTCACCGGTAACGGCGAAGATGAAGTCGGTGTGTGCTTCGGGGAGTTGGCCCCATTTCTCCACGCTCGCACCGAGGCCGGACCCGAAAATTCCGCCGGAGGCGAGGGCGTAGATTCCGTGTACGGCCTGCCAGCAGGTGTCGTTCGGTCCGGGCTCGGTGGCGCCGATGCAGGACAGCCGCGCCATACGGTTCGGGCTGGTCGTGATCAGCATCAGACCGATCGTCCCGGCGATGGCCAGTACGCCCGCGAAGAGCCGCGTGGGGGCTCCGGCCAGCCAGAGCAGCCCGAACAGGATCGCGGTGAGGATGATCGCCGTGCCCATGTCGCCGCCGAGCATGATCAGTCCGAGCAGCATGAAGGCCACCGGCACGAGCGGCACCAGCATGTGCTTCCACTGGGTCAGCAGCCGCTTGTCCTGTTTGCGGGCGAGCAGATCGGCGCCCCACAGCACGAGCGCGAGCTTGCCGAACTCGCTGGGCTGCAGCTGAAACGGGCCGCCGATGGAAATCCAGTTCTGGTTGCCGTTCACCGCCACCCCTATCCCCGGGATCTGCACCAGGACCATCAGGAAGACCGAGCCCAGGAGCATCGGATACGCCAGCGCGCGGTGCAGCTTGGACGGCATCCGTGAGGCGAGCAGCAGCAGTACGGTGCCCAGCACGGCCGCCAGGAACTGCTTCCGGAAGAAGTACGTCCCCGGCAGCGACAGTTGCAGCGCCGTGATCTGGGAGGCCGAGTACACCATCACGATCCCCAGCACGGTGATCAGCATGCTGCTTCCGAGGATCAGGTAGTACGCGGTCAGCGGCCGGTCCCAGGCACGGCGCGCACTCGTGTAGAGACGGCGCACGGGGTTGTCACCCGGATTGGGGACTGCGGGGCGCCCGGTGGTGCGCGGGGCGGAGGGCCGGCCGGTGCGGTTACCGGACATCGGCACCGCCCAGCGGCCCACGATGCACCGGCCACGATGGCGTCACGCGTCCCTCCCAGAGGTACCGGGGCGCCTCCCGGCGCGGCAGCAGCCGAGTCAGGCGCTGGCGGCGCCGAGTTCGCGGACGGCCTCCGCGAACATGTCGCCGCGCTGGTTGTAGTTGGTGAACATGTCCATGGAGGCACAGGCGGGAGCCATGAGCACCGTGTCTCCCGTGCGGGCGAGCCGCGTCGCCTCCTGGACGGCCTCGAGCATCGCCCCAGTGTCGGTCCGGTCGAGGTCGACGACCGGTACTTCGGGCGCGTGTCGCGCCAGCGCCTGCCGGATCAGGGCCCGGTCGGCACCGAACAGGACGACGCCCCGAAGTCGCTTTGCCGACTTGGCGACCAGCTCGTCGAAGGTCGCGCCCTTGGCGAGCCCTCCGGCGATCCACACGATCGACTCGTACGCCGCCAAAGAGGCTTCCGCGGCATGCGTGTTGGTGGCCTTGGAGTCGTCGATGTAGGCGATCCCGCCGACATCGGCGATGTGCTGGATGCGGTGCGCGTCCGGACGGAACGCCCGCAGACCGTCTCGTACGGCCGCTGCGGGCACCCCGTAGGCGCGCGCGAGGGCCGCCGCCGCAAGGGCGTTGGCGATGTTGTGCGGGGCGGGCGGCTGGACGTCGCCGACCTCCGCGAGTTCCTGGGCCTGTTTGTGCCGGTCCTCGACGAAGGCGCGGTCGACCAGCAGGCCCTCCACGACGCCGAGTTGGGACGGCCCGGGCGTACCCAGCGTGAAGCCGACCGCCCGGCACCCCTCCTCGACGTCCGCCGCGCGCACCAAGTCCTCGGTGGCCTTGTCCGCGACGTTGTAGACGCAGGCGACCCGATTGCCCTCGTAGATACGGCCCTTGTCGGCGGCGTACGCCTCCATGGAGCCGTGCCAGTCGAGGTGGTCGGGCGCGATGTTGAGCACGACGGCGGAGTGGGCGCGCAGGGAGGGCGCCCAGTGCAGCTGGTAGCTGGAGAGTTCGACGGCGAGGACGTCATACGGCTCCTCGCTCAGCACGACATCGATGATCGGCGTGCCGATATTGCCGACGGCGGCCGTACGCAGGCCCGCGGCGCTCAGGATCGACGCGAGCATCTGCGTGGTGGTGGTCTTGCCGTTGGTGCCCGTGACGGCGAGCCAGGGCGCGGCGTCCGGGCCACGCAGGAGCCAGGCGATCTCCACGTCGCCGACGACGTCCACGCCCGCCTTCGCGGCTGCGGCGAAGAGCGGCGAGGTGGGCTTCCAGCCCGGCGAGGTGACCACGAGGTCGGTGCCCTCGGGAAGGGTCTCGGCGTCGGCAAGACGTACCGAAATGCCTTCTGCCTCAAGGGAGTCGGCCCGCTCCCGGTGTGCCGGGGAGGAGCCCCCGTCGACGACCGTGACGGACGCGCCGAGGCCGACCAGGGCGCGGGCGGCGCTGATGCCGCTCACGCCGAGGCCGGCGACGGTGATGTTCCGGCCCTGCCAAGTGGTCACTTGTCGGCTGCCCACCCTGCGTAGAAGAGACCCAGACCCACGATCACGCACATGCCCTGGATGATCCAGAAGCGGACCACGACAAGGACTTCGGACCACCCCTTGAGTTCGAAGTGGTGCTGGAGCGGGGCCATGCGGAAGACGCGCTTCCCGGTCAGCCGGAAGGAGCCGACCTGGATGACGACCGACATGGTGATCAGGACGAAGAGACCGCCGAGCAGCGCGAGCAGCAGCTCGGTGCGGGAGCAGATGGCGAGTCCGGCGAGCGCGCCGCCGAGCGCCAGAGAGCCGGTGTCGCCCATGAAGATCTTGGCGGGCGAGGTGTTCCACCACAGGAAGCCGAAGCAGGCGCCCATCAGCGCGGAGGCGACGACCGCGAGGTCGAGTGGATCGCGTACTTCAAAGCAGGCGGTCGGGTTGGTCAGCGTCTCCCCGTTGGCGCAGGACTCCTGGAACTGCCAGACGCCGATGAACGTGTACGCGCCGAAGACCATGACGGAGGCGCCGGTGGCGAGGCCGTCCAGACCGTCGGTGAGGTTCACGCCGTTCGACATGGCGAGGATCATGAACAGCGCCCAGACCACGAACAGCACCGGGCCGATGGTCCAGCCGAAGTCCTGTACGAAGGAGAGCTTCGTGGAGGCCGGCGTCTGGCCCCGGCTGTCCGCGAACTGCAGCGAGAGCACGGCGAAGCTGATGCCGACGATCAGCTGGCCGGCCATCTTGGCCTTGGCCCGCAGACCGAGCGACCTCCGCTTGACGATCTTGATGTAGTCGTCGAGGAAACCAACCAGGCCCATGCCGCCCATCAGCCCGAGGACCAGCAACCCGGAGAACGTCGGCGGCTTGCCGGTGATCACCTTGCTGAGGAAGTACGCGATGATCGTGGCCAGGATGAAGGCGATGCCGCCCATGGTCGGCGTACCGCGCTTGGCGTGGTGCTCGCGCGGGCCGTCGTCGCGGATGTACTGACCGTAGCCCTTGCGGGCAAGGAGTTTGATCAGCAGAGGGGTGCCCACGAGAGTCAGGAAGAGGCCGATGACTCCCGAGAACAGGATCTGGTTCATCATCGGGCGGCGACCTCACCCTCGGCACCCTCGAGCAACGCCTGGGCCACCCACTCGAGCCCCACCGATCTGGACGCCTTCACGAGCACGACGTCCCCCGGGCGCAGCTCATTGCGCAACAGGTCGACAGCCGCCTGTGCGTCGGACACGTGCACCGACTCCTCACCCCACGAACCCTCGTTATATGCGCCCAGTTGGAGCCAGGACGCTTCCCTGCCCCCGACCGCGACGAGCTTGCTGACGTTGAGCCGGACGGCGAGCCGTCCGACCGCGTCGTGCTCGGCGAGCGCCTCGTCCCCGAGCTCGGCCATCTTGCCGAGCACCGCCCAGGTCCGGCCCCCCCTTGCCCGTGAGGCTCCGCCCATGGCAGCCAGCGCGCGCAGAGCCGCCCGCATGGATTCGGGGTTCGCGTTGTAGGCGTCGTTGACGACCGTCACGCCGTCCGGGCGCTCGGTGACCTCCATCCGCCAGCGGGAGAGGGAGCCCGCCTCGGAGAGCGCGACGGCGATCTCGTCTGCGGACATGCCCAGCTCATGGGCGACGGCGGCCGCGGCGAGCGCGTTCGACACGTGGTGCTCACCGTACAGGCGCATGGTCACATCGCTTGCACCGGAGGGTGTGTGAAGCCTGAACGCGGGCTGTCCGCTCTCCGTGAGCCGCACGTTCTCGGCCCGTACGTCCGCTTCGCCGGACTCTCCGAAGAGGAGTACGCGTGCCTTCGTACGGGATGCCATGGCGCGTACGAGGGCATCGTCGGCGTTGAGAATCGCGGCGCCCTCTTCGGGGAGCGCTTCCACCAACTCGCCCTTCGCCTGGGCGATCTGTTCCCGCCCGCCGAACTCCCCGATGTGGGCGGTGCCGACGTTCAGGACGAGGCCGATCTTCGGCGGGGTCAGCTCCGCGAGGTAGCGGATGTGGCCGACACCGCGGGCGCCCATCTCCAGGACGAGGAACTTCGTCTCCTCGGTGGCGCTGAGCGCGGTGAGCGGCAGCCCGATCTCGTTGTTGAGCGAGCCCGGCGTGAAGACGGTCGGGGCCTTGCGCTGGAGTACCTGCGCGATCAGGTCCTTGGTGCTGGTCTTGCCGGCGGAGCCGGTGAGTGCCACGAGGGTCGCGCCGAGCCGCTGGACGACATGGCGGGCGAGGGCCCCGAGGGCGGCCTGGACGTCGTCCACGACGATCGCGGGCACGCCGACGGGCCGGGACGCCAGAACGGCGGCGGCGCCCTCCTCGACGACCTGTGCGGCGAAGTCGTGACCGTCCACGCGCTCGCCCACGAAGGCGACGAACAGGCTGCCTGGCTCCACCTCACGGGAGTCCCTGACGACCGGTCCGGTGATCTGGACCGACGGATCCGGTATGTCGTACGTCTGCCCGCCGACGACTGAGGCGATCTCGGCGAGAGGGAGGGCGATCACAAGTTCATCCCTGGGTCTTCTGGATAGCTTCGCGAAGCACCTGGCGGTCGTCGAAGGGACGGACCACTCCGGCGATGTCCTGGCCCTGCTCATGGCCCTTGCCCGCGACCAGCACGGTGTCGCCGGGCTCGGCCCGGGCGACGGCCGCGGCGATCGCGGCGGCCCGGTCCTCGAAGACCGCGACCTCGCCGCGCTCGTGCGCCGGCACGTCGGCGGCGCCCGCGAGCATGGTGGCGAGGATCGCGAGGGGGTCCTCGGAGCGGGGGTTGTCCGACGTCAGTACGGCGGTGTCGGCTAGGCGGGCCGCGGCGGCGCCCATCGGCATCCGCTTGGACTTGTCGCGGTCTCCGCCGCAGCCGAGCACGATGTGCAGCCTGCCCTCGGTGACCTTGCGCAGTGCGCGCAGCACGGATTCCACGGCGTCCGTCTTGTGGGCGTAGTCGACGACCGCCAGGTACGGCTGACCGGCGTCCACGCGTTCCAGCCGGCCCGGAACACCCGGTACGGCCGCGATGCCGTCGGCCGCGGTCTGCGCGTCGAGCCCCGCGGCGGCCAGGGCGACGATCGCAGCGAGCGTGTTGGCGACGTTGAAGGGGCCCGCGAGCGGCGACTTGGCGCTGATCCGCTCCCCCTTGGGGCCGATCGCGACGAACGTCGAGTCCAGCGGACCCACCTCGACGTCCTCGGCGCGCCAGTCGGCGTCCGGGTGTCCCTCGGCGGAAAACGTCACCACAGGGACGGTGGCTTCCTTGACGAGCCTCCGTCCGTACTCGTCATCAAAGTTGACTACGCCGAACCTGCTGCGTTTCGGCGTGAACAGCTGCGCCTTGGCCCGGAAGTAGTCCTCCATGTCGGAGTGGAACTCCATGTGCTCCGGGCTGAGGTTGGTGAAGACCGCGATGTCGAAGACACAGCCGTCGACCCGGCCGAGGACCAGTGCGTGGCTGGAGACCTCCATGGCGACCGCGTCCACGCCGCGCTCGCGCATCACCGCGAACAGCGCCTGGAGGTCGGTGGCCTCGGGAGTCGTCCGCTCCGACTTGATGCGCTCGTCGCCGATGCGCGTTTCGACGGTGCCGATGAGTCCGGTGCTGCGGACCGTCTTGAGGCCGCCCTCGATGAGGTACGCCGTCGTGGTCTTGCCCGACGTGCCGGTGATGCCGATCTGGAGGAGATCGCGGCCGGGGTGGCCGTAGATCGTGGCCGCCAGCTCGCCCATCCGTCCGCGCGGATTGCCGACGACGAGGACCGGAAGGCCGGTCTCGGCGGCGCGCTCGGCGCCGGTCGGGTCCGTGAGCACCGCCACCGCACCCAGGCCCGCGGCCTGCGTCACGAAATCGGCGCCGTGCAGCCGCGCGCCGGGCAGGGCGGCGTAGAGATCGCCGGGGCGCACGGCCCGGGAGTCGTGGGTGATGCCCGTGACCTCGGCCGCAGCGAGGGCGGTGACACCCAGCTGATCGGCGAGGTCCGCCAGGTCTGTGGCGGAGACCTGAACCGGTCGCGGCGGCCCCGGAAATGTCACAGGAACGCCCTTCTGGGTGGTTTGGGACTGATCAGCGTGTGGCACGGCGGTGAGCGTACCGGGCGCGCCCCCGGCTGGGCGAAGCGAGGGGCGGGGCTCCGGATGTTTCCCCGGGTCGGGAGTGATCGTTGTCACGAATTGGTTCCTGATGGGTGTTCCGGGTGACCGGACGAGTCCGGCGCTGGTCAGGGTGTGAAGGTGACCGGAAGCCGGGCGGGCGCGTCTCCGGTGGGCGGCACCTGGAGGGTCTTGAGGGCGAACTCCAGGACCTCCTTGTAGACGGGCCCGCAGATCTGGCCGCCGAAGTAGCTGCCCTTGGTGGCGTTCTGGATCGCGCAGTACACGGTCACCCGGGGGTTGTCGGCG
The DNA here is from genome assembly GCF_039532825.1 of Streptomyces vastus. Classification (NCBI taxonomy): domain Bacteria; kingdom Bacillati; phylum Actinomycetota; class Actinomycetes; order Kitasatosporales; family Streptomycetaceae; genus Streptomyces; species Streptomyces vastus. The sequence goes on from NZ_BAAASJ010000043.1 coordinate 199,620, forward strand.
GGTGCGAAGCCGGCGAACGACGAGGTGTAGCCGCGGTAGCGGCCGGTGGCCGGATCCACCCGGTTGGCGGTGCCCGTCTTCCCCGCGACGCGGTAGCCGGGGATACGGGCCTTGGTGCCGGTGCCCTCCTCGTCGTCCACGACGGACTCCAGCATCTGCGCCAGTGTCTTCGCCGTCTTCTCGCTCACGACCCTTGTCTTCTGGGGCTTCGGAGCCGGCGTGAAGCGGCCGTCCGCTCCCTTGGTGCCTCGTACGAGGGTCGGCTCGACGCGTACGCCTCCGTTCGCGATCGTCGAGTAGACGGAGGCCGCCTGCATCGCGTTGATCGACACGCCCTGGCCGAAAGGAATCGTGTACTGCTGCGAGGTCGACCACTTCTCGGCGGGCGCGAGGATGCCGTCCGTCTCGCCCGGGAAGCCGAGCCCGGTGGGGCTGCCGATACCGAACTTGCGCAGATACGAGTAGAGGACCTGGTTGGCCTTCTGCTGCGTCTTGCCGAGCTGGCCGGTCGCCAGGATGGTGCCGATGTTGCTGGACTTGGCGAGGACGCCGTTGAGCGTCAGGTACCAGGTCGGGTGGTCGATGTCGTCCTTGAAGAGCCGGTCGCCGCGGTGCAGCCGGTTGGGCACCGTGACATGCGTCGAGGGCGTGGCGACGTTCTCCTCCAGGACGGCCGCCATCGACATGACCTTCGCGGTGGAGCCGGGTTCGTACGCGTCCTGGAGGGCCGCGTTGCCGAGCGCCGCCGAGCCCGCCTGTGAGAGGTCGTTCGGGTCGAAGCCGGGTGAGTTGGCCATCGCGAGGACCTCGCCGGTCTTGTTGTCCTGCACGATCACATAGCCGCGGTCCGCCTTGGACTCCTTCACCTGCTCGGTGATGGCGTTCTGCGCGGCCCACTGAATGTCGCGGTCGATGGTCAGCTCGACCTCGGAACCGGCCACGGCGGGCGTTTCGGTACTGCCCGCGGTCGGGACCCGGTGGCCACCGGCCTGGGCGTAGCGGATCTTGCCGTCCTTGCCGGACAGTTCCTCGTTCAGCTGCTGCTCGATACCGCCGCCGCCCTTGCCGTCGGCGTTGACCCAGCCCAGTATCCCGGCGCCGAGGTCGCCGTTGGGATAGACCCGCTTGCTGCTGGGCTCCTGGAAGACGCCCGCGAGCACGTTCACGGCCGTCCTGTCCTTCTGCGCCTTCTCCGCGAGCGTCGTCTTCAGGTCGTTGATCTGCGTCCAGACCTGCGGGGTCTGGCGACGGGCCAGCACGACGTACTGGGTGCCCTTCGTCCGGAGCTTCTCGGCGAGCTCGGCGGGTTCCTTGCCGAGGATCGGACCGAGCAGCGCGGCGGCCTGCTCTGGGGCGTCGTCGACCTTCGTCGCCTTCCGCGTGAACATCGTGGGGTCGGCCGTGATGTCGTTCGCGTCCACGCTGGCTGCCAGCTCGACGCCGTTGCGGTCGGTGATCCCGCCGCGCTCGGCCGTCAGCGTGCGGCTCAGATACCGGTTCTGTTCAGCCTTGGCCGAGTACACGCTCGCGTCGACCGCCTGCACCTGAAGCAGCCGCACCACGAAGGCGATCATCACCAGCGTCAGGGCGAGGCTGACCAGGCGCAGCCGGGGGCGGGGGCTGCCCAGCCGGATCATGCGCGGCCCCTGTGAGCGCCCCGCGCGGGCCGCGGCCGGGCGGCGCGCGGGGCGGGCACCGGGCACCGGGCGCCGACTGGCGGGGCGTACGGGCCTGGCGGGCGACGGCACGCGGCGGCGCGGGCGTTCCTTGTCGGACACTTCCGTCACCTGCCGGGGGTCGTAGGGGGCTGCGTGGACGGGGTGGGGGGCTGGGCCTTCGGGGAGGCGGCGCGGCTCGCGGTGGGCGTGGGCTTCGGGGTGGGTGTCGCCTTCGGCGTGGGCGTCGGCTTCGAATCCGGCTTCGGCTTCGGCTTCCGTGCGGAGTCGAGCGTCTCGGGCGACAGCACCAAGGGGACGCGTACCGAGGACTGCTGGGCGGCTTCAGGAACCCCTCGCACTGTCCCGTCGGGGTTGAGAAACGCGGGGTCGCCGCCGGGGACCATGCCCAGCTCGCGGGCGCGGCGCTTGAGGGCGTCGGGGGCGGAGTAGGCGTCCACGTCCCGCTGGAGCGCCTGCTCCTCGTCGGTGAGGCTCTTCGTGTCGTCCTGGAGGTCGTCGAGCTTGAACGCCCCCTCACTCAGAGCGGAGTTCAGCACCAGCAACGCGATGAGGCCGCCGCCCAGGAGGAGCACGACGAGCAGGACGAAGGGGGTGCGGGCAGCCTGTCCGGAACCGGACGGGATGAGCCGGGCGAGCCGGGCGGCGCGCCCCCTCAGTTCGGGTTTCCTGCTCACTCACCCGCCCCCTTCTTGTGCCTCACGCCCCTCATTCCATGGACTCCCTGATGCGCTGTGCCCCGCGCAGCCGCGCCGGCGCGGCCCGCCGGTTCTGAGCGATCTCTTCCTCCGTGGGCAGCTCCGCACCGCGCGTCAGCAGCTTCAGCCGGGGCTGATAGCGCTCGGGCACCACCGGCAGGCCGGCCGGAGCGGTGGTGGCCGCACCGGCCGCGAACACCTGCTTGACCAGCCGGTCCTCCAGCGAGTGATACGACAGGACGGCGATCCGGCCACCGACGGCCAGCGCCTCCACGGCCGCGGGAATCGCCCTCTCCAGGACGGTGAGTTCGCCGTTGACCTCGATACGCAGTGCCTGGAAGGTCCGCTTGGCCGGGTTGCCCCCGGTGCGCTTGGCGGCCTGTGGCAGCGCGTTCCGGATCAGCTCGACGAGACGCGCACTGTTGCTGAAGGGCTCCTTCTCGCGCTCACGCACGATCGCGGACACGATCCGCTTGGCCTGCTTCTCCTCGCCGTACACCCGCAGGATCCGTACGAGTTCGCCCGGCGGGTACGTGTTGAGCACCTCGGCCGCGCTCACGCCGGTCGACTGGTCCATGCGCATGTCGAGCGGGGCGTCCTGGGCATACGCGAACCCGCGCTCAGCCTCGTCGAGCTGCATGGAGGAGACGCCGAGGTCGAAGAGGACGCCCTCGACGCGCGGGAGGCCGAGCCGGTCGAGTACGTCGGGGAGTTCGTCGTAAACGGCGTGCACCAGGGTGGCCCGGTCACCGAAGGGGGCGAGCCGCTCTCCGGAGAGACGCAACGCCTCCTTGTCGCGGTCCAGGGCGACGAGGCGGGCCTCGGGGAACCGGGTGAGCAGGGCCTCGCTGTGGCCGCCGAGGCCGAGGGTGCAGTCGACGACGACCGCTCCGGGCCGCTCCAGCGCCGGGGCCAACAGGTCCAGGCACCGCTGGAGCATCACCGGGACATGTCGTTGGCTCAAGGGGCCCTCTCAAGTCCGGCGTGGCGTACGTACCACCGGGTCCCCTCTCGCTCGGTGAAGGGGAAGGCCTGCCGGCGCCGGAAGCGTCGTCGACCGGGAGCGGGAGGAGGCCGAGCCGTACGTACGCGCCGCGCACGCGGGGAGATTCCGGCTTGTCGCCGGGTCCTCCGGGGGACAACAGTCCAGTTGGGAGACTCTCGCCTCCCAGTTCGCGTCACTTTAGTCCACCGCGTCTCGCGGTCAATCAGCCGCCCTGCGCGTCGCGGAACGCCTCCGCCACCGACGCGGCACATCGCGAAGAACCACCCATACCGGCATCCACCAGCACCCATGTGGGTTAGCTCACAACAACGCTTGTTGATGTTCTTTGTCCCCTCTCACAGCAGGCATGTACGGACTGTGACGATTACCGTCATGGGTATGACGACTTCCGCATCCGTTCCCACCGAGCCCGAAGGCGCCATATCCGGCGGCGGCACCGTCACCGACCGTCTCGTCGAGGCCAACGAGCGGTACGCCGCCGCGTTCAGCGACCCGGGCATGGATGCCCGCCCGGTGCTGCAGGTCGCGGTCGTGGCCTGCATGGACGCCCGTCTGGACCTGCACGACGCGCTCGGCCTCGAGTTGGGCGACTGCCACACGATCCGTAACGCGGGGGGCGTCGTCACCGACGATGTGATCCGCTCCCTCACCATCAGCCAGCGGGCGCTCGGCACCCGCAGCGTCGTCCTCATCCACCACACCGGCTGCGGTCTGGAATCCCTCACCGAGGAGTTCCGGCACGACTTGGAGATGGAGGTGGGCCAGCGTCCCGCCTGGGCGGTGGAGGCCTTCCGGGACGTCGAACAGGACGTACGGCAGTCCATGCAGCGGGTACGCACTTCTCCATTCCTTGTTCACACCGACGACGTACGTGGTTTTGTGTTCGATGTGAAAACGGGACTCCTGCGTGAGATTGACCCCACCTGACCCCACCCAAAGGCCGCAAGCCCCGACATATCACAGCCAGTTGTCCACAGGCGAGTGACACGAACCGGTAACGGCAACAAGAATGCGGGTGTGGCGTCACGCGGAACTTTTCACGCGTGGTGTCCGTGTTCGAGGTGGGCCGGTTCGCGTCGTGAGCGTCGGCCCGGAGAAAGAACGGGCCGAGGAGGGCCGGGTGACGACCTATGACGATCGAGCGAGCCTTACGGATCTGACCACCACTGTGGAGCGAGTCCGCAGTTCGGTGGAGGGAGTGATCGAGGGCAAGCCTGAGGTCGTACGGCTTTCGCTGACCGTACTGCTCGCCGAGGGACATCTTCTGATCGAGGATGTTCCCGGCGTCGGCAAGACCATGCTGGCCAAGGCACTGGCGCGGTCCATCGACTGCTCGGTGCGGCGTATTCAGTTCACGCCGGACCTGCTGCCCTCGGACATCACCGGGGTGTCCATCTGGGATCAGCAGCGCAGCGAATTCGAGTTCAAGCCGGGCGCGATCTTCGCCCAGATCGTGATCGGCGACGAGATCAACCGCGCCTCGCCCAAGACGCAGTCCGCACTCCTGGAGTCCATGGAGGAGCGCCAGGTCACCATCGACGGGCATACGTACGAACTGCCCAGCCCCTTCATGGTGGTGGCCACCCAGAACCCGGTCGAGATGGAGGGCACCTATCCGCTGCCGGAGGCGCAGCGCGACCGCTTCATGGCCCGTGTCTCCATCGGCTATCCCAGCGCGGAGGCCGAGCTGGAGATGCTGGACATCCACGGCGGGGTCTCGCCGCTGGACGACCTCCAGCCGGTGGCGCACGCGCACGACGTCGTGAAGCTCATAGACGCGGTCCGCACGGTCCATGTCGCCGACCCGGTGCGGCGTTACGCGGTGGACCTGGTCGCCGCCACCCGCACCCACCCCGACCTGAGGCTGGGCGCCTCCCCGCGCGCGACGCTCCACCTGCTGCGTGCGTCGAAGGCGTCCGCTGCGCTCAGCGGCCGGGACTACGCGCTTCCTGACGACGTCCAGGCGCTCGCGGTGGCGGTTCTCGCCCACCGTCTGCTGCCGACCGCACAGGCCCAGCTGAACCGCCGTACGGCCGAGCAGGTCGTGCTGGAGATCCTGCAGCGCACCCCTGTGCCCGCCGCGCCTGTGTCGCAGAGCGGTCTGACGATGGGCCGGCCGGCTCCGGAGTTCGGCCAGCAGCCGCCCCGGAGGCTGTGATGACCACCGGGGGCATGCCGGCGGCGCAGACCGAGGAGGACAAGGGCGGGCTGCGTACGGCACTCGCCGGGCTCACCACGCGCGGGCGGTCCTTCCTGGCGGCGGGCGTGGCGGCCGCGGTGTGCGCGTACGTCCTGGGGCAGAGCGATCTGCTCCGGGTCGGACTGCTGCTGGCCGTGCTGCCACTTGTGTGCGCGGCCGTGCTGTACCGCACGCGCTACCGGGTGGCGGGGAGCCGCCGCCTTTCGCCCGGGCGGGTACCCGCGGGGTCCGAGGCCCGGGTCCATCTGCGGATGGACAATGTCTCGCGGCTGCCCACGGGACTGCTGATGCTCCAGGACCGGGTGCCGTACGTGCTGGGGCCGCGGCCCCGGTTCGTACTGGACCGGATGGAGGCGGGCGGCCGACGCGAGGTGTCGTACCGCGTGCGTTCCGACCTGCGCGGCCGTTATCCGCTCGGCCCGCTCCAGCTGCGGCTCAGCGACCCGTTCGGGATGTGCGAACTGACCCGCTCCTTCTCGACGTACGACACCCTGACGGTCATCCCCCGCGTGGAGCCGCTGCCGCCGGTGCGGCTGACCGGCGAGGCCAAGGGGTACGGCGACGGGCGGAACCGCTCACTGGCCCTGGCCGGCGAGGACGACGTGATCCCGCGCGGATACCGCTACGGCGACGATCTGCGCCGGGTCCACTGGCGCTCGACCGCGCGCTACGGCGAGCTGATGGTGCGCCGCGAGGAACAGCCGCAGCGGGCCCGCTGCACGGTGCTCCTCGACACCCGGGGCATCGCCTTCGAGGGCGCGGGCCCGGACTCGGCCTTCGAGTGGGCCGTGTCAGGTGCGGCGTCCACCCTGGTGCACATGCTCGAACGAGGCTTTTCGGTAAGGCTGTTGACGGACACCGGCAATTCGGTGCCCGGCGAGGGGGCCGACGGGTTCGCGGGCGCCAACCAGGAGTCGGCGGATGCGGCAGGTCTGATGATGGACACCCTGGCGGTGATCGACCACTCCGACGGTACGGGCCTGTCCCCGGCTTACGACGTGCTGCGCGGGGGGAACGAAGGACTTCTGGTGGCTTTTCTCGGCGACCTCGACGAGGAGCAGGCGACGGTGCTCGCCAAGATGCGGCAGCGCAGCGGCGGGGCGGTCGCCTTCCTGCTGGACAGCGACTCGTGGGTGCAGGGTGAGGCCCACGAGGACAGCGAGGAGCAGCTTCGGATGCTGCGGGAGGCGGGCTGGACCGCTGTGACCGTGCTGCCGGGTACGGATCTCGCCGATCTGTGGCGGGAGGCGGATCGGCAGCGCAATCAGGTCACGCCGACGGGCGCGGCGGGAGGCCGCTCATGAGCGGAGGTGCACGACTGGCGCTGTTCTCCGCGGCGGCGACGCTGATGGCGGCGTGCGCGCTGCTGCCGCTGGTCACTCCGGCGACCTGGCTTCTCCAGGCGGCGTTCCTGCTCGCGATCCAGACCGGTGTGGGCGCGGCGGCCCGACGGGTTCCGCTGGCCCGGCCGCTGACGATCGCGGCGCAGGCCCTGGTGACCCTGGTGCTGCTGACGCTGATGTTCGCCCGGGAGCAGGCCATCCTCGGGATCATCCCCGGCCCGGAGGTGTTCGAGCACTTCGGGGTGCTGCTGCAGACGGGTGGGGAGGACGTCGGGCGGTTTGCGATTCCCGCGCCGCTGTCCGACGGCATCCGGCTGATGATGGTCGGCGGTGTCCTGGTGATCGGGCTGGCGGTAGACGCGCTCGCGGTGACGCTGCGCAGCGCGGCCCCGGCCGGGCTGCCGCTGCTCGCGCTGTACTCGGTCGCGGCCGGGCTCTCGGACGGCGGCGCCGGATGGCTGTGGTTCCTGCTGGCAGCCGCCGGTTATCTGCTCCTGCTGCTCGCCGAAGGCCGTGACCGGCTCTCGCAGTGGGGCCGGGTCTTCGGCGGCGCACCCCGCACTCCGGGTCCCGACACGTCGCCGGGGGCGGTCGCGCCGGTCCGCACGGGACGGCGCATAGGTGCCGTCGCGCTCGGCGTCGCCCTGGTGGTGCCGCTCGGTCTGCCGTCCCTCGACGGCGGCCTGCTGGACGGTACGGGAACAGGTGTCGGCCCGGGCTCCGGAGGCGGCGGCACGATCTCGGCGGTGAACCCCCTGGTCTCGCTCCGCGACAGTCTGAACGTGGACGAGGACCGCCAGGTCATGTCGTACAACACCGACTCCGAGGACACACAGGACCTTTATCTGCGGATCGTCTCGCTCGACGAGTTCGACGGCACGGCATGGAAGCCGTCCAAGCGCAACATCGAAGATGTGCCGGGCAGCTTCCCGACGCCGCCCGGTCTAGGGGACGACGTCCAGCGCACCGAGGTCGAGACAAGGATCTCGGCGGCGGACTGGTACGCGCAGGACTGGCTGCCCATGCCCTACCCGGCCAGCCAGGTGGGGATCAGCGGCAAGTGGCGGTACGAGCCCGTGGGGCGCACGCTCGTCGGCGACCACGGCCAGACCACGCGCGGCCTTGACTACTCCGTCAAGAGCCTGATCGTGCAGCCGACCGCTGAGCAGCTCGCCGACGCGCCGGAGCCGCCCGGGTGGCTCCGGCGCGAGTTCACCGATGTGCCGGACTCGCTGCCTCCGGTGGTGTACGACACGGCGCGGCAGGTCACGGCGGGTTCGAGCAACAACTACGAGCGCGCGGTGAAGCTCCAGGACTGGTTCGCCCTGGAGGGCGGCTTCGTGTACGACACGGAGGTGCAGGTCGGCAGCGGTTCGCAGGCGATCGAGCGCTTCCTGAGGGACAAGGAGGGCTTCTGCGTCCACTTCTCCTTCGCGATGGCCTCGATGGCCCGCACGCTGGGCATACCGGCCCGTGTCGCGGTCGGCTTCACACCCGGCTCGCCCCAGTCGGACGGCACGATGTCCGTGGGCCTGCGGGATGCGCACGCCTGGCCCGAGCTGTACTTCGAGGGCGTGGGCTGGACCCGCTTCGAGCCGACGCCGAACCGCGGCACGGTTCCGGAGTACACCCGGTCGACCACGCCGGGCACCACTCTCCCCGAGCCGGGTACTTCGCAGGAGGCCGCGCCAAGGGCTCCCACGGCCGCCCCGTCGACCAGCGAGAGCTGCACGGCGGAGGAGAAGAGGCTGCAGGAGCCCTGCGGCAGCGAGTCTCCTGAGGCGGCGATCACGGCGACGGACGACGGTCCGCCGTGGCCCCAGATCCTGTTGTGGGTCCTGGGCGGTCTTGCCGTGCTCGCGATACCACTGCTGCCGATGATGTGGCGGGTGAGAGTACGGGCCGTACGGCTCGGCACGCACGGCCGCACCGAGACCGACGCGGCGGCTCACACGCTGGCCGCGTGGCATGAAGTGACCGATACGGCCTGGGACTTCGGTATCGCGCCGGACGAGTCCCAGACGCCCCGCAAGGCGGCGGCCCGGATCACCCGGATCGGGCACCTCGATCCGGCGGCCGCGACCTCCGTGCACCGGATCGCGGACGCCGTGGAGCAGGTCCTGTACGCGCCGCGGCCCCGACCCACGCCGGGTCTGGCCGACGACGTCCGCAGGATGACCGACGGCCTGCGCGCCACCGTCAGCACCGCCACCCGCCTGAGAGCACTGCTCGCGCCCCGCTCGGCTGTACGGGTGGCGTGGGCGGTCTCGGCGAGCTGGGCCTCGCTCAAGTCCCGGGCGACGGCTCGCTTGACGGCGCTGATCCGGCGGCCGTCGGCGGGAGAGGGCAGCGGCTGAGGGAGCCTGACCCTGGCCCTTGGAGGGGGCGCCTACCCGGTCCGGTGGGCGCCCGCCCCCTTGGGCGTATCGGCGGGGCGCGGTGTCGTACGCCGGGGGTGTGCGGGTGCCGTACACCGATGAGGTCCTGTGTCGTACGGCGGTGAGGTGCGGCCGTCGTACGCCGGTGGATGCGGGTGCCGTGCTTCAGCGAGGCGCAGGTGCCGTACGCCGGTGCGGTGCCGGAACGCCGGGTGAGGTGCGGTGTCGTACGTCAGCGGGGCTCAAGTGCCGTACGCCGGTCAGTGCGGTGGTGCCGCACACCTCGTGAGCGAGGGCCGGTGAGCGTCACGTGGGCGAAGCTCGACGGAGGCCGCGGAGGCCCGCCGCACTTGCACGGACGCGGCCCGCGGTCGACCCCGGAGGCGTGCCGCACGCCTCATGGGCGAGGGCAAGTGACCGAACTCTGCTGGGCGCACCTCAGCCGGGCAGCAACGCCGGTGCTCCGCCGGAGGTGCACGCAGGCATGCCGAAGGGGCGGCCACCGCCAGGTGGTCACCCCTTGCGCGCTGTATTGGCTCTCCGCCCGGGGGCTAATGGCCTTGTTCGTCGCGGCGCCGCTGCCAGCGCTCCTCGATGCGGTCCATCATGGAGCGCCGCTGCCGGCCCTGACGGCGGGCTTGCGGAGCGCTCGGCGCACCGGCACCCGCGGCGGGCTGCTCGCCCGGCTTGGGGGCCTTGCGCCAACCGGTGACGGCGAGCACCGCGCAGCCCAGCATGACGAGGAATCCCACCACGCTGACCCAAATCTGCTGTGCGACCATTCCGGCCATGAGGAGCGCGATACCAACCAGGAAGCCGACGACCGCCTGGTAAACCCGTCGCCGGGTGTACGTACGCAGCCCGCTTCCCTCAAGCGCTGTCGCGAACTTGGGATCTTCGGCGTACAGCGCTCGCTCCATCTGCTCGAGCATTCGCTGCTCGTGCTCCGAGAGCGGCACGGAGTCCTCCTCATCGTGCAGTCGCCGGGGCGACCGGGGGTCCCCTTCAGGATAGGCAGGGAATCGCCCCCGTGAAACCCGCCCCTCTACGCCAATTAGCCAACCGGATCCCGCCATGGCACCCCGGTTCACTGAAGCGTGCATTCCCCAGCGACCGGCCCGTCATGCCGGACGGTCTCCTCCGATCATACGGCTCCGAGCGCACGAGCGGGGGCGCTGTGGCGTACTCCATCTGCCGCCGCGCTCCTGATCAGCGGCGGGGCAGGGGAGCCTGCTCAGGCATCGGCGGCTTCGCCGGTCTCGCCGAGCACATGGAGCTGGGTCGCCACGGAGTGGAAGGCGGGCAGCTCAGCCGCCGCGGCCTCCAGCTTGAGCAGGGCGTCCAGGGCCCCCGGCTCGGTGTCGACGAGGACTCCGGGGACGAGGTCCGCAAAGACCCGTACGCCGTGTACCGCGCCCACGCGCAGACCGGCGCCCTCGACGAGAGCCGTGAGCTGCTCGGCGGTGAAGCGCCGGGGCACGGGATCGCCCTCGCCCCACCGGCCGTCCGGGTCGCCGAGTGCTTGCCGGGCCTCGGTGAAGTGTCCGGCCAGGGCGCGCGCGAGCACCGCGCCGCCCAGGCCCGAAGCGAGCAGGCTGAGGACTCCCGCGGGGCGCAATGCGGCCACGGCGTTGGCGACGCCCTCGGCGGGGTCGTCCACGTACTCGAGTACGCCGTGGCACAGAACCACGTCGTAGCCGCCGCGCTCGACGACGTCGAAGAGGCCGTGAGCGTCGCCCTGGACGCCCTGGACCCGGTCGGCGACGCCGGCCTCGGCGGCCCGGCGCTCCAGCGCGAACAGCGCGTTCGGGCTGGGGTCCACGACGGTGACGCGGTGGCCGAGGCGGGCGGCGGGCACCGCGAACTTGCCGCTGCCGCCCCCCGTGTCGAGCACGTCGAGCGACTCCCGGCCGGTGGCCTTGACCCGGCGGTCGAGGGCGTCCTTCAGGACGTCCCAGACCACGGCGGTACGGAGAGAAGCGCGGGGGCGCGACGGGTCCGACACGGCAGTTGACTCCTCAGCGCGGCACCGCCTCGGCTACGGCGGAGCGATAGGGATGCCTTCCCCGGACGTGTGCGGCCAGGGGAAGGTGCAGGCGCTGCCAACCCTATTGCCTCCTGCCTTGTGTCCGGCCCTCCGTCTCGCGCGGCGGACGACCGCGCCTCGCCCCTGGGCGGACGCGACCTCGCTCATCGGGCTCCTGCGCCGTTCATCCCGCATCTGGTACCTCCGGTACGTCTGGTTCCTCCCGGTCGGCGTCCTGCCGTGGCTGGGGCAGTACGGGCTGCAGGACGAGCATGCGCTCGACGAGGCGCAGGAACATCGCCACGTCGCGCAGCAGGTCGTCGGCGTCGCGGCTGCTGGCCGCGCCCTGTATGCCTGCCTCCGCGCGGGCACGGCGGCCGGCGCCGGAGGCGAACAGGGCGCTCCACTCGGTGAGTTCGGGCGCGATCTCGGGGAGCACTTCCCACGCACTCCGGATCTTCGCCCGGCGCCTCGGGGTGGGCTCCGGGCGGCCCCGGGCGGCGAGCACGGCGGCGGCGGTGCGCAGGGCCGCGAGGTGGGCCGTCGCGTAGCGCTCGTTCGGCGTTTCCAGCAGGGCCGCCTCGTCGAGTCCGGCGCGGGCCTGGGCGAGCAGGTCGAGGGCGGCGGGCGGGGCCGTGGCCCGGCGGAGCACGGGGTGCACGTCGCTCGCCGGGCCGGTCAGTGAGGGGGCAGGGCCGGTGGCGCGGCGCCGGCGGGCGGCGGCTGCGTGGTAGCTGGCCATGACGAACCTCCTGTCGTCTGTGTGACGGCATCGCCATGTCAGGTCGTGCCGTATGTGCTCATCGTGAGGTATGCCACTGACAACGCGTCCTGACCTGGCCTTTTGCTTCGATCTAGCGTTCGGGCTATCTTTTGCACTGACCAGTCAGTTCAAAGTTTTGTGGGAAGGGGTGCGGAAAGTGGTGGGGGAAAGTGCCGACGGACCGCGTGGTCTCGGCGTCACGGCTGAGGGCTTCGGCCTCAGGGGCCCTCGCGGCCGGGCGTTCCAAGGAGTGGGCCTCGACGCGGAGCCCGGCTCACTGATCGCGATCGAGGGGCCGTCGGGCTCGGGGCGCACATGCCTGCTGCTCTCGCTCACCGGACGCATGAAGCCCACCGAGGGGCATGCGGCGGTCGGGCCGTTCCGCCTGCCGAAGCAGATGGCGGCCGTCCGCAGGATCAGCGCGCTCGCGCATGTGCCCGGGATAACGGACCTCGATCCCGCCCTGACCGTCGGCGAGCACCTGCGCGAACGGGCGCTGCTCCAGCGGCGGTTCAGCGGTTCCGTACGAGGGCTGCTGCGGCCCCGGTATGAGCGTGCGGCGGAGGCCCGGCTGCGGATCGACTCCGCGTTGAGCGCCGCCGGGCTGGAGCGGGAGGCCCTGCCCAAGGGTTCGCGGACCGCTGTACGGGACCTGGAGCGGGTCGAGGCACTGCGGCTCTCCGTGGCGCTGGCCCTGGTCGGCCGCCCGCGGCTCCTTGGCGTCGACGACACCGACCTGAAGCTCTCTGATCCCGAACGGGCCGAGGTCTGGGCGCTGTTGCGCGCGCTCACCGAAGCGGGGACGACCGTCCTCGCGGTGTGCCGGGAGGCGCCCGAAGGTGCCGTCACGGTGTCCACCGGCTCCGCCGACAAGCCGTCCGGCGAGGAACGCGAACAAGACCGACGAGACCGAGACGACAAGGAGGCGGCGGATGCGCTCGCCGAAGCTGGCCGCGCTTGAGCTCAGGCGGTTCGGCAGGGGGAGGCTCCCGCGCGCGGCGATGGCCTCGCTCCTGCTGCTGCCGCTGCTGTACGGCGCCCTGTACCTGTGGTCGTTCTGGGACCCGTACGGCCGTCTCGACCGCATCCCCGTGGCCCTCGTGAACGACGACAAGGGGGCGACGGCGGACGGCGCGAAGATCGCGGCGGGCGACGACATCACCAAGGGCCTGCACAAGAGCGACACGTTCGAATGGCACGAGGTCAGCGCCGCCGAGGCGCGCAAGGGTGTCGAGAACGGCACGTACTACCTGTCGCTGACGATGCCCTCCGACTTCAGTGAGCGGATCACCTCCAGTTCGGGCGGCTCCCCGGAGACGGGCGCCCTCCAGGTGCGTACGAACGACGCGAACAACTACATCGTCGGGCAGGTCTCCAGGACGGTCTTCGGCGAGGTACGGACGGCGGCGTCCACGAAGACCTCGCGGTCGTTCCTCGACAGGATCTTCATCTCGTTCTCGGACATCCACGGTCGGACCGTGCAGGCCGCGAAGGGAGCCGATCAGCTGAAGGGCGGCATCGGGAAGGCCAAGAAGGGCTCGAAAGATCTCGCTGACGGCCTGAAGGAGGCCAAGAAGGGCAGCGGCAAGCTCTCCGCGGGCCTGAAGAAGCTCAACAAGGGGGCGGGCGACCTGGAGAAGGGCTCACGGCAGGTCTCGGAGGGGACACGGGCGCTAGCGGACAAGGCCAACGGCGTCGCGGACAAGGTGGGCCCCTTCCTGAAGGGCAACGAGAAGGAGATCGGCGACACGGCACAGCTGGTCGCGGACTCCGCCGCGGCCATCCGCCGCAACCTCGACACCCTGGTGAAGACCGCCCCGACCGCCGCCAAGTCGGCCCGCACGGCCTCCGACACGCTGAACGGCGTCTACAAGGCGCGCTGCGAGACCGCGACGCTGCCCGACGCCGCCTGCCCGCAGCTGAAGGAGGCGAAGGACGCGGCCGCGGAGGTGGCGAAGGTCGCCGACGACGTCAACACGCTGGTGGCCGGCCAGGACGGCGATCTGGACGCGCTGGACCGGCACCTGGCCGCGCTCCAGAAGCAGGCACAGGCCCTCGCCGACCGCTCGCCGCACCTCTCCGAGGACCTCGCCACCGCCGTCTCCAAGATCAACGCACTCGACAAGGGAGCCGGACAGGTCGCCAAGGGGGCGAAGACCCTGCACACCGGACTCGGCACGGCCAAGACCGGCGCCGCCGGCCTCGACACCGGCGTCGGTGCCCTCAAGTCGGGGGCGATCGACCTAGAGGGCGGCATGTTCAAGCTCGTCGACGGCTCCGGGAAGCTCGCCGGCGGACTGCACGACGGCGCCGGAAAGATCCCCGACTACGACAAGAAGGACCGCGACCAACGCACCGAAGTGATGGCGGACCCGGTGCGGCTCGCTTCGAAGGACCTGCACAAGGCGCCCAATTACGGCACCGGATTCGCCCCGTACTTCATCCCGCTCTCCTTGTGGGTGGGCGCGATGGTGGCCTACATGGTCATCCAGCCCCTCAACCGGCGCGCTCTGGCGACGGGCGCCTCCGCCTGGCGAATCGCGCTAGCGGGCTGGCTGCCGGTGGCCGCCCTGGGCGTGCTCCAGACGGCCACGCTGATGGCCGTACTGCACTGGGGGCTAGGCCTTCAGATGGCGCGGGCCGCCGGGACCGTGGGGTTCCTCTGCCTGGTGACGGCGTGCTTCGCGGCGATCGTGCAGTGGCTGAACGCGCGCTTCGGAGCGGCGGGCCGAATCCTCGTCCTCGCCTTCCTGATGCTGCAGCTGACGTCGGCAGGCGGCACGTACCCCGTGCAGACCAGTCCGGCCTTCTTCAACGTGATCCACCCCTTCATGCCGATGAGTTACGTCGTCGACGCCCTCAGGAGGCTCATCACAGGCGGCGGCCTCGTACCGGTCTGGCAGGCATGCGTGGTCCTCACGGCTTTCACCGCGGGCGCCCTCGCGCTCACCGCCGTGGCCGCGCGCCGCAAGCAGGTGTGGACCCTGGACCGGCTGCACCCGGAGCTGAGCCTGTGACAATCAGGGCCATGGAAAGCAGCAAGGCCGTGGACAGCGGCAGCAGCCGGAGACAGCTGACCCGGCAGAAGCTCTACGAGGCGGCCGTGACGCTCATCGCGGAGCAGGGCTTCTCGGCCACCACCGTGGACGAGATCGCCGAGCGCGCCGGGGTCGCGAAGGGCACCGTCTACTACAACTTCGCGAGTAAGTCCGTCCTCTTCGAAGAGCTGCTCCGGCACGGTGTGCGACTCCTCACCGCCTCCCTCCGGGAGGCGGCCGAGAAGACCGCTCAGGAGGGCGGCAGCAAGGTCGACGCGCTGGACGCGATGATCCGGGCGGGGCTCGTCTTCATCGACCGCTATCCGGCCTTCACGCAGCTGTACGTGGCGGAGCTGTGGCGCACGAACCGGGCCTGGCAGTCCACCCTGATGGTGGTCAGGCAGGAGGCCGTCGCGGTGGTCGAGGGAGTTCTGCGCGACGGCGTCGCGAACGGCGAGCTGAGCGACGAGATCGACATCCCGCTCACGGCGGCGGCCCTGGTGGGCATGGTCCTGGTGGCTGCCCTGGACTGGCAGGCCTTCCAGCCGGAGCGCTCCCTGGACGACGTCCACGCGGCGCTGTCGCTGCTGCTTCAGGGGCGGGTGAGCGGCAACCGCTGAAGCACACGGGAGCCAGGGGGCTGAAAAGCGAGCGCCGGCCCGAGGTGGCCGCGTCCCCCGCGGGCCACGCCGGACCGGCGCCCTTCTTGCTCCCCCGTAGTCCCCCGTTACTTCCCCCGTTTCGGTCTCCCCCCGGTCCCCCCGTGCCTCGCTCCCGCCCGACTTCTCGGCGGAAGGAGCGGCCAAGGGCGCTGCACCGTTCCGCCGCCCCGTGTCGGCGGTTCCGGAGCCGCGCCCCTTTCCGTGCCCCCACTCTCTCGTTCGCGCAGGTCGGGCCCCATCCGCGCGCGTACTCATCTCTCTGACTAGGTACGGATACCTAGTCCTGCGCATTCAGGCCCAGAACGCACCGTTGCCGACTGGTTACGAACGCGTCCGCGCTGCTACTCCCCCGCCGCTCATCCGGGCGGGAATCCGGGGCCCGCGCGTGCGAGGCGGTGGCAGGTGGACGGTGGCGGCCGGGTTGTCAGTGGCGGCCGATACAGTTCCTGGCATGGCACGAATCGCGGTGATCGGCGCCGGGATGGGCGCGCTGGCGGCCGCCGCCCGGCTGGCCGTCGCGGGCCACCGGGTGGTGGTGTACGAGCGCGCGGCGACGTACGGCGGGGCGGTGGGCCGTTTCGAGCGGGACGGCTTCGCGTTCGACACCGGCCCCGGCCTGCTGACGCTGCCCGCCGTCTACCGCGACCTGTTCCTCAAGACCGGCAAGCAGCCGCTGGAGGAGTGCGTCGAGCTCGTCCAGGTGGACCCGACGTCACGCCACGTCTTCCCGGACGGTACGGACGTCTCGCTGCCCAACGCCTCGCGCGCGGGCGTGGTCGGCGCGTTGAACACGGCGCTCGGTTCGGGCGCGGGCGACCGCTGGGGCGACTTCCTGGTGCGGGCGCGCGAGGCCTGGGACAGGACGCGCCGACCGCTCCTGGAGGAGCCGCTCTGGCCCAACTGGCGCGTGCTCGGCGAGCGCGAGCCCTACCCCGCGGTGCCACACAAGCGGCTGCTGCGCACCCGGCGGGCGAGCACCCTCGACGAGATCGCCGCCTGGGAGCTGCGGGACCCCCGGCTCACGGCCCTCCTGGACGGCCACGCGCTCGCGTACGGCCTGGATCCCCGCACCACCCCGGCGAGCGGGTCCGTGCTGCCGTATATGGAGCACGCCTTCGGGACGTGGTATGTGCGGGGCGGGATACGGGAGTTGGCGCGGGCAGTGTACGAGCGGTGTCTGGCTCGACGCGTGGAGTTCCGTTTCGGGACCGGGGTCACCGGGATCGTCGAGAAGAACGGGCGGGCGGCCGGGGTGGAGCTCGCCGACGGGACGGTGGCCGAGGCGGACCATGTGGTGGCGGGCGTGGATCCGGTGCGGTTGGCCGGCCTGACGGAGCATCCGCTCCAGGGCGACGCCGATGTCCGCCCCGACCGTGAGTCGGCATGTCCGGGACGCTTCACCGTGCTGCTCGCCCTGCGCGGGCGCCGTGAGACCGGGGCGGTGCACCGGACAGTCGTGCACACGCCCGACCGGACCGCAGAGTTGGACTACGTGAGTTTCCTCACCGACACCGACGATCCGGTGCGGCCCACGGTGACCGTGCTGCGCCCGGACGACCCGACCCTGCGCCCGGACGACGAGCACGAGTCCGTGCTCCTGTCGGCGGCGGCACCGGCCCAGGCTGACTGGGCGGCACATGACACGGCCGAGCGGTTCGCGGACCTCCTCCTCACCGCCGCCGAGGCCGCCGTGCCCAGGCTGCGGGAGCGTCTCCTGTGGCGCGAGGTGCGCACGCCGGGCCGCACGGCGCAGGAGACGGGCGCCGAGGACGGTGCCGTGCCGCCACCCGCGCTCGCCGCGGCCCACGGCCGTTTCCTGTATCCGGCCAACACCACCCGCTTCCCCGGGCTGTACCTGGTCGGCGGCTGGGCACACCCCGGCGGCGGACTGCCGCACGCCGGCATGTCGGGCGCGCTGGTCGCGGGACTGATCGTGGAGGGACCGGACTTCCAGGGCTCGCAATAACGCGGTTGCAGGAACGCGGATGTCAGAACCGGTACTGCTCGTCGTACCCGCTGCCGTTCCCGTTGCCCTCGTACGGATACTGCTGCTGCTCCGGCGGGAGTTCGCCGCCGTACGGATCGTCGGTGGAGCGCTGCTGCGGGACCCAGACGCCGCCCGGCGGGGTCTCGCCGCCGTAGCCCGCGCCCGCGTACTGGTCCTGGGCGTAGCCCTGCTGCCCGTACTGCTGCTGCGAGGCGTCGTAGGAGGAGTCGTACGAGGCGCCCCCGTACGTCTGTGTGCCGAGGTACGGGTCGGAATAGGCGGCGTACTGCTGCTGGCCGTTGTCATAGCCGTACTGCTGCTGGTCGTAGCCGGAGTAGCCGTCGTACCCGTAGTTCTGGCCGGCGTCCGGGGACTGGGCGGACGCGGCGTAGGACGGGTCGGTGGCCGCGGCGTAGGCGGTGTCGCTGTAGACGCCGTAGTTGCCCGTGTCGTCCGGCAGGGGCTGCGGCTCGTAGACGGCGGTGGACTCGGCAGCCGTCTCGGCGTGTTGCCCGAAGCTCGCGGACCGCTGTCCGAAGGCGTCGGCCCGCTCTCCGAAGACGGAGTCCTCGCGGCCGTAGGGGTCGTCTCCCTGGCCGAAGTTGTCCCGCGGACGCATTCCGTTGTCCGCCGCCTGAAGGTCGGAGACCTCGAGCGTCGGATCCCGGTCCGGCTCGCCACGGCGCCGCTTGTTGGCGCCCGGGCGGCCTGCGACGGCCCAGCCGGCCGCGAAACCGCGGCGGAACGACAGCGTGACGTATGTCTGCCCGACCGCGAAGGCGGCGGCGCCCAGGCCGATGACCGGCACGGACGGGATGAGTACGCCGAGCACCACGCCGAGGAAGCCCGCGAAGGCCAGCAGCCGCCAGCGCAGGCGTGCCTTGTACTGCAGCAGGACCTCGCCGAGCAGCCACAGCGCGACGATGCCGAACGCGATGTAGAGGACCGTCCAGCCCATGTACGCCCCTCTCCCAGTGGCCGTTACGCAGTGTGTCGTACGAGGATGCGTCCGGT
Source organism: Streptomyces vastus (assembly GCF_039532825.1). Lineage (NCBI taxonomy): Bacteria > Bacillati > Actinomycetota > Actinomycetes > Kitasatosporales > Streptomycetaceae > Streptomyces > Streptomyces vastus. Next base: position 218,411 of record NZ_BAAASJ010000043.1, read on the forward strand.
CTAGGCCTGCTGTGGGTGGTGCAGCCCCAGATTTTCGTAGATTTCCAATGTCGCGGTGGAATTGTTCAACGTGATGAAGTGCAGTCCGGGGACTCCCTCGGCCAGCAGCCTCGCGCAGAACTCCGTAGCGAACTCGATTCCAATGGAGCGTACAGCCGCCGGATCGTCCTTGGAGTTGAGGATCCGCTCTTTCAGGGCCTCCGGGAACGAGGCGTTGCTGAGCTTCGGGAGCCGTTCCAGCATCTTCACGCTGGTCACGGGCATGACCTCGGGGATGACCGGGGTCTCGCAGCCGGTCGCGTCGACTCGGTCACGTAGGCGCAGGTACGACTCGGGATGGAAGAACATCTGCGTGATCGCGTAATCGGCACCGGCCCGGCATTTGTCGACAAAATGCGCGACGTCCGTGTCCCAGTCGGCGGAGCGCGGATGCATCTCGGGGAAGGCCGCGACGCCCACGCAGAAGTCGCCCGACTCCTTGATGAGTCGGACGAGTTCGGCTGCGTAGGTCAGGCCCTGGGGATGCGGGATCCAGTCGCCCATGGGGTCGCCCGGCGGGTCGCCGCGCACGGCGAGCATGTTCCGGATCCCGGCGTCCGCGTACTGGCCGATGATGTTGCGCAGTTCGGCGATGGAGTGGTTCACGGCGGTGAGGTGGGCAACCGGGGTGAGCGTCGTGTCCGCGACGATCTGCTCGGTCTCCTTCACCGTGCCGGCGCGGGTCGAGCCGCCCGCTCCGTAGGTCACCGACACGAAGTCGGGAGCGACGGCCTCCACGCGGCGGAGCGCGTTCCACAGGTTCCGCTCGCCCTTCGGGCTCTTCGGCGCCGCGAACTCGAACGAGTACGTCGTCTTGCCGGTGGCGAGCATGTCACGCACAGTGCGTGCGCGGTCAGTCCTGGTGGACGCAGATCCTAGGGCCATACCCGCAGGTTAGTCAGGGGCGGGCGGTCCCCCAACCGGACGATGAAAATTGCCCGGTTTGTCGGCCAATTGTCCATGCCTCGGACAACTAACCGTGACGCAATCGTTTCGCGAACTCGCGGGCCGCCGCACCCGGATCATCGGCCTCCGTGATCGCCCGTACGACGACGACGCGGCGGGCGCCCGCTTCGAGGACCTCGTCGAGGTTGCCGAGGTCGATGCCGCCGATGGCGAACCAGGGGCGGTCGGCCCCGAGCGCGGCCGTGTACCGGACGAGGTCCAGGCCCGGCGCATGGCGGCCCGGCTTGGTGGGCGTCGGCCAGCAGGGGCCCGTACAGAAGTAGTCCACTCCGTCCTCGACGGCGGCGGACGCGGCCTCCGCATCGGCGTGTGTGGAGCGGCCGATCAGGATCTTTTCGCCGAGGATCGCGCGGGCGGCGGGGACGGGCAGGTCTCCCTGGCCCAGGTGCAGCACGTCGGCGTCCGCCGCATGGGCGACGTCCGCGCGGTCGTTCACCGCGAGCAGCTTGCCGTGCCGTGCGCAGGCCTCGGCGAACACCTGGAGGTGCTCCAGCTCCTCGGCGGCCTCCATGCCCTTGTCGCGCAGCTGCACTATGTCGACACCGCCGGCGAGTACCGCGTCCAGGAACCCGGCGAGGTCGCCCTGGCGCTTCCGGGCGTCCGTGCAGAGGTAGACGCGGGCGTCGGCGAGTTGCGCGCGTGCGGTGGCTTCGGGCATGCGGAGATCCCCCGTTGTCGGTGGCGTACGGACCCTGCCGTGCGGGGCACGGCCCGTACGCCGGACGGTGTCTTCAGGTCAGACGGCGAGCGCCTGGGCTCGGCGCTTCACCTCCGTACCTCGGTTCTCGCTGAGGGCCTGCGCCGGGGTGCCGGGCAGGCTCGGGTCGGGGGTGAAGAGCCACTCCAGCATCTCTTCGTCCGTGAAGCCGTCGTCCCTCAGGAGCGTCAGGGTGCCGGACAGGCCCTTGACGACCTTGTCCCCGTCGATGAAGGCGGCGGGGACGTGCAGCGCTCGGTTCTCACCACGGCGTACGGCGATGAGCTGGCCCTCCTTGACCAGCTGCCGCACACGGGTCACCTCGACGCCGAGCTGTTCGGCGATGTCGGGGAGGGTGAGCCAGGCGGGGACGAGAGCATCGATTTTTGCGTCAATCTCGGTCACGGGATTAAGCGTGCCATCCCGGACTGACAGTCGGAAGTCGTGGCCGCCCCGCCTGGGCCGTTCGCCGGACCCCGGCGGCCCGCCCTGGCGCCCTACGCGGTCGCCGATTTCGCCGATTTCAACGGCCGGGACGGGTCCGACAGCAGTTCCGGATTCATCGCGATACCGGCTTCGATCAGTTTGCGGCCCTGCGCCAGGTCCCGCGGCCGTCCCACCGCGAGCACGGCGACCAGTCGGTTCGCCCGGAGCCAGCACACCGACCAGGCCGGGCCAGTCGGGTCGCCGCGCCAGATCGTGGCGTCCGCGCGCGCGTGGTGACCCGCGTACTGGACGAAGCGGCCGAACTGCTCGGACCAGAAGTACGGCACGGGGTCGTAGGCGGCGGGCGTCTCGTCGATGATGTTCGCCGCGACCGTACGGGGCCCCTGGAGGGCGTTGTCCCAGTGGTGGACCAGAAGACGCTCGCCGTACCTGCGCGAAGGGAAGGAGGCGCAGTCGCCGACCGCGTACACGTCCGGGACGGATGTGCGCAGGTGGTCGTCCGCGACGACCTCGCGATGGGCGCCGAGCTCGATCCCGGAACCGGTCAGCCAGGCGGTGGCGGGCCGCGCCCCGATGCCTACGACGACGGCCCCCGCGGGCAGCCGCGAGCCGTCGTCCAGCACGACCGCCCCGGGTTCGACGTGCTCCACGCGCGCGTGGGTGCGCAGCGACGCGCCGCTGTCCGCGTACCAGGCGGTCATCGGAGCGGCCACCTCGGCGGGCAGTGCGCCGGCGAGCGGCCGGTCGGCGGCCTCGACGACGGTCACCGCGCACCCGGCCTCGCGCGCCGCCGTGGCGAACTCGGCGCCGATCCAGCCCGCGCCGACGACCACGATGTCGTGCTGCCGGGCGAGCACGGGCCGCAACCGCTCGGCGTCGTCCAGGGTGCGCAGCAGATGCACTCCCGGTACGCCCTCCGCGCCCGGCAGCCGCATGGGTTCCGCGCCCGTGGCGATGACCAGGACGTCGTACGGAACAGGCCCCATGGCCGTGTCGAGTTCATGATCAACAGGACGTACGCCGGTCACCTCGAGCCCCAGGCGCAGCTCGATGCCCAGGGCCTCGAAGTCGACGTCGAAGGCGGAGCCCTCGGCCGTGCCGAGCAGGACGGCCTTGGAGAGCGGCGGGCGGTCGTACGGCTGGTGCGGCTCCGCGCCGATCAGCGTCACGGTGCCGGTGAAACCCTGTTCCCGCAGGGCGACCGCGGTCTGCACGCCGGCCATGCCCGCGCCGACGATCACGACACGTCGTCGCGCTGCCCGGCTGCGTTCCCGCGTCTGCTCGTTCACCCGATCACCATAGTCAACTGACGTTGTGTCAGTCAGCGGGAGCGATCAGTGACGTCCTGCACAGCCGTCTGACGTCCTGCACGGCCGTCAGCGGTCGTCGGTGAGCTGCTCCACCACGCTCGTCCCGCTGCCCGTCTGCGACTCCCACTCCCAGGTCTCCTCCAGGCGTACACGCCCGTCGGTGAGCTCGACGACCCGGGACACACAGTGCCCCGAGGAGGTGCTGCCGTCCCGCTTCAGCTGCACGTACCGGAAGTCGAGGCGGTCACCTTCACGGGTACCCACGAGGTGGCCTCGTACGACGTCACCGCCCGCGTACTCGGCCCAGATCTCGCCGTCCTTCTCGTGGTACGTGAAGCGGGTCCGCGTACCGACCTGACCTGGGGCTTGGTCCGCGACCGGGGCCAGGACGAGACCGTCGAGCGACCGGGGCATGCCGTGCGGCTCCCTTACTGAGGTGTGACACGAAGAGTTAGGGTGGCCAACCTAGAGCACTCGCGGGAGTCCGGACGCACCGGACTGAGAGGGAGGCTGGGACGGCCTCCGACCGTACGAACCTGATCCGGGTCATGCCGGCGAAGGGAGGGGCTGGACGCCCATGTCGCGTACATCGTTCGCATCGCACGCGTCGTCGAGCACATCCGGCACATCCGACGTCCTGGTCGTCGGGGGCGGGATCATCGGCCTGGTGACCGCCTGGCGTGCCGCGCAGCGTGGCTTCGCCACCGCACTCGTGGACCCCGACCCCGGCGGCGGAGCGGCCCAGGTGGCCGCCGGAATGCTGGCCGCCGTCACCGAGCTCCACTACGGCGAGCAGACCCTGCTCGGCCTCAATCTGGCGTCCGCCCGGCGCTACCCGGAGTTCGTCGCCGAGCTCACCGAGGCGACGGGCCTGGACCTCGGCTACCGCGAGTGCGGCGCGCTCGCCGTCGCGCTGGATGCCGACGACCGCGCCCATCTGCGCGAACTTCACGCGCTGCAAACCCAGTCGGGCCTGGAGTCGGAGTGGCTGAGCGGGCGCGAGTGCCGGCGCCTGGAGCCGATGCTCGCGCCGGGCGTGCGCGGAGGGCTCAGGGTCGACGGCGACCACCAGATCGATCCACGGCGGCTCGCCAAGTCGCTGGTCGCGGCGTGCGAGCGGGCCGGAGTGGCCTTCCACCGGGTCTGGGCGGAGCGGCTCAGTGTCGTACGGGACCGGGCCGCCGGAGTCGTCACCACCGACGGCACCGAGCTGGCCGCGGGCCAGGTCGTCCTCGCCGCGGGCAGCCTCAGCGGGCGGCTCGCGGGCGTTCCCGACGCCGTGCTGCCGCCGGTACGGCCGGTGAAGGGTCAGGTGCTGCGGCTGACCGTGCCGAAGCGGTACGCGCCGTTCCTGAGCCGCACCGTGCGGGCCGTCGTCCGGGGCAGCCATGTGTACCTGGTGCCGCGCGAGAACGGTGAGCTGGTCGTCGGCGCGACGAGTGAGGAGCTGGGCTGGGACACCACGGTGACCGCGGGCGGCGTGTACGAACTGTTGCGAGACGCCCACGAGCTGGTTCCCGGCATCACCGAACTCCCGCTCACCGAGACCCGCGCGGGACTGCGCCCCGGCTCCCCCGACAACGCGCCCCTGCTCGGGCCGACGGAACTGGACGGCCTGCTCCTGGCCACCGGTCACTACCGCAACGGCGTGCTGCTCACCCCCGTCACGGGCGACGCCATGGCGCACCTGCTGACCACCGGTGACCTCCCGGAGGAGGCCCGCCCGTTCACGCCCAGGCGCTTCAGTACGGCCCGCACGGAGCAGCCCGTATGAACGTCTTCGTCATGAACGTCTTCGTCAACGGTGAGCGACAGGAGATCGCCGCCGGCACCGCCCTCGACACGCTGGTCGCAACCCTCACCGCGGCGCCCTCCGGGGTCGCCGCCGCGCTCAACGAAACCGTCGTCCCGCGCGCGCAGTGGCCGAGCACACGCCTCTCCGAGGGAGACCGCATCGAGGTCCTCACCGCCGTTCAAGGAGGCTGACCCATGGCCGACGACCCGTTCCTCATCGGCGGTACGTCCTTCACGTCCCGCCTCATCATGGGCGCCGGCGGGGCGCCCAGCCTCGATGTGCTGGAGCGTTCGCTTGTCGCGTCCGGCACGGAGCTGACGACGGTCGCCATGCGGCGCGTAAACGCTTCCGTGCAGGGTTCGGTGCTGTCCGTGCTCGACCGGCTCGGTATTCGTGTGCTGCCGAACACGGCGGGGTGTTACACCGCCGGGGAGGCCGTGCTGACGGCTCGGCTCGCTCGCGAAGCGCTCGGCACCTCGCTGGTGAAGCTGGAGGTCATCGCTGACGAGCGGACGTTGCTGCCGGATCCGATCGAGTTGCTCGACGCGGCCGAGACTCTCGTCGATGACGGGTTCACGGTGTTGCCCTATACGAACGACGATCCCGTTCTCGCCCGGAAGCTGGAGGATGTGGGGTGCGCGGCGATCATGCCGCTCGGGTCCCCCATCGGATCCGGACTGGGGATTCGGAATCCGCACAACTTCCAGTTGATCGTGGAACACGCGCGCGTGCCGGTCATTTTGGATGCGGGGGCCGGTACGGCGTCCGATGCGGCCCTTGCCATGGAATTGGGGTGTGCGGGGGTGATGCTGGCGTCTGCCGTGACTCGGGCCCAAGAGCCGGTGTTGATGGCCGAGGCCATGAAGCATGCGGTGGAGGCGGGGCGGTTGGCCCGGCTTGCAGGGCGGATTCCTCGGCGGCACTTTGCTGAGGCGTCGTCTCCTGCGGAGGGCGTGGCCCGGCTGGATCCGGAGCGGCCTGCGTTCTGAGCGTGCGGGGGTTTCTTTCCCCAAGCCCGCCCCTTCCCGAAACTGAGGGCTGTGCCCCCAGGCCCCCGGGTTGTCTCGGCTGCGGGTCCGCCGTGGCTGGTCGCTCCCCCACTCTCGACTTCGCTCGAGCGGGGGGACCCCCATCGCGGCGGAGCCGCAAATGTCACAGCCCCGCGCCCCTTAAGGGGCGCGACGCGATCCAGCCACCGGCCCCAGAGGCAGTGCTCCCTTGGCGATCACCGGCCTCTGAGACAATGCTCCCCTCTCGATGTTGATCCCGGTCTGACCTGCGGTCTCGTCACAGCTCGGCTGCAGTCCGGCTCCGAATCTCCACCGATCACGCGGCGTTGACAGCCTCGGCTCGTACACTCACCTGCGTGGATACGACCCTTCAGGACCCGTTGGTCGGTCAGGTGCTCGACGGCCGCTACCGCATCGACGCACGGATCGCGGTCGGCGGGATGGCCACGGTCTACAGGGCCGTGGACACCCGCCTGGACCGTGTGCTCGCGCTCAAGGTGATGCATCCGACACTGGCCGCGGACGCCACGTTCGTCGAGCGGTTCATCCGCGAGGCCAAGTCGGTGGCACGGCTCGCGCACCCCAATGTGGTGCAGGTTTTCGACCAGGGGACCGACGGGCCGTACGTCTATCTCGCCATGGAGTACGTCGCCGGGTGCACCCTGAGGGACGTACTGCGCGAGCGCGGGGCCCTGCAGCCGCGGGCCGCGCTCGACATCCTGGAGCCGGTGCTCGCCGCGCTCGGCGGTGCGCACCGCGCCGGGTTCGTGCACCGTGACATGAAGCCGGAGAACGTCCTGATAGGGGACGACGGACGGGTCAAGGTGGCCGATTTCGGCCTCGTACGAGCTGTTGACACGGTCACGAACACGACAGGGTCCGTGCTCGGCACCGTGTCGTATCTGGCGCCGGAGCAGATAGAACACGGCACGGCCGATCCACGGGTCGACGTGTACGCCTGCGGAATCGTCCTCTACGAGATGCTGACCGGCGACCGGCCGCACCTCGCGGACTCGCCTGCCGCGGTGCTCTACAAGCACCTCCACGAGGACGTACCGCCTCCGTCGGCGGAAGTGCCGGGCCTGGCCTACGAACTCGACGAGCTGGTCGCGTCGGCGACCGCGCGCACCGCGGATGTACGTCCGCACGACGCGGTGGCCCTGCTCGCGCAGGTCCGGGACGCGCGCAGCGGGCTGACCGCCGAGCAGCTGGACGCGGTGCCGCCGCAGGCGCTCACCGAGGGCCACGACATCGGCGCGGACCGTACGAGCGTGATCCCGCGCTCGCTGACCATGCCACGGCCGCTCCCGGTGAACGAGGACGGCGGCGATCGCGGGGTCCACCACACGAGCATCCTGGCGACCCCGCCTCTCGGTGCTCCCTCGCGGCGCCGTGCCCGCACCCCGTTCCCCCGGCGCGGCGTGCTCGCGATCGTCGCCGCCGTGCTGCTGGCCCTCGGTCTCGGCGCGGGTGTCTGGTACATCAACTCCGGCCAGTTCACCAAGGTCCCGCCGCTGCTCGCGATGACCGAGGCGGAGGCCAAGAACCGGCTCGAGAGCGCCGGGCTCGATGTGGGGCAGGTCGAGCGCGCCTACAGCGACACCGTCGAGCGCGGCACGGTCATCAGCAGCGATCCCGAGGCGGGCGCCCGGATCCGTGACAACGACCCGGTGTCGCTGACGATCTCCAGGGGCCCGGAGACCGTACGGGTGCCGGATGTGGAGGGCTACTCGCTCGACAAGGCCAGGGCGCGGCTCAAGGACCAGGGCCTGAAGGCGGGCATGATCACCCGGGCCTTCAGCGACGAGGTCCCCTTCGGCTTTGTGATCCGTACGGAGCCGGGTGCGGGCACCACGCGCCGCGCGGACTCCGCCATCGCGCTCACCGTCAGCAAGGGCAGCCCGGTGGATGTGCCGGATGTCGTGGGCGACGAGCTCTCCGCCGCGCGGCAGGAGCTTGAGGACGCGGGCCTGAAGGTCGAGATCGCTCCCCAGCAGATCAACTCCGAGTTCGACGCCGGCCAGGTCGCCCGGCAGTCGCCGTCCACCGACCGGCAGCTGGGCGAGGGTGACACCGTCACCCTGACTATCTCCAAGGGCCCGGAGCAGATCGAGGTCCCGGACGTGGTGGGCGACAACGTCGACGACGCCAAGCGGGAACTGGAGGCCGCCGGCTTCGAGGTCAAGGAGGACCGCGGCTTCCTCGGGCTCTTCGGAGACACGGTCAAGAGCCAGTCGGTGGCCGGTGGCGACACGGCGCCGAAGGGCTCGACGATCACCATCGAGATCGAGTGACGGCAGGTCGGCAGCGGCTGCGCGGCAGCCGCCGACGGGAGGCGCAGGACCTCATGACACCCTGAACGGGTGAGCACTCAGCAGTCCCGCAACCCCGTCGGCAGCCATGTTCCCGTGGCCGGCGGCCTTGCCTCCGTAGGCCTGTCGTACGCACGTGATCTGGACGCCGAGACCGTCCAGGTCTTCGTCGCCAACCCGCGCGGCTGGGCGACACCACCGGGGAATCCGCGGCAGGACGAGGAGTTCCGCACGGCCTGCGCCGCGGGGGCGATCCCCGCGTACGTCCACGCGCCCTATCTGATCAACCTCGGCTCGCACACCGAGGCGACCTTGGAGCGCTCCGTGGAGTCGCTGCGGCACTCACTGCGGCGGGGGCGCGCGATCGGGGCACGGGGAGTCGTCGTACACACCGGTTCGGCGACCGGCGGTCGGACCCGTGCGGTCGCACTGAAGCAGGTACGCGAGCATCTGCTGCCGCTGCTCGACGAGTTGACCCACGACGACGACCCGGACCTGCTGATCGAGTCGACCGCGGGCCAGGGCTCTTCCCTGTGCTCGCGGACCTGGGACTTCGGGCCGTACTTCGAGGCACTCGACGCCCACCCGAAGCTCGGCGTCTGCCTCGACACCTGCCACATCTTCGCGGCGGGCCACGACCTCACCGGCCCCACCGGAACACACCAGACTCTCGACCTCCTGGTGGACACGATCGGCGAGGGCCGCCTGAAACTGATCCACGCCAACGACTCCCAGGACATCGCAGGCGCCCACAAGGACCGCCACGCCAACATCGGCGCCGGCCACATAGGCGAGGACCCCTTCCGCGCCCTGATGACCCACCCCGCCACCGCTGACGTGCCCCTGATCATCGAGACGCCCGGCGGCAAGGAGGGCCACACGGCAGACGTGGAGCGACTGAAGAAGCTCCGGGACGGCTGAGCCTCAGAGTTCGGAGACTCGGAGATCGATGCCTCAGCTCGGAGACTCGGAGACTCAGAGCTCGGGGCCGTCCCCCGGCTCCTCCTGGTACGAGTAGCGCTGTTCGCGCCAGGGGTCGCCGATGTTGTGGTAGCCGCGTTCCTCCCAGAAGCCGCGGCGGTCGGCGGTCATGTACTCGATGCCGCGGACCCACTTGGGGCCTTTCCAGGCGTACAGATGGGGCACCACCAGGCGCAGGGGGAAGCCGTGTTCCGCTGTGAGGAGTTCGCCGTCCTTGTGGGTGGCGAAGATCGTGCGCTCGGAGGCGAAGTCGGTGAGGCGGAGATTCGAGCTGAAGCCGTACTCCGCCCAGACCATCACATGCGTGACGCTGGGGGCGGGCGGGGCGATCTCCAGGAGCGTACGAGCCGGGACGCCGCCCCATTCGGACCCGAGCATGCTGAACTTCGTCACGCAGTGCAGATCGGCCACGACCGTGGTATACGGCAGGGCCGAGAACTCCTCGTGGTTCCAGCAGTGCTTCTCGCCGTCGGCCGTGGCTCCGAAAACCCTGAACTCCCAGCGCTCGGGCCGGAATTTGGGGACGGGCCCGTAATGCGTGACCGGCCAGCCGCGCTGCAGTCGCTGCCCCGGCGGAAGCTCCGACTGTGCCGCTTCTCCAGATTCACGCTCCACCGGCTGACCCATGTCTCCATCCTGACAGACCAAAGACGGTGCAGATGACCAGGCCTGTCCCGATTCGGGCATCTACTACTAAGCCTGCACTTACTGGACGGCCTGAGATGCCGATGGAATCATGCGGCGCATCCTGCCTGTCCCCCGCGTGGAAGGAGCCTCTGCGATGCAGGGCGACCCCGAGGTCATCGAATTCCTCAACGAGCAGTTGACCGCCGAGCTGACCGCGATCAACCAGTACTTCCTGCACGCGAAGATGCAGGAGAACTTCGGCTGGACAAAGCTCGCGAAGTACACCCGGGCCGAGTCGTTCGACGAGATGAAGCACGCGGAGGTGCTCACCGACCGGATCCTCTTCCTGGAGGGCCTGCCGAACTACCAGCGGCTCTTCCACGTCCGGGTCGGGCAGACGGTCACCGAGATGTTCAAGGCGGACCGACAGGTGGAGGTCGAGGCGATCGACCGCCTCAGGCGCGGTATCGAGGTGATGCGGAACAAGGGCGACATCACGTCCGCGAACATCTTCGAGTCGATCCTCGCGGACGAGGAACACCACATCGACTACCTGGACACCCAGCTGGAACTGGTGGAGAAACTCGGCGAGGCGCTCTACATCGCCCAGCTCATCGAGCAGCCTGACAGCTGAGCAGTTTCAGACCTAAGCGGCTTCGTCCAGCTCCGACAGCCCTGCGAGCGCGGACTGCGTCTGGTCGGCCACCTCGGTACGGCACGCACCTCGGCCCAACAGTGCCCGAATCCGTCGTACGCACGAACCGCAGTCGGTGCCCGCCTTGCAGGCCGACGCGATCTGGCGTGGCGTGCACGCACCCGCTTCCGCGTGCTTCCTCACCTGCGCCTCGGTGACCCCGAAGCAGTTACAGACGTACACGCGGTTCACCACCCGACGGGACAGAAGCGGGACAGACAGGTCGCCATCCCGATTGATCGGTGAGGCAAACCTAACCTTACCCGTCCGGTGCGCGTCGTAAAAGTGTGATGGGGCGCGGATCGTATGTGATCCGCGCCCCACCGCATGTCTGTGCACCAACCGGACCGCTACTGGTCGCGGTACATCTCCGCCACCAGGAACGCCAGATCCAGGGACTGGCTACGGTTCAGGCGCGGGTCGCAGGCCGTCTCGTAACGCTGGTGCAGATCGTCGACGAAGATCTCGTCGCCGCCGCCCACGCACTCGGTGACATCGTCACCGGTGAGCTCCACGTGGATGCCGCCCGGGTGCGTGCCCAGCTCCTTGTGGACCTCGAAGAAGCCCTTGACCTCGTCCAGCACGTCGTCGAAGCGTCGGGTCTTGTGACCGGAGGCCGCCTCGTAGGTGTTGCCGTGCATCGGGTCGGTGATCCAGGCGACGGTCGCGCCGGAGGCGGTGACCTTCTCGACCAGCTCGGGCAGCTTGTCCCGGACCTTGTCGGCGCCCATGCGGACGATGAAGGTCAGCCGGCCCGGCTCACGGTCCGGGTCGAGGCGCTCGATGTACTGCAGCGCGTCCTCGGCCGTCGTCGTCGGGCCCAGCTTGATCCCGAGCGGGTTGCGGATCTTCGAGGCGAACTCGATGTGCGCGCCGTCCAGCTGACGGGTGCGCTCACCGATCCACACCATGTGCCCGGAGACGTCGTACAGATGCCCCGTACGTGAATCGACCCTGGTCAGCGCCGATTCGTAGTCGAGCAGCAGCGCCTCGTGCGAGGAGTAGAACTCAACGGTCTTGAACTCCTCCGGGTCGGTCCCGCAGGCGTGCATGAAGTTCAGTGCCTGGTCGATCTCGCGCGCCAGCTGCTCGTAGCGCTGCCCGGAGGGGGACGACTTCACGAAGTCCTGGTTCCAGGCGTGCACCTGGCGCAGGTCGGCGTAGCCACCGGTGGTGAAGGCGCGCACCAGGTTCAGTGTCGAGGCGGAGGCGTGGTACATCCGCTTCAGGCGCTCGGGGTCCGGGATGCGGGCGGCCTCGGTGAACTCGAAGCCGTTGACCGAGTCGCCGCGGTAGGTCGGCAGGGTCACGCCGTCGCGGGTCTCGGTCGGCTTGGAGCGCGGCTTGGAGTACTGGCCGGCGATGCGGCCCACCTTCACGACGGGCACAGAGGCCGCGTACGTGAGGACGGCGCCCATCTGGAGAAGCGTCTTCAGCTTGGCCCGGATGTGCTCGGCGCCAACGGCGTCGAAGCTCTCCGCGCAGTCGCCGCCCTGAAGGAGGAACGCCTCGCCCCTGGCGACGGCTCCCATCCGGGCGCGCAACTGGTCGCACTCGCCCGCGAAGACGAGGGGCGGATAGCTCGCCAGCTCGGCGATCACTTCGCGCAGGGCCTCGGCATCGGGGTAGTCGGGCTGCTGCGCCGCGGGCAGGTCTCGCCAGGTCGCCTGTGCAGCGACGGCTCGGGTATCAGCGTTCACGGTCACCTCGTAAACATTACGGGGTCGTGTCGACTGATTTTCGTCCCGCTCGACTGATGAGACGGATCAGACGGGTGGAGTACGCCCGCGACCGGCCCTCGGCATGGGATAAGGTGCCGCACATGTTCGCGCACTCGACCCAGAAGCAGAACTGGTGGTGGACCGCTTACCCGGCGGCCCACTGACTGCGCGTACGCAAGACTTCGCGAAGGCCGCCCGAGGGGCGGCCTTCAGTGTTTTCACGACCAGGGCCGTTCCTCCCGATCGCCGACGATCACGAGGAAGAGGAACCCATGCACCTGGCCCGGCTCCTGCACGACGACCGCCCGTTCGCACTGCTGCGTCGCCGTACCCCCGGACACGACCACGACACCGTAGAAGTCCTGCTCGGCCCGGTCACCACGTACGACCGGCTCGCCGACATCCCCGACGAGGGCCTGGCCCTCGTCCCCTTCCGCCAGATCCGCGAGCGCGGCTTCGACGTCCGCGACGACGGTACGCCGCTCGCGGTGCTGACCCCCGAGGAGGCGTACGAAATCCCTCTGGACCAGGCCCTGTCGCAGCTGCCCGCACACGATGTGAACGTGACGGGCGGTGGCTTCGACGTCGACGACGAGGAGTACGCGGAGATCGTCGGGCGCGTGCTGCGAGAGGAGATCGGGCAGGGCGAGGGCGCGAACTTCGTCATCCGGCGTACGTACGAGGGGGAGATCCCCGGCTTCGGCAGAGCCGACGCGCTCGCGCTGTTCCGGCGGCTGCTCGTCGGGGAGCGGGGCGCGTACTGGACCTTCGTCGTGCATACGGGAACGCGGACGCTTGTCGGGGCGAGCCCGGAGGTGCACGTCCGCATGTCCGGCGGGACCGTCGTCATGAATCCGATCAGCGGGACGTATCGCTATCCGGCCGAGGGGCCCACTCCCGAGGATCTCCTGGACTTCCTCGCCGACGGCAAGGAGATCGAGGAGCTGTCGATGGTCGTCGACGAGGAGCTCAAGATGATGTGCACGGTCGGCGACATGGGCGGGGTCGTGATCGGGCCGCGGCTGAAGGAGATGGCCCATCTCGCACACACGGAGTACGAGTTGCGGGGCCGGTCGTCGCTCGATGTGCGCGCCGTCCTGCGCGAGACCATGTTCGCGGCGACCGTCACCGGGTCGCCGGTGCAGAACGCCTGCCGCGTGATCGAGCGGCACGAGGTGGGTGGCCGTGGGTACTACGCCGGGGCGTTGGCGCTCGTCGGCCGTGATTCCGGCGGCGCCCAGACACTCGACTCCCCCATTCTGATCCGTACCGCGGACATCGACGCCCTCGGACGGCTGCGGGTGCCGGTCGGCGCCACGCTCGTACGCGGCTCCGATCCGGCGAGCGAGGTCGCCGAGACGCATGCGAAGGCGGCGGGGGTGCTGGCCGCGCTGGGAGTACGGCCCGGAAGGCGGCCCGAGGAGCGCGTACGGCCGGGACTGGCCGAGGACCCGCGGGTGCGGGCCGCGCTCGACGGGCGGCGGTCCTCGCTGGCGCCGTTCTGGCTGCGGATGCAGGAGCGTTCCGCTGACTTGGAGGGCCATGCGCTGGTCGTCGACGGGGAGGACACCTTCACGGCGATGCTCGCGCATCTGCTGCGTTCGTCCGGTCTCGAGGTGTCCGTGCGGCGGTACGACGAGCCGGGCCTGCGGGAGGCGGTTCTGGCGCACGGGGGGCCGCTGGTCCTGGGCCCCGGACCGGGCGATCCCTCGGACACCGCCGACCCCAAGATGGCGTTCCTGCGCGGGCTCACCGCAGAGGTGATCGGCGGTCACCGGCACGGTGTGCTCGGTGTCTGTCTCGGGCATGAGCTGATCGCGGCGGAGCTGGGCCTGGAGATCGTACGGAAGGAAGTCCCCTACCAAGGCGCGCAGACGGAGATCGACCTCTTCGGGCGGACGGAGACCGTCGGCTTCTACAACAGCTTCGTGGCGCACTGCGACGACGAGCGTGCGGCGGAGCTGGCGGCGCACGGCGTCGAGGTGAGCCGGAGTGACACCGGGGAGGTGCACGGGCTGCGCGCGAGAGGGTTCGCCGGGGTGCAGTTCCACCCGGAGTCGGTGCTGTCGCTCAACGGCACCGCTGTCGTACGGGAGTTGATCCGTCAGCTGCGGGGCACCGGCACGGTCTCCGAGCGGCGCCCCGCCGTTTAGGTCGCTAACGTGCGGTTACGCGGCCTCAGCCGAAGAACACGCCGACCTCCTTGTACAGCTTCGGGTCCACCGTCTTCAGCTTGGCCGTGGCCTGAGCGATCGGGACGCGAACGATGTCGGTGCCGCGCAGGGCGACCATCTTGCCGAAGTCGCCCTCGCGGACCGCGTCGATGGCGTGCAGGCCGAAGCGGGTGGCGAGCCAGCGGTCGAAGGCGCTGGGGGTGCCGCCGCGCTGGACGTGGCCGAGGACCGTCGTACGGGCCTCCTTGCCGGTGCGCCTCTCGATCTCCTTGGAGAGCCATTCGCCGACGCCGGAGAGCCGGACATGCCCGAACTCGTCCAGCGAACCGTCCTTGAGCACCATGTCGCCGTCCTTGGGCTTCGCACCCTCGGAGACGACGACGATCGGGGCGTAGGAGGCCTTGAAGCGGGAGGTGACCCAGGCGCAGACCTGGTCGACGTCGAAGGGCTGCTCGGGGATGAGGATGACGTTGGCCCCGCCGGCGAGTCCGGAGTGGATGGCGATCCAGCCCGCGTGCCGGCCCATGACCTCGACGACGAGGACGCGCATGTGCGACTCGGCGGTGGTGTGGAGGCGGTCGATGGCCTCCGTGGCGATGTTGACGGCCGTGTCGAAGCCGAAGGTGTAGTCGGTGGCCGAGAGGTCGTTGTCGATGGTCTTGGGTACGCCGACGCACGGGACGCCGTAGTCGTCGGAGAGGGTGGCGGCGACACCCAGGGTGTCCTCTCCGCCGATCGCGATCAGCGCGTCGACCTCCTCCTTTTCGAGGTTCTCCTTGATCCGGCGAATGCCGTTGTCCACCTTGAGGGGGTTGGTTCGCGAGGAGCCGAGAATGGTGCCGCCACGGGGCAGGATGCCGCGTACGGCGGGGATGTCGAGCTGGATGGTGTCGCCTTCCAGCGGACCGCGCCAGCCGTCCCGGAAACCGGTGAAGTCGTAGCCGTACTCCTGCACGCCCTTGCGGACGATGCCCCGGATGACGGCGTTGAGCCCGGGGCAGTCGCCGCCTCCGGTCAGTACTCCGACCCGCATTGGAAATGTCCCTTCGCCGCGGTTGCCTGATGAAGGTCACGCTAATAGTGATCCAGGTCACTTAGGCATGGTGCGAACGGTCAATTCCGGTGAATTGCGGGGAGCTTGATCATCGGGATTCACTCGAAGGTGTGTCGCCGACTGTTGGGTTGACTCGGTTCCGGTTGGTTGCGGGCTACTCGTCGTCGAGACCGCGCTCTATCGCGTAGCGGACGAGTTCCACGCGGTTGTGGAGCTGGAGCTTGCCCAGGGTGTTCTGGACGTGGTTCTGCACGGTGCGGTGGGAGATGACGAGGCGTTCGGCGATCTGCTTGTAGCTCAGGCCCTTGGCCACCAGGCGCAGGACCTCGGTCTCGCGGTCGGTGAGCTGCGGGGCCTTGGGTTCGTCGGCGCCCGGGGCGGGGGCGGGCTCGGAGGCGAGTCTGCGGTATTCGCCGAGGACCAGGCCCGCGAGGCCGGGTGTGAAGACGGGGTCGCCCACGGCTGTGCGGCGCACCGCGTCGATCAGCTCCTCCGTGGAGGCCGACTTCAGGAGGTAGCCGGTGGCTCCGGACTTGACCGCCTCCAGGACGTCGGCGTGTTCGCCGCTTGCGGAGAGGACCAGGACGCGCAGGGCCGGGTTGGCTCCGACCAGCTCCTTGCAGACCTGGACGCCGGGTTTGGCGGGGAGGTTCAGGTCCAGTACGAGTACGTCGGGGGCGGTGGCGTGGGCACGGCGTACCGCCTGGTCGCCGTCGCCTGCCGTGGCGATCACGTTGAAGCCGGCCTCGGTCAGGTCGCGGGCGACGGCGTCCCGCCACATGGGGTGGTCGTCGACGACCATGACCTTGATCGGGTCCTGCTGCTCACTCATCGTCGCTCCGCCTTCGCCGTGGCCCTTGTTTTTCCCCAGCCCCGCCCCTTCCCGAAACTGGGGGCGGCGCCCCCAGACCCCCACTGGGTCGCATCTCGGCTGCGGGCCGTATGTGGCTGGTCGCGCCCGCGCGGCGGAGCCGCAAATTCATACAGCCCCGCGCCCCTGAAGGGCGCCTCCGTGTGGGACTCCGTCATCTCCGACCCGCCTTCGACACCCTCAGTTCTACCTCCGTGCCCTGGCCCGCGATCGAGATCACCTCTGCCGTGCCGCCTATGTCGCGTAGGCGGCCTCGGATCGAGAGGGCCACGCCCATGCGGCCTTCGCCCTCGGCCTGGGCCAGGCGGCCCTCGGGGATGCCGGGGCCGTCGTCCCGGACGGTGACGATCACCGCGTCCGGGTCGTCCTCGACGAGGATCCAGGCTCGGGCGTTCTCGCCTGCGTGGCGGTGGACGTTGTCCAGGGCGGCGCCTACGGCCGCTGCCAGTTCCTTCGCCGCGGAGGGGGCCAGGAGGACGGGGGTGCCGGGCTCGGAGAAGGTGACCTTCGCGGTGGCGTACGGGGTGAGCAGCGCGCGGAGGTCGCGGGGGTCGTCCTCGCCGGACCCGTCGGTCTCGTCGGGTTCGTCCACCGCGCGTACCAGGGCTCCCTGCGTCGCGTCCTCCGAGACTCGGGACGCCGGCAGGCCGCCCGAGACCAGCGTGCGCAGTGCGACTTCCTGCTCGCCCGCCATACGGCCGAGTTCCGCCGCCTCGCCGCCGAGCGTGGAGCCGCGGCGTTGCACCATCGCGAGGACCTGGAGGACGCTGTCGTGGATGTCGCGGGCCAGCCGCTCACGCTCCCGCGTCGTGGCCTCGATCTCCAGGGCACGCGCGAGGGTGCGCTCGGAGGCGCGGGCGACCTCGACGACGTATCCGATGGCGATGGAGGCGACCCAGACGAGCAGCACGTTGTGGAGCGTGTCCTGGCTGAGCGTTCCGCGCTGGATGACGTTCGCGATGCCGACGAGCGTCGACGCGAAGGCCGCCCAGCGCCAGCCGCCCTTGACCGCGAACGCCAGGACGGAGCCCGCGGTCCATATCGACGGCAGCGTCGGCCCGCCGGCCACGATCCGGTCATGGGAGTTCGCGACCGGGGTGAGCAGGATGCCGGTGAGAGCGACGGCCAGGTCGGCGGCCAGGAACCGCTTGGTGCAGTTCGCCTCGCCGGCCACCTTGGGCAGCGTCACCAGCGTCCACACGAAGAGCACGGAGAGGAAGGCGATGGCCACCTCCGGCCGGGGGAACTCGTCGTACGCGGTGACGAAGAGCCCGATCGCGTAGAACATCGTCAGTACGCGGTAGGCCGAGAGCGCGCGCCACAGCGGCTGCTCGACCGACATCCTCATGACTCTCTCGCGCTTGGCCATGTCCCCCGCCCCCACCTTTGACGATCACCCCACCCCAGACGGACGCTCCTAGGGGCCGGATCGTTCCTTCCTGGCCGCCTTCTCCGCTTCGTGCTCGGCGGCTTGCCGTTCGGCCGTCTTCTCGGCTTCCCTGCGCGCCTGGTCGGCCTGCTTCTGCGCCTGTTTCTCCGCTTTGGCCGCCTCCGCGAGCTGCCGTTTGGCGGCGGTCGCGTAGATGTCGACGTACTCCTGGCCGGAGAGCTTCATGATTTCGTACATGACCTCGTCGGTCAGGGCACGCAGCACGAACCGGTCGTGTTCCATGCCCTGGTACCGGCTGAAGTCCAGCGGCTTCCCGATGCGGATCCCCGGGCGCATCAGCTTCGGGACGACCTTGCCGGGCGGCTGGATCTTCTCGGTGTCGATCATGGCGACCGGGATGACCGGCGCCCCGCTGGCGAGCGCCACGCGCGCGAGGCCGCCGGGCTTGCCCCGGTAGAGGCGGCCGTCGGGCGAGCGCGTGCCCTCGGGATAGAGGCCGAACAGCTCACCGCGCCCGAGAACGTCGAGGCCGCTCTTGATGGCCGCCTCGCCCGCGCCACGGGCTCCGGAACGGTCCACCGGAAGCTGGCCGACGCCCTTGAAGAAGGCGGCTGTCATACGGCCCTTGATGCCGGGCGTCGTGAAGTACTCGGCCTTCGCGATGAAGGTCACCTTGCGGTCGAGGACGGCGGGCAGGAAGAAGGAGTCGGAGAACGACAGGTGATTGCTCGCCAGGATCGCGGGCCCGTCGGCGGGAACGTGCTCGAGGCCTTCCACCCAGGGCCTGAAAGCGAGCTTCAGGGGCCCTCCGATGGAAAACTTCATCGCGCCGTAGATCACCCGAGTGCCTCCTGTGTCCGTGGGATCAGACCCTAACCCGGAGCACCGTCAAAGGACCCGACGGCCCTGGTCGGTGTCAGTGCCGTCGCGTACGGTGAAGTACACCTCGAAGTCCCGGGGTGATCGTCTTGTTGCCCTGTGGGATGAACGCCCCTTTTAGACGCCCTTTTGTATGTCCCTTTGTACGCCCCTTCAGACGAACAGGAGACCGAAGGTGCCGGTCCTTCCTGGAGCCGAGCCGTACCGCCACGAGGGCGGAGAGGCCGGTGTCCTCCTCTGCCATGGCTTCACGGGTTCCCCGCAGTCGCTGCGCCCCTGGGCGGAGTATCTCGCCGAGCGCGGTCTGACCGTCTCGCTGCCCCTGCTGCCCGGCCACGGCACACGGTGGGAGGACATGCAGCTCACCGGCTGGCAGGACTGGTACGCGGAGGTGGACCGTGAGCTGCGCGCCCTGCGTGAGCGCTGCTCACGGGTCTTCGTCTGCGGCCTTTCCATGGGCGGCGCGCTGGCCCTCAGGCTGGCCGCGAAACACGGGGACGCGGTGAGCGGCATCGTCGTCGTCAACCCGGCGAACAAGGTGCACGGTCTGTCCGCGTACGCCCTTCCCCTGGCCCGCCACGTCGTCCGTACGACGAAGGGAATCGCCAGCGACATCGCCAAGGAGGGCAGCGTCGAGATCGGCTACGACAAGGTCCCGCTGCACGCGGCGCATTCGCTGCGGAAATTCTTCCGGCTGGTCGACGGCGAGCTTCCGCAGGTCACGCAGCCTCTGCTGCTCCTGCACAGCGTCCAGGACCATGTGGTGCCGCCGGCCGACTCGGCGCGGGTGCTGAGCCGGGTGTCGTCCACGGACGTACAGGAGATCGTGCTGGAACAGAGCTACCACGTCGCGACGTTGGACCACGACGCGGACCGTATTTTCGAGGAGAGCTTCGCCTTCGTCGAGCGGCTGGCGCCCGAAGCCGGCAAGGAGACCGACGCGGTTCGCATGGACCAGACAGGTCAGGCAGGTCAGGTGGGTCAGCAGGAAGGGACGGCCACTGGTGGCTGAGCACGACGCGGACCGCGAGCCCGAGGAGAAGGACGCGCCGCCCGGCGAGGAACAGGGCCCGTCGTTCGACGAGGCCGCGGCCTGGGCTGCGATCGTCGCCGGATACGGCGAGGAACCGCCGGACCCGCCCGGCGCCAAGCCCTTCAAGTCGGTCGAGGACCTGGCACTCCTGGAGTCGGAGACGAACGGCGCGAACGACGCCGATTCCGAGCGGCCCGGGGACACCAAGGAGAAGCCCAGGGGCTCCGAGGGCGATACGGCGGCCGACAAGAAGGCCGACGGCAAGAAGGCCGACGACGAGAAGGCCCACGACGGGGGAGACGACAGGAAGGTGGGCGACAAGCCCGCCGCCGAGAAGCCGCTCGGCAGCTCCGTCACCTTCCCGCCCGGCGTCGGCGGCCCACGCGACTACAAGGCGCCGGAACCCTCCGAGGAGGACTTCGACGCGGACGACGAGGGCCACTTCGTACCGCCCGAGCCGCCCCCGCTGCCCGCAGCGGACACCACGGCCAAGTTCGCCTGGCTCGCCGTGCTCGGCGGCCCGCTTCTGCTGCTGCTCGCCGTTCTGCTCGGCTGGCACATGACCTGGTGGCTGGCCACGCTCGGCATCGGCGGCTTCGTGGGCGGCTTCGGCACGCTGGTGCTGCGGATGCGTCCGGACGACGAGGACGACGAAGATCCGGGGCGCGGCGCGGTGGTGTGACCCGCGGCCCCGCACTCCTAGACGGCGGGAACCCTGAGGGCGGCCAGTACGGGCAGATGGTCCGTGGCCGCCCTCAAGTCTGGTTCCGTGATGCCCGGCAGCCCCAAGGGCACGCCGCAGCCCAGGACTTGGATGCCCTCGGTGGCGAAGAGGGCGTCGATCCGCTGATGCGGCTCGACGGGCGTGGAGGTGTACTCGCCGCCCCAGGGAGCGACCGTCCAGCAGTCCTGGAGCTCGGTGGCGAGACGCTTGAACGTACGGCCGCCGGGGCGTTCGTTCAGGTCGCCGCCCGCGATCGCGTACGGCGTCCCGAGCGCGGCCAGGCGGTCGAGCAGCATGCCGCCCTGCTCGTACCGCTCGTCCTTCTGCAGCGAGAGGTGGCAGCTCAGCACGCCTAGCCGGGCACGCCCGAACCGTACGACCGCGGTGGCAAAGCCGCGTCGGTGAAGGCCGGGTGTGAGCGGCAGGAGTACGTCCTGGGCGTGCTCCACCGTTGCCCGGAGCGAGGAGAGGAGGGCGGGGCCGGAAGCGGTGGCCCCGCCGGAGAGGATCACCTGGCCCGATGCGGCGGCCAGGCGGGCCAGCTTTTTGCGCCAGCGGAAGAAGCGGGGGGCTTCTTGCACGAGTACGAGGTCGGGGGCGCAGGCGCGGATGACCCGGGCCAGCGCCTCGGTGTCGTCGCGCATGGAGCGGATGTTGTAGCTGAGGACTCGGATGACTGCCGAACCGTCCGGCTCGGTACGGGAGGTTGGGAGCGGCGTTGTCATGCGGTCAATTTACGTAGGGACCGCGGGTCGGGGCGCCTAATAGCTCGGGGCGCGAGGGTTGTGGGCGACCAACGGTTGTTCGTGGCTGGTCGCGCAGTTCCCCGCGCCCCTTGCGGGGCTGGGCGCGAATTTTGCGTGCAAGGTGTGCGTGGCTTGTCGCGGCCCACACGGCGGAGCCGCATATCGACACAGACCTCGCGCCCCTTACGGGGCAGGCCCCCGGACGCTACATGATCGGGTCCGGCTCCCTCGCCAGGTCCGCCGCGCCCACCAGACCCGCCTCGTTGCCGAGCTGTGCGGCGATTACGTCGGCCACGGGGCGCCAGTTGCCGCCCACGAGCCAGCGCTTGTACGACTTGCGGATGGGGTCGAGGACCAGCTCACCCTCGTCCGAGAGGCCGCCGCCCACGATGAAGGCCGAGGGGTCGAAGAGTGAGGCCAGGTCCGCCAGGCCTGCGCCTGCCCAGCGGGCCAGTTCGCGGTAGGAGTCCACGGCTACCAGGTCGCCTTGTCTTGCCGCCATCGAGATGTGCTTGCCCTCGATTCCCTCGGGGGTTCCGTCGCCCAGCGAGAGGAGGATCTCCGCGTTCTCGGGGGTGGCGTTGGCCCGCTGCTTCGCGTACCGGACCAGGGCGCGGCCGGAGGCGTACTGCTCCCAGCAGCCCTGGCTGCCGCAGCCGCAGAGGATGCCGTCGGGGACCATCCGGATGTGGCCGAACTCGGCGGCGACGCCGAAGTGGCCGCGGCGGAGCTTGTTGCCGATGATGATGCCGCCGCCCAGGCCGGTGCCGAGCGTGATGCAGATGACGTTGCGATGGCCCTTGCCCGCGCCGAACTTGTACTCGCCCCAGGCCGCCGCGTTCGCGTCGTTCTCCACGACGACCGGCAGCTTGACGCGTGCCTCGACCTTCTCCTTCAGCGGCTCCTGGCGCCAGTCGATGTTCGGCGCGAAATAGACCGTGGAACGCTGCCGGTTGACGTACCCTGCGGCGCCGATGCCCACGCCGACGATCTCGTGTCCGGCACGGGCGCCCTCGACGGCGGAGGCGATGGCGTCCACGATGGCCTCGGGCGTGCCCGGAGTCGGCACCTTGTGGGTCGAGAGGATGTTGCCTTCCTCGTCGACCACGCCGGCCGCGATCTTCGTGCCGCCGATGTCGACGCCGATGGTGAGTCCCATGAATCCCTCAGTTTCGGTCGAGCCCCGCTACGGCCAACCGTACCCGAGGCCCTGCCGTCGGCTTCCCGTCGTCCGCCCGGAGGGCGGGCCCGGCGAGGCCTGGTGCGTGCAGCTGCAAGGCGGAGGAGGGAGTCGACGCGGAGCGTCGGCGAGTGACGACAACGCCGCAGATGTGCGTGCCAGGCCTCGCCGGGCAGGCGGGAAGCCGACGGCAGGGCCTCAGGGGCCTTCAGTCCAGGTCGATGTGTTCCCCGGGACCGGAGTCCTCGTCGGGCCGGTTCGGGGGCCGGTCCTGGGTCCAGCGGCGCTCCTGCGACTCGACGGCGGAGCGGTACGCGGCGAGCAGCTCGTTGCCGGCCGCGGCCAGGTGGTCGAAGAAGTCGGGGTTGCGCTCGATCACCGGCTCGACGGCGGCCTTGGCCTGCTGCACGACCTGGTTCACCATCTGCTGGGCGGCACCGCCGGCCACGGCACCGAGCAGCGGCGACTGCAGTCCGGACAGCCGGTCGGTGACAGTGTCGAAGAACTTGCGCAGCTCCTCGCCGGCCGAGCCCGGAGGCGGACCGTACTGGGCACGACGGCGGGCCTTCTCCGCGGCCAGGTCCTCCGCGCACGCCGTCGCCCAGGCGTCGGCGTCGGTCGCTCGCACCTCGTTGCCGTGCGCCTTTTCGAGCGCGTCCTCCGCGGACTCGGACGTGGGGCGCTCATCGCTCATGGCGGACTCCAAGCATTGGCTCTGTGTCTCTCGACGTTACCCGAACGCGGATGTGCCGTTCACCGTCTCCGGCGCCACAGAATCCCGGGGACGGGCAAGTACTCGGCCAACTCGGCCAACGTACCGGGGTCACCGTCAGGTTCCCCGCGGCCACAGCTCCGGGTCCGGTGCGAAACGGATGCGCAGCTCGCCGTCGCGCAGGGCGGCGCCGTGCACGGTGCAGCGGCGGAGGGCCGACGGGAGCGGGACGATGCGGTGGAACGGGCCGACTGTGACGACGAGTTCGTCGCCGCGCCGAATGAGCTCGAGGTCGTCCCGTACCGCACCGGGCAGCGGGATGTGCCAGACGATCACGCCGTCTGCGGAGAGGCGGTCGGTCATCGTCCACTCGACCGGGCGCGGGGCCTGGCCCGCGCCGGGCACGGTCAGCGCCGTGAGGTCGTCGGTGCCGCGCGGATCGCGGCCGAGGTGCGGCACTTCACACACCTCGTACGTGCCCCGCCACTCGTCCAACGCCTTGCGCTGCTGGGCTCCGAGGGCCGCCAGCCAGGTGTCGGGGGACGCGTCGGGCAGGACGCGGTTCGCGATCAGGGCGTCGGGGCGCAGTCCGCGCAGGGCGAGGCCGGTGGTGGCGTTGCGTACGGCGTCGGTGCCGGCCGGGCCGGGCTCGGCGACCAGGCGTACGGTCGTCGCCCGGTCCGCCAACACCGCCTCCACGGCGGCGAGTTCGATGTCCCAGCGGGCGGCCGTGTCGTACAGCCGGTCCGTGGGCATCGGGACGCCGGCGAGACGGCCGAGTACGGGGCGCAGGGCGCGCGCCGCCTGACGCTCCGCGGGGAGCAGGCGGCTGAGGTAGCGGCGCAGTTGCTCCGGGAGCGCGAGGAGGGCGAGTGCGTGCGGGGTGGGCGGCAGGTCGACGATCAGCAGGTCGTACGTGTCTGCCGTCGCCGCGTCGCGCAGGGCACGCAGGAGGGCGAGTTCCTCGGCGCCGGGGAGCGGGGTGAGTTCCTCCGCTTCCAAGCGGGTGGCGCCCAGCAGGTCCAGGGCGGAGGCGGCCCTCTCCTGGAAGGCGAGGAGGTCTTCGCGGAAGTCCTCCCCGGCGTCGGGACGCCAGGCCGTCAGGTGCGGGTCCGCATCCGCGGGGGCTGGGCCGGTGGGTTTGCCCAGGGCGGCGCCGGGGGTGTCTGTGCGGTCTGCGCTCAGGAGCAGGGTTCTCGTGCCCTGGTGGGCGGCTTGCAGTGCCGTGGCTGCGGCGACCGTTGTGCGGCCGGAGCCGCCGGGGCCGGTGATCAGGACTGTGCGCATGCGCTCCGCTCGGGGGTGCTTGGTGTGCGGCCTTGCTTATGGCGGCACCCGGTACTTGTGGGCTGTGCCCACCCTCCCCCACTCTGGGCCTCGCTCGAGCGGGGGGACCCCCATCGCCCTGCGGAACGATTGCCCACAGCCGGGCTACTCACCCGTCTCCACCCTCTTCTTCAGGCCCGCCAGTGCCCTGTCGATGATGACCTTTTCTGCCTTGCGCTTGATCATGCCGAGCATGGGGATCTTGACGTCTACCGTCAGTTTGTACGTGACCTCGGTGGCTCCCGAGCCGGCCGGCTTCAGGATGTACGAGCCGTCGAGGGACCTCAGCATCTGGGACTTGACGAGGGTCCAGGAGACCTCGTGGGGGCCGGTCCAGGTGTAGGCCAGTACCTGGTCGTCCTTGATGGCGCCGGCGTCCATGACGAGGCGTACCTGCTCGGCGCGGCCCTGCTCGTCGCTGGCGAGCACCTCCGCCTCCTTCACCTCGCCGGTCCAGTCCGGGTAGCGCGCGAAGTCGGCGATCACTCCCATGACGTCGGCCGGTGCCGCCTCGATCGTGATACTCGAGCTGGTGTGTTCCGCCATCGCCGTGGCTCCTCCAGTTGCGGTCCGGACAAGAGGGGTGTTTCTCGGTGCTCAAGGTGCTTACCTGCGTATGCAGCGTGAAGGCTACCGCGTGCCGGCAGGCCACCCGTCGCCGGGAGCCCTCACCACTCCAGAACCCACGGCTTCCCCGATCCCGCGAAGTGCCCGACGTTGACGCACTCGGTCGTCCCGAGCCGCATCCGCCGCACCAGCGGCTGGTGGACGTGCCCGAAGAGGGAGTACCGCGGCCGGGTCCGCCGGATGGCGTCCAGCAGTGCCCGGCTGCCCCGTTCGAAGCGCCGCGCCACCGTGTCGTAGACGAGCTCGGGGACCTCCGGCGGGATGTGTGTGCACAGGACGTCGACCTCGCCGAGGGCCTCGATCTTGGCAGCGTACTCCTCGTCGCTGATCTCGTACGGCGTCCGCATCGGCGAGCGAAGGCCGCCGCCGACGAAGCCGAAGGTCCAGCCGCCGATCTCGACACGCTGGCCGTCGAGCACGGTGGTTCCGTGTCCGGCGTACTCGGGCCACAGGGCCGGCATATCGACGTTGCCGTACGTGGCGTACGTCGGCGTGGGGAACGCGGCGAACAACTCGGCGTACTGCTTGCGTACGGCCTTCTCGATGGCCGAGCCGCGGTCGACGCCCGCCCAGAGCCGGCTGCCGAACTCCCGCGCCTCCTCGTAGCGGCGGGCGGTGCGCAACTCGACGATGCGGTCCGCGTTCTCGGTGCCGAACAGGTCGGGGAAGATGCCGCGCGAGTGGTCGGCGTAGTCGAGGAAGAGGACGAGGTCGCCGAGGCAGATCAGGGCGTCGGCGCCGGTGCCGGCTCTTGCCAGGTCACGGGCGTTTCCATGGATGTCGCTGACGACGTGGATCCGCGTCCTGGGGGTGCCGCCTTGTGTGCCTGCCATGGCGATCAAGGGTAAGCGTGTGAAGCAAACGTGTGTAGACGTGGTCGGACCTGCGGTGACTTCGTGGGCCGGCGCAGACTGGACTACGCTCGTCGGAGAACGTCCGAACGCGTGACACCGTTGTGACGCAGGGAACATCTCCCCGGACCCCCCTGTCGTAGAGGTGGTACTGGCGGGTAACGTCCGGGCAGTCCAGTGTGCTCAGGGTTTCAACAACTGATTCCCCGAGTACCCGCCCGAGCCTTGGACCGCTCCGTCGCAACACACGAGGTCGTGGCGTCGGCGCCCTATGAGGAGCAGCAGTCTTGCGCGAGTTCAGCCTTCCGGCTTTGTACGAGGTCCCTGCGGACGGCAATCTGACCGACATCGTCCGCAGAAACGCCGCGCAGCATCCGGATGTCGCGGTCATCGCCCGCAAGGTGGGCGGCAGTTGGACGGATGTCACAGCGACCGTGTTCCTCGCCGAGGTGCAGGCCGCCGCCAAAGGCCTGATCGCGTCGGGGGTGCAGCCCGGCGACCGGGTCGGCCTGATGTCCCGTACGCGCTACGAGTGGACGCTGCTGGACTTCGCGATCTGGAGCGCGGGCGCGGTCACCGTGCCGGTGTACGAGACGAGTTCGCCGGAACAGGTGCAGTGGATCCTCGGTGACTCCGGCGCTACCGCCTGCATCGTGGAGCTGGACTCCCACGCCGCGTCCGTCGAGTCGGTGCGCGACCGGCTGCCCGAGCTGAAACACGTCTGGCAGATCGAGGCGGGCGGCATCGAGGAGTTGGGCCGCGCGGGCAAGGCCGTCGCCGACGAGACGGTCGAGGAGCGCAGTTCGCGGGCCAAGGCTGACGACCCTGCGACGATTGTCTACACCTCCGGAACCACCGGCCGCCCCAAGGGCTGCGTGCTCACCCACCGCAGCTTCTTCGCCGAGTGCGGCAACATCGTGGAGCGGCTGCGGCCCCTGTTCCGTACGGGCGAGTGCTCGGTCCTCCTCTTCCTGCCGCTCGCCCATGTCTTCGGGCGGCTCGTGCAAGTCGCGCCGATGATGGCGCCGATCAAGCTGGGCACCGTCCCGGACATCAAGAACCTCACCGACGAACTGGCCTCGTTCCGGCCGACGTTGATCCTCGGTGTGCCGCGGGTCTTCGAGAAGGTCTACAACTCGGCGCGGGCCAAGGCGCAGGCGGACGGCAAGGGCAAGATCTTCGACAAGGCGGCGGACACGGCGATCGCGTACAGCAAGGCCCTGGACACCCCGTCGGGCCCGTCGCTCGGTCTGAAGATCAAGCACAAAACGTTCGACAAACTCGTCTACAGCAAGCTGCGCGCGGTACTCGGCGGCAAGGGCGAATACGCGATCTCCGGCGGCGCCCCGCTGGGCGAACGGCTCGGACACTTCTTCCGCGGCATCGGCTTCACGGTCCTGGAGGGCTACGGACTGACCGAGTCCTGCGCGGCCACGGCCTTCAACCCCTGGGACCGGCAGAAGATCGGTACGGTCGGTCAGCCGCTGCCCGGCTCCGTGATCCGCATCGCGGACGACGGTGAGGTGCTGCTGCACGGCGAGCACCTGTTCAAGGAGTACTGGAACAACGAGGGCGCGACCGAGGAGGCACTGGCCGACGGCTGGTTCCACACCGGGGACATCGGCACGCTCGACGAGGACGGGTACCTGAGGATCACCGGCCGCAAGAAGGAGATCATCGTCACCGCGGGCGGCAAGAACGTCGCTCCGGCCGTGATCGAGGACCGTATCCGCGCGCATGCGCTGGTCGCGGAATGCATGGTGGTGGGCGACGGGCGGCCGTTCGTGGGCGCGCTGATCACCCTGGACGATGAGTTCCTGGGCCGCTGGGCCGACGAGCACGGCAAGCCGGCGGGTTCCACCGCGGCGTCACTGCACGAGGACGCGGACCTGCTGGCCACGATCCAGTCGGCGGTCGACGACGGCAACGCCGCGGTGTCGAAGGCGGAATCGGTGCGGAAGTTCCGCATTCTGTCCTCCCAGTTCACGGAGGAGTCGGGCCACCTGACGCCGTCCCTGAAGCTCAAGCGGAACGTGGTGGCGAAGGACTACGCGGACGAGATCGAGGCGCTCTACCAGAAGTAGCCAACCCCGGTCGTACGACGGCTCATGGCGCGGTGTCCTCGGCGAGGACCCGCGCCATGGTCCGTTCGGCGAGCGCGGTGATCGTCACGAACGGGTTCACTCCGATCGACCCGGGCACGAGCGAGCCGTCGGTGACGTACAGCTTCGAGTACCCCTTCACCCGGCCGTAGTTGTCGGTCGCCCTGCCCAGCACGCAGCCGCCGAGCGGGTGGTACGTGAAGTCGTCGGCGAAGACCTTGCTGGACGAGCCGAACAGGTCGTACCGGTAGATCGTCGAGTTCGCGGAGTTGATCCGGTCGAACAGCTTCTTGGCCATGGAGACGGAGACCGCGCTCTGGGCGGCCGTCCAGCCGAGCCTCACCCCGCCGGTGCCGCTGTCGTACGAGAACGACGCCCGCTGCGGGTTCTTGGTGATCGCCAGATAGAGGCTGACCCAGTGCTCGAGGCCCGTGGGCAGCGGGGCTATCTCGGCGAAGACGGGGTTGGCGGTGTTGGCCCAGTCGTCGATGCCCATGACGGGCATGGTGGACTGGTTGGCCCCGACGGTGTCCCACAGATGGTTGGCCCGCCCGAGCATCACGTTCCCGTTGGTCCCCCAGCCGCTGCCGACGCTCGCGTCCAGGACGGGAAGCGTCCCTGTCTCCCGCGCGCGGACGAGGAGTTCGGTGGTGCCGAGGCTGCCGCCGCCGAGGAAGAGGTACGTGCAGCCGTACTGCTTGGTCTCGACGACCGTGCCGGTGGCGTCGATGCGGTCGGCGGTCAGGACGTACGTGCCGTCGCTCGCCCGGCTGATGGCCCTCACCTTCTCCATGGTGTGGATGGTGACGTTCCCGGTGCCGAGCGCCGATGCCAGATACGTCTTGTCCAGGCTGCGCTTGCCGTGGTTGTTGCCGTAGATCACCTCCTGGGCGAGCGCCGACTTCGTCGCCGTACCGGCCGCCTCGCGCTGCATGTGGCCGAAGTCGTAGACGCTCGGCACGAAGGTGGTCCGCAGGCCGGTGTTCTGAGCGTGCTTACGGGACACACGCGTGAACTGGTACCACTCCGTCGACTCGAACCAGGCGGGGTCGACGGAGTTGACGCCGAGCACGGACCGGGCGCGCGGGAAGTACGTGCCGTACATCTCGTTCACGTCCACGGTGGGGAACTGCTCGGCGAAGTACGACTGGCGCGGGGTGACCGCCATGCCGCCGTTGACGAGCGAACCGCCCCCGACGCCCCGGCCGACGAACACGGACATGTTGGCGAAGCGCACGCGGTCCAGGACCCCGGGGTACCGGCTGATGTCCCTGTTGACGACGTCCAGCCACAGGAAGGTGGCGAGCGGCGCCTCGGTGCGCGTGCGGAACCACATGGACCGCTGGTCGGGGGCGGCCGTGGAGCAGAAGACCTTGCCGTCGGAGCCCGGCGTGTTCCACAGCCGGCCCATCTCGAGGACGATCGTGCGGATGCCTGCCTGACCGAGGCGGAGGGCGGCGACAGCACCGCCGTAGCCCGAGCCGATCACGATGGCGGGAGCGTGGTCGACGGCGGCCGGTTCGGCGGCCGAGGCCGACTGCAGACCAATGCGGGTGAGACCGGAGGCGGCGGCGGTCTGGAGAGCCACCATCCCCAGGACCTGACGTCTTGTCAGCTGATGCTGCATCAGTTTTACTGTCATGTGCGCAGCATGTGCGGATTTTTCCGTTCCGCCTAGGGCTCCCGCTACAGCAACGTCCTCAATTTCTCCGCCAGCAGATCCCAGCGCCACGTCTCCTCGACCCACTGCCGCCCCCGCTCCCCCATCCGGCGACGGAGTTCCGCGTCGCCGAGGAGGGTGGTGATGCGGTCGGCTGCCGCCTCGGGGGAGCCGCCGCGGACGACCCAGCCGGTCTCGCCGTCCAGCACCGCGTCCGGCGCGCCGCCGGAGTCGCCGGCGACGACCGGCAGGCCCGTCGCGGAGGCCTCCAGGTAGACGATGCCCAGGCCCTCCACGTCGAGCCCGCCCCGGCGGGTCCGGCAGGGCATGGCGAAGACGTCGCCCGCGCCGTAGTGGGCGGGGAGTTCGGACCAGGGCACGGCGCCGGTGAAGTGCACGGAGTCGGCGACCCCGGTCTCGTACGCGAGCTTGCGCAGCTCCTTCTCGTACGGTCCGCCGCCGACGATCAGCAGGACGGCCTCCGGCTCGTTCGCGAGGATGCGCGGCATCGCGAGGATGAGCGTGTCCTGGCCCTTGCGCGGGACGAGGCGCGAGACGCAGACGACGACCGGGCGGTCGGTGAGGCCGAGGCGGGCCCGTACGGCGTCGCCGCCCGAACCGGAGTGGAAGGTCTTCTCGTCGACGCCGGGCGGCAGTTGGACCATACGGTCCGCCGCCTCGGGCGTCAGCGCGGTGGCGATCCGTGAACGGGTGTACTCGCCGAGGTAGGTGATCGTGTCCGTGGACTGGCCGATACGGCGCAGGAGTTGGCGCGAGGCGGGCAGCTGGGCCCAGCCCGCCTCGTGGCCGTGCGTGGTGGCCACAAGGCGCTCGGCACCGGCCTTGCGCAGTGCGGGCGCCATCAGGCCGAGCGGAGCCGCCGCGCCGAACCACACCGACGTACAGCCGTGTCCCCGCAGCAGCCCTGCGGCCCGCCGGGTGACGGCCGGCGTCGGCAGCAGCATCGTCGTGCGGTCGCGTACGACGGTGAAGGGCTGCTCGGCGTCGAAGGCGGCGGTTGCCTCGATGCCGGCGCGTCCACGTTTCCACGTGGACGCGTAGACGACGAGCTGGTCGGGATCCAGGCGCAGGGCCATGTTGTGCAGGAAGGCCTGGATGCCGCCGGGTCTGGGCGGGAAGTCGTTGGTCACGATGAGGGTCTTGTGCATCGGGATTGACAGTAGCGGGTTGCCTCCGGCCGTTGGGCGGGGCGCCTACGGGGGGTGGCGGGTTCGGTTCATGGGCGACTGCCGGTGCGTCGTGGTTGCTCGCGCAGTCCCCGCGCCCCTGGGTTCGTGGTGGGTGCGGGGCCGTGGGCCGGTGGGAAGCTGCGGGAAGTTGGGGGTGCGGGTTTGCCCGGGGCGCGTGCTTTCTCCGGGCGCGGCGAGCCGCAGGCTTTGGTTTTTCAGGGGCGCGGGGAACTGCGCGACCAGCCACGACGAACTGACAGCCGCGACACGGCGTGTCACCACCCACCCCTGGGCGGGGGCCTGGGGGCGCAGCCCCCAGTTCCGGGAAGGGGCGGGCTTGGGGAAAGAAACCCCTCCCACCAGCCCCCGCGTACCCGCAGCCGAAAACACGTCATCATGGCCATGCACGGGATCCGCACGAAGAGAACTGGGTGGCCATGGCAGGCGCAAGGGCGACAAGGATTCCGTACGGGCTGCTCGCGGCCTGGTGCCTGACCAGACTGCTGCTGCTCCTCTTCGTCTTCAAGATGGTCGTGTTCCCGGGTCCGGACGTCACCAGCGACGTCTCGGGGATCTACCAGGGCTGGTATCACACCCTGCGCGACGGCACCTTTCCGCTGAGCGACGTGGCCTGGCAGTACCCGCCCGCCGCCGCACTCCCGATCCTCTCCCCCGCGCTGCTGCCCTTCCTCGACTACGCCTCGGCGTTCTTCGTCCTCGTCTGCCTCGCCGACCTGTGCGTCCTCGCTCTGCTCCACTACGCGGGCCGGCGCCCCGGCCAGAGCCCGCGCGGCGCCTGGGTGTGGACGCTGGGTGTGCCCCTGCTCGGTCCGACGGTGTACGCCCGCTATGACGTGATGGTGACGGCCGTCGCCGTAGCGGCGTTGGTCGCCGGGCTGCGGCGGCCGCGGCTGTTGGGTGCGCTCGCGGCGTTTGGCGCGCTCCTGAAGGTGTGGCCGGTGCTGCTGCTGGTGGGCACCACGAAACGCAAACCCTGGGGCGCTGCGGCGGTGACGGCCGTGGCGATCACGCTGGTGTTCACGATGACCATGCCCGGCGCCTTCGCGTTCATGACCGCACAGCGCGACCGGGGCACCGAGGTCGAGTCCCTCGGTGCCCTCGTCTTCCACGTCGCCCGGCACTTCGGCTGGGAGGGCGAGGTGCTGCTCAACTACGGCTCCGTGGAGTTCGTCGGCCCGTACGTCGGCGTCGTGAGCACCGCGGCTCTCATGCTGACCGTGCTCGCCTTCGGCTGGCTCCTGCTGTGGCGGCTGCGCGCCAGGCGATTCGCACCTCACACGCTCGCGGACGCCGCGTTCGTGGCCGTGCTCCTGTTCACGGTCACCAGCCGGGTGATCAGCCCTCAGTACCTGGTGTGGCTGATCGGCCTCGCCGCCGTCTGCCTGGTCTGCCGCGACAGCCGGATGCCGCTGCCGACCGTCCTGCTCCTCGCGGCGGCCTTCCTGACGGTCCTGGAGTTCCCTCTCTGGTTCGCAAACGTCGTGGCCAGCGATGCCCTGGGCATCGCTCTCCTCTTCGCACGCAACGGCCTGCTGCTCGCCGCGACGGCCGTCGCGGCGATACGCCTCTGGCGCGACACGGTGCCCCACGCGACCCCGGCTCCGGAGCCCGGCCAGGCGCCCCCGCCCCGTACCGAGCAGCTGATTCAGCCGAGTTGAGAGCTGAGGTACGCCCGCCACTGTTCGGTGAACTTCTCCGGGGTCGTATCCAGCACGTCCCGCATCGCGGCCCCCACCGCACCCTCGCGCGTCCCGTGCGCACCCACCGCACGGTAGAACTCGCCGAGGCGGACCTCGCCCCACCGTTCCGCGATCAGTCGGCAGGCCATCCAGCCGGCCTCGTACGCCTGCGCCAGCTCGCCCGGCTCACCGCCGAACTCGAAATCCCTGTCGGTCGGGAGCCCGCCGGGAATCCGCCCTTCGCGCACCGCGCTGCGCAGTTCGGGGGCGACCTGTGCCGGGGTGCGGCCGGTACCGCGGTAGCCGACCCAGTCCGCGTAGCCCTCGGAGAGCCACAGGGGGGTGGCCGCCGTGGTCTGTGTGCGGGTCGCGACATGGGTGGTCTCATGGGTGAGGACGACCTGCCGGCCGAAGGCACCGAGGACGGCGTACGCGTCGGGATTGACCACGATCCGGTCCGCGGGCGCCTTCGCCGCGCCGCCCGCCTCGCCGGTGGTGACCGCCGCTATCCCCCGGTATCCGGACGCGGGCGCCCCGAGCAGCTCCGCCATCTCCTCCAGCGACTTCGGTACGAGGACGACGACCCGCTCCGACCACTCCTCGCCCCACGCCTCCCGGACTGACGGCACCGCTCGGTCGGCCAGTTCGGTGTACCCGCGCAGGGCCTCGGCCGTCTGCCCCACGCCGAGGACGAGGCTGTGTTGCCCGCGTACGACCTCGACGGCCCCCTGCTCCCACAGCTGCTCGCTGGCGTCCTCGGCGGGCCGGTCGGAGGCGACGTACCAGTGGCCGTCGGCGCGTCTCAGGCTCAGGGTGCGGGCGGCGACCAGGGGCGCCCTGTCGTAGCCGGCTATGCGGTAGCGGAGGTCCGCTTCGGCCGTGGCGCGGTCGCCGGAGCGGTGGAAGCCGGTCACCCGGTAGGACCAGGACTCCAGCGGCAGGGCTTGCAGCCGCTCGAACTCGGTGCGGGCGGCGGCCCGTTGACCGCTCGGCACCCACGTCGTGACGTACGCGCTGCCGTCGCCGTCGAGCACCGCCCTCGCCCGCCGGTCGAGCAGCCACTGGACGTCCGTGGCAGCGGGGTCGGAGCCCGTGGAACCGCAGGCCACGAGACCGGCCAGCAACAGCCCGATCATCCACCACGGCGCACGCCCACGACCAGCCACAAGTCCCGATCGTACGGGCCTGGCGCCGCGCGGTCAGGGGCGCGTCACGGACGAGATCGGCATCATGCCGACGGGGTCGTAGCGCACGGGAGCGCCCGGGTGGGGCGCGTGGACCACCTGTCCGTTGCCCATGTACATCCCGATATGGCTGGCGTCGCTGCGGTACGTGACCAGGTCGCCGGGCTGCGCCTGCGAGAGCGGCACCCGGCGTCCCGCGTACGCCTGGGCCTGTGAGGTGCGCGGCAGACCGACGCCGGCCTGCGCGTACGACCACTGCATCAGGCCCGAACAGTCGAAGCCGGTGGGCCCGTTGGCGCCCCAGACGTACGGGCGGCCGACGGCCGAGCGGGCCGCGGCGACGGCGGCTGCCGCGCGTGCGGAGGGCGGGACGGCGCCGCCGAGGTCGGGGACGCGGCCGGAACGGGAAGCCCGGTCGTAGGCGGCGCGCTCCTCGTCCGGCAGCGCGTTGAGGAGCTGCCGCGCTTTGGCAAGCTTCTGCTCGACGGTGCGCTTGTGGCGGGCCACGGCCACGCGGCTCTTCTCCAGCTCGGTGAGGTCGCGGGTGGCTTCCTGGCGTTCCTGGGAGAGCTGCCTCATGGCGGTGCGGAGGTCTCTGAGCGCTCCGGCCTGGCGGGCGCCGATGCGGTCGAGTACGGCCGCCTTGTCGAGGTAGTCGTCGGGGTCGCCGGAAAACATCAGCGCCAGGGTGGGGTCCAGACCGCCGGAGCGGTACTGGGCCCCGGCGAGCGAACCGAGCGCGTCCCGCATGGTGTTGATGCGTTCCTGCTGGCGGGCGAGCCGGTCCTGGGCCGTGGTCACCTTCTCGCGCAGGGTGTCCGCGCGCTCGCCGGCCTTGTTGTGCGCTTCGGTGGCCCGCTCGGCCTCCGCGTACAGCCGGTCCACCTCGGCGCGTGCGTCGTCCTGCGGCGCAGACGGTGCGGACGGTGCGGCACCGGCGGGAACGAGGCCGACGGCCGCTGCCGCGGCAGACAGTACGCAAAGGGTGGCGCTGCGGGCGCCCCGGTCGAGACCGGATGGTGCGGGACGGCGATGTGACCCCACGGGAAGCCGCTCTCCCTTCCGCTGACGGAACCCCCTGAGTTGGGGGAAGCGCGCCAGACAGTAGCCGCGCGACTACACAACGAACAAAGCCCTCGGCGTGCACGCACCGTGACGGCCCGCCTCAGACGCAGGTCATCGGCGGGACGTACGGTCGGTGGGGGGCGGCGGAATTCCCCCGTTCGGACGGGTGGCGCCCCGACCTCAGAAGCCTTGGTGACGTCCGGTGCGGTTACCGCGCCCCATAAGGGGCGCGGGGAACTGCGCGACCAGCCCCCACCGGCCCGCAGCCTCATCACTGCACTTCCAGCGGAGCGCTCAGTGCAGGTGCCGCTCGAAGAACGCCATCGTCCGGTCCATCGAGTCCTGCCACCGGGGCGCGAACGTGTGCCCTTCACCGGCGTACTTCACGAACTCGACGCTCTTGCCCGCCGCCTCGAAGTCGGCGACCGTCCGCTCCGACCAGGCGATCGGGCAGGTGTCGTCGGCGGTGCCGTGGTGCAGCAGCAGCGGCTCGGTCACCCGGTCGACGTAGGTGAGCGGCGAGACCTGTTCCCAGAACTCCGGGTTCTCCTCGGGGGTTCCGTGCTTCTCCTCGATCTCGGCGACGATCGGGTCGCCGTTACGGCGCTGGAAGTGGTCGAGGTTCTCGGCCGGACGTGAGCTCACGGGCGCGAAGACCACCGCGGCGTCGACGAGGCCGGGTGCCACCACCATCGTGTTGTAGACGACGCCGCCGCCCATCGACCGTCCGAGCAGGCCGATCCGCTCCCCGTCGATCTCCGGCCGGCCGGACGAACGCAGCGCCATGACGGCACCGATGACGTCCTCGGTGTAGCCGAGGCGGAGGTTCACGTCGTTGTCGGCGTCCTTGTCCGAGCCCGCGTGGTTGCGGTAGTCGGTATGCAGCACCACGTAGCCGTTACGGGCCAGCAGGTCCTGTTCCCGCGCAAGGCCGCGCCCGGTGGTGTAGACGGCCGGGTCGACGTAGCCGTGGGCCAGCACCAGCGCCGGGAACGGGCCCTTGCCTCGGGGGATGTTCATCAGGCCCGAGATGGTGAGCCCGTTCGCCTCGTACGTGACCGTGTAGCTGGTGTAGGCACCGGTCCGGGCGCGTACTTCGCCGAGCCGGAGATCGGAGCCCTGGTGCTTGCGCGCGATCAGGCCCGGGATCGACACGGGGTTCGCCGGCGAAGGACTCGGGCTGGGCGTCGCACTGGGGGCCTCGCTCGCCGCGCGGGTCGACGCCGGTGGATTCGTACGCCCGGCCTCGTCGCCGTCATCGCTTCCGGTGCAGCCGACCGCCGCCACCAGGGCCAGTGCCAGCCCTGCGGCGGCACGGGCCGTGCCCAGCATCCGCATGCGGCCCAGTATCGCCCGAGCGCGAGGGGATCAGACGCGTACGCCGAACTGGAAGGTGCCGATGGTGTTCATCGACTCGAAGCGGACGACGGTGCCCGGCTTCGGGGCGTGAATGATCGTGTTGTTGCCCGCGTACAGGCCGACGTGCCCGAGGTTATTGAAGAACACCAGGTCGCCCGGCGCGAGCTCGCCGCGGCCGATCTTCGTGCCGTCGTTCTCCTGCGTGTACGTGGTCCGGGTGATCGACACCC
The DNA here is from genome assembly GCF_039532825.1 of Streptomyces vastus. Classification (NCBI taxonomy): domain Bacteria; kingdom Bacillati; phylum Actinomycetota; class Actinomycetes; order Kitasatosporales; family Streptomycetaceae; genus Streptomyces; species Streptomyces vastus. The sequence continues at coordinate 255,067 of NZ_BAAASJ010000043.1, forward strand.
CGGCCTGGGCGTAGGCCCACTGGGTCAGCCCGGAGCAGTCGTAGGAGTTGGGGCCGCTGCCACCGGAGACGTACGGCTTGCCGAGCTGGGTCTCGGCGGCGGCGAGGGCGGCGGCACCACGGCCGGAGGCCGGCTTCTCGTTGCCGAGGTCGACGCGGTCCCCGGCGGAGCGGCTGGCACGCTGCTCCTCGGCGGCCAGATCCGCCTTCTCCTGGGCGGTCAGGGTGTTGAGGAGCTTCTGGGCGTCGGCGAGCTTGCCCTGGATCTCCTTCTTCTTCTCGCCCAGGGTCTTGCGAGTGTCGGCGAGGTCCTTGAGCTTCTCGGCGGCTTCCTTGCGCTGCTGGGCGAGCGTGCGCTGCTTCTCCTGGACCTTCTTCAGCGTCTCGACCTGCTGAGAGCTCAGCTGGTCCATCGCGGACGCCTTGTCGAGGTAGTCGTCCGGGTCGGAGGAGAGGAACAGCTGCACGGAGGGGTCGATGCCGCCCGAGCGGTACTGGGAGCTGGCCATCAGGCCGAGGCCGTCCCGGAGTTCGTTGAGATCGCCCTGGCCGCGTGCGACCTGGTCCTGGAGATCGCTGATCTCCTTCTCGAGCTTGTCCTGCTTCTCCTTGGCCCCGTTGTACTTGTCGGTGGCCAGCTCCGAGTCGTGGTAGAGCTTGTCGACCTTGGACTTGACCTCGTCCTTGCTCGGCTTCTCGCCGGGCGCGGCGTTGGCCGCCTGCGAAGTGAGGGCCACGGCAGCAGCGGCAGCGGTGGTGAGCACGGTCACGCGGGTGCGGCTCGGCTGCTTAGGTCGACGGTGGGACGCCACGTGGGCGAGCTCCTTCATTACCTCAGCCGCCACCGAGAACACCGGTTGGCGGTGCCCCTCCACCGTCACTCCCAATGAGTGATCGCCCGAGTGGGGGTTCGAGGCCAGACCCTAGTGATCCTCCTGTGATCAGATCAAATCCTTGCAGGAAAAATCTCGGCTACCGGGCGTTTTCTTTACCCCGAACTCACATGCGGTAATGCATGCTTGACATTACGTTGCGTGAAGGCCATGCCAATTCAGGCAAGCAGTACAGAGGTTGCGATTGGGATCTATGGTCTTCATGGGACGTACGCCGCAGAAGCTCTGCCGTGCTGGAGACGGCCGGGTCGCCTGCCCGAACGGGCCCGGCTCAACCCCGCGAGAATCGCTTGAGGAGCACAGCGGAAGCCACCGGTCGCGCGCCCGCCTTGGCCACTCCGTCGGCCACCTCGCGGTCGGTCGAGGCGACGATGACGGGCCGCCCGGGCGGCTCGGCGCGCACCAGCTGGCGGATCAACTCATCGGCGGTGACGCCCGCTTTGGAGAACAGCACCCGCACACCCCGCGGTGGCGCGAGCAGTACCGGCGCGGCCAGTTCGGCCCCGTCGAAGACGCAGGTGACCTCGGCGCCGGTCTGCGCGGCGAGCTGCGAGAGCTGGCCGAGGAGTCGCAACCGCTGCTTTTCCAGCGGCATTTGGGGATAGCCGGTCTTGGTGACGTTGTAGCCGTCGACGACCAGATGCGCCTGCGGCAGCGCGAGCAACTGGTCGAGGATCGCGGGATCGTTTTCGGACAGCGCGCGGGCCGCGATGTCCTTCGGGGTCATCCGTCCCGGTTCGACCGCGTCGACCGTCTCCGCGGGCCGTACCGACACGGGCGGCAGGGCCAGCTCGCGCCGCAGCCCCTGTGCCGCGTCGAGCACGGTGTCGAGCAGCAGCCGTACGCGCATGTCCTCGACGCTGCGGCCCTCCCGCGCCGCTCTGCGGGCGGCCTCCAGGGCGGCCTCGGTCTCTCCGAGCCGCGCCTTGAGCCGCCGGCTCTCGCTCTCGGCGGCCGACACCTGGGCCTGCCCCTCGGCCCGTACGGACTCGATCTCGCCCCGTAGCTTCCGCAGGGCGGCCTCGCCGCGCTTGACGTCGCTGAGGGCAGAGCGCAGCTTGCGATGCAGCGACTCGGCCTCTTTCTTCGCCGACTCCAGCTCCGTGCGCAGCCGTTCGGTCTCGGCCCGGGTCTGGCCGCGGGCCTCGGCGAGTTCCTGGCGCAGCCGCTCCAGCTCGGCGCGGTTCTCCTCGTCGGCGCGCTCGGCGTCCGCCCGCTGGGCCTCCTCGCCCGCGGCGGTCACCAGCTTCACCCAGCCCGTGGGCCGGAGCACATAGGCCGCAGCCGCCACATCGAGCGGGTCCGCGGCCGGGGGCGGCGAACCCGAGTCGAGGGCGCCGCAGAGCTCCGGCTGGGCCTCTCTGAGCCGCTCGCCGATCCGCTGCCGGAAGAGCGGATCGGTCTCCAGGGCCGCCGCCATGGCGTTCCCCGCGAACTTGGCGCGGCGGGTCGGGGTGAAGCGGGCGTACTGCCGCAGCTGGGCGGGCAGCTCGGCGACCGTCAGCCCGCCGAAGCCGTCCGAGACGATCTGTACGACCTTGCGGCGCACTCCGTCGGGCATCGGACGGTCGAGCACCTCAGCGGCGCCGTCGGCCGGCTCCCCGCCTGTGGTCTCCACCATCGGTCACCCCAATACCTCGACGGGGCCCGCTCCCTCAGGAGCCGGCGCCCGGCCTGTCCACCAGTTCCACCTGATCCACCGCATTGCACCAGCGGCAGCGCACCGACTCGATGGTCTCACTGACCACCTCCCGCTCCTCGACCTTCGGCTCACCGGCCAGATCGAGGTGCACGTACTCCACGACCTTCGACGAACGGGTCACGTCGAAGCGCGTGAGATTGCCGCAGAGCGTGCAGCGCCACCGGGTCTCGGCGGTCGGCAGGGGAACCGTCATCGTCGCAGTCGCTCGCTTTCCTCAAGTTTTCGTGCCGCGCCGGGCAGCCCCGGAGCTTGTTGGCTCGTAACCCTACGGCCTGGCGTGTAGTCGACGCCCGTCAGCGGGGGACGGCGAGGCACTCTGTGCCGTCTGGTCCGGTTACGTCATGATCTGACCATGATCGGCACCTGGGGTACGGCCCTCGTCCGGGCGGCCCGGAATCAGTCCGCACCGGTGACTCACTCACTGATCACCCTGTGCTGTCTGATCTTCCTGGTCGGCCCGGCCTCGGGTCTCAACCCCGTGTACGGCACCGGTGACGAGCTCCTCTCCGCGCAGCGGGCCTATTTCGCGCGCTGGGGTGTCGTGCCCGTAGAGCTGTTCAGCGGGGCGCCGCGCGCCGCCCTCACCCCGGCCACGGCGCTCTTCGTGCACGGCAGCTGGCTGCATCTCCTCGGCAACATGCTCTTCCTCTTCGTCTTCGGTGCGATGGCCGAGGAACGGATGGGCCACCTCGCGTACGCCCTCTTCTACCTGGGCTGCGGCTGCCTCGCCCTGCTCGGCTACGCGGCCGCCCACGCCGACTCCGGACAGACCCTGGTCGGCGCCTCCGGGGCGATCTCCGCGGTCCTCGGCGCGTTCCTTTACCTGTTCCCCAAAGCCCGGGTGACCAGTCTCTTCCCGTTCTTGTTCTTCCTGCCGCTGCGGTTCCCGGCCTGGGTGGTCCTGCCGTTCTGGGTGTCTCTCCAGTGGCTGGCGGCGACCCGTGAGACCCGGGGGCCGGGGGTCGCCTATCTGGCCCACCTGCTGGGGTTCTCGTTCGGCTTCGGCTATGCGTGGGTGCGCTACCGCTGGACGGCTAAAGTGAAATCCCCAGCGACGGCCACCGAGGGAGAAAACCAGCCGTGATCACCGCGATCGTGCTCATCAAGACCAGCGTGGACCGGATTCCTGAGATCGCCGAGTCGATCGCGGCGCTGGACTCCGTCAGTGAGGTCTTCTCCGTGACCGGTACGTACGATCTGATCGCCATGGTCCGGGTGAAGGCCCATGACGATCTGGCGGACATCATCCCCGGGCAGATCAGCAAGATTCCGGGGGTGGAGGGCACGGACACGCATGTGGCGTTCCGTACGTACTCCCAGCATGACCTGGAGGCCGCGTTCGCCATCGGCCTGGACAGCTGAGGATCGTACGGCCGCTCTCGTCCAGCCACTGGATGAAGAGTTCCTCATCTTGGACTCATCCTCCGTGACGGATTCCGCCCGCAGGATCTGAGCCATGCGCGACCCGGGCGCCACGACCACGTACGGCGTCGGCGAACTGATCTCCGCCGCCCTCGACACGGGCGTACGACGGATCCTCGTGGGCTGCGGCGATTCCGGTACGTCGGACGGGGCGCCGGCGCGCTCCAGGCACTCGGCGCCCGGCTGCTCGACGCGGACGGCTTCGAACTTCCGCATGGCGGGCGGGAGTTGAACCGCCTCCACCGGATCGACCCTTCCGGACTCGACCCCCGCCTCTCCCGGGTGGAGCTGCTCGTCGCCTGCAACCCGTACAACGTGCTGTGCGGCGAGCGCAGCGTGGCGCGGGTCTTCGGCCCGCAGAAGGGCGCGACCCCCGCGCAGGTCGAGGAGCTGTCGGCGGCCCTGCAGAACTGGGCGTACGTCCTCAAGCGGGACCTCGCGGTCACCTCCGACCTGTGCGGCGGTCCCGGAACCGGCGCCTCCGGAGGCCTGGGCGCGGGCCTGGCCGCCCTCGGCGCCCGCCTCCTCCCCCGCTTCGAGGTCCTCCTCGACCACCTCGACCTGGACGCCCGCCTGGCCCGCGCCGACCTGGTCCTCACCGCCGAGGGCGCCCTGGACCGCCAGACACCGCGCGGCAAGGTACCCGCGGAGGTGGCCCGCCGCGCCAAACTGCACGGCCGCCCGGTCCTCGCCCTCGCGGGCACGCTCGGCGAAGGCGCGCACACCGTGCCGGCGTGGACGCCTTCACCGGCATCCTGCCCGCCCCGATGGCCCTCGCCGAGGCACTGGTCCGCAGCAGCGAACTCCTCACGGACGCGACCGAGCGGGCTCTGCGGATGATCCTGCTGGGAGCCCGGCTACCGGTTCACGCGGAGGTTCCGGCAGACGTGCCGGCGGAGGTGTCCGGGACGCAACGCCCGTCCTCCGTACGGTAGTTCCATCGCGCGCCGTCCCTCACCAGGTCCTTGACCGCGACCACGAACCGCTCCACATGCTCGTCCGGTGTCCCCGCCCCGAAGCTCACCCGGATCGCGTTGAGGGACTTCTCGCCGGGCGCGGCATCGGGGGCGCCGCACTCGCCCTGGCTCTGCGGATCGCTGCCGAGGAGGGTACGCAGGAGGGGGTGGGCGCAGAAGAGCCCGTCGCGCACGCCGATGCCGTACTCGGCGGAGAGCGCGGCGGCGAAGTGTGAGCTGTTCCACCCGTCGACGACGAAGGAGATGACGCCGACGCGGGCCGCGTCGTCCCCGAAGAGGGACAGGACACGGACCTCCGGAACTTCGGCGAGTCCGGCCCGGACGGTGTCGATCAGGTACTGCTCCCGGGCCACAAGCGCGTCGAACCCCGCCTCGGTGAGGGCCTTGCAGGCGGAGGCGACGGCGTAGGCGCCGATGACGTTGGGCGACCCGGCCTCGTGCCGTGCGGCGCTGTCGTGCCACTCGACGTCCACGCCCCCGTCGCCGCGCCGCGACACCTTCCGGCTCGCACCGCCACCCGCGAGGTACGGCTCGGCGGCGCGCAGCCAGTCGGAACGCCCGGCGAGCACACCCGCTCCGAAGGGCGCGTACAGCTTGTGCCCCGAAAAGGCGACCCAGTCGACGTCCAACTCCCTTACGGACACGGGGTGATGGGGCGCGAGCTGGGCGGCGTCGAGGACGATCCGCGCACCGTGCGCGTGCGCGGCGGCGGCGAGTTCGCGTACGGGCCACAGCTCGCCGGTGACGTTCGAGGCACCGGTGACGCAGACGAGGGCGGGTCCCTGGGGGTCGCGTTCGGCGAGGGCGCGCTCGAGGGTGGCGACGGCCTGCGCGGGCGTGCGCGGCGCGTCGAGATACGTGACGCGGGCCTCCCGCCAGGGCAGCAGTGAGGCGTGGTGCTCGGTCTCGAAGACGTGGACGTGGCAGTCGGCGGGGAGGGCAGCGGCGAGCAGGTTCAGCGAGTCGGTGGTGGACCGGGTGAAGACGACCTGGTCCTCGTCCCGGCAGTCGAGGAACTCGGCGACGGCCTTCCGGGCGTTCTCGAACAGGTCGGTGGACAGCTGGGACAGGTACCCGGCCCCACGGTGCACGCTCCCGTAGTACGGCGCGTACGCGGCCACGTCGTCCCAGACCCGCTGGAGTGCCGGGGCGCTGGCGGCGTAGTCGAGTGCGGCGTATGTGACCTCGCCACCGGTGACGAGCGGGACGGTGACGTCCCGTCCCAGAACGGGCAGCGGCTCGGCGACGGATTGCTCGGCGACAGCGGTGGAGACAGACATGACACTCCCTCAAGACCAGGACCCCTGGTCTGTGCGAGGGGTCCGCGCTTGTCGCAGGCCTTGCTGCCTACGACCTGGTCTTCACCCGGGGCACCCCGCCACGGACGGAGGGTTGCCGGACAGCCGGCCGGGGCCTTTTGGCTGTCACTCATGACCTGTCGTCGAACATACGCAACCTGTTCGACGGGATGCAACTCGGGTCCGGATCCCGGACCGGGGGTTTCTTTCCCCGGCCCCGCCCCTTCCCGAAACTGGGGGCTGCGCCCCAGGTCCCCCGCCAGGGGGTGGGAGTGACACCGCGTGTCGCGGCTGCGGGTGCGTTGTGGCTGCTCGCGCCCCGCGGCGGAGCCGCTGATGTCACAGCCCCGCGCCCCTGAAAGCCAAAGCCTGCGGCTCACCGCGCCCGGAGAAAGCACGCGCCCCAGGCAAACCCGCATCCCCAACTGCCCGCAGCTTCCCACCGGCGGGAGGGGACGTGGGCCGGTGCGTCGTATGCCCGGCCTGCGACGGGCTGACGCACCGGCCCACGGCCCCGCACCCACCCACACACCCGCACCCGCACCCGCACCCGCACCCGCACCCGCACCCGACAAACAACCCAGCGTCAGCCGTTACTGACCGCCACCCAGCGGTCCAGGGTCCGCTTCGCCGCCCCGGAGTCAATGGCCTCCCCCGCCTTGGCCATCCCCTCACGAAGCTGGTCCGCGAGCGGACCGGAACCCGGTGTCAGCGCCACCAACGCCGCCGCCGAGTTCAGCAGCACAGCGTCCCGCACAGGCCCGGTCTCCCCGTTCAGCAAGCGCAGCGCCACGTCCGCGTTGTACGAGGCGTCAGCGCCTCGCAACGCCTCCACCGGGACCAACTCGATGCCCACATCCCGCGGATCGAACGTCTCCTCGTGGACCTTTGCGTCCTGTACCACCCAGACGCGCGACGTGGACGTGGTGGTCAGCTCGTCGAGACCGTCGTCGCCGCGGAAGACCAGGGACGAGTTGCCGCGCTCGGCGAACACTCCGGCCATGATGGGCGCCATCCGCGCGTCGGCGACTCCGACGGCCTGCGCCTTCACCCGGGCGGGATTCGTCAACGGCCCGAGGAAGTTGAAGATCGTCCGGATACCCAGCTGCCCCCGCGCGGCGCCCACGTGCCGCATCGCCGGGTGGAACTTCGCCGCGAAGCAAAAAGTGATCCCGGCTTCCTCGGCCACCTCCGCGACCCGCTTCGGCGTCAGCTCCAGGTTGACGCCCAGCTTCTCCAGTACGTCCGAGGCCCCGGAGGCAGACGACGCCGCCCGGTTGCCGTGCTTGACGACCTTCGCGCCGGTACCGGCGATGACGATCGCGGACATGGTGGAGATGTTGACCGTCCTGGCCCCGTCGCCACCCGTACCGACGATGTCGACGGTCTCCCCCGGTACCTGGATGACGTTCGCGTGCTCGTACATCGCCCGAACGCACCCGGTGATCTCGCCGACGGTCTCCCCCTTGGCCCGCAGCGCCACCGCGAACCCGGCGATCTGGGCGTCGGTCGCCTCGCCGCGCATGATCAGGTCCATGGCCCAGGCGGTGTCGTCCGCGCTCAGATCGCGCCCGTCCAGCAGTCCGTTCAGCAGCGCGGGCCAGGAACGGCCCGCCGCGGTGTCGCCTCCAGCGGGGGTCACAGCGTTCATCAGCCGCTCCTGGTCGTCGTACGTCCCGAAAGGTTGGCACCCACCCTATCCAGCCCCGGGGACGGCAAAGAGCCCCGTCCAGGCAATGGACGGGGCTCTTACCGTGGCGAACGATCAGAGATCAGTGGTGGCCGTGGCCGCTCGTGATCTCTCGGTACTCCTCGGCGGTCGGCTTGGGAATCTGGCTGTCCTCGCCGTAGTACGCCTTGCTCAGCTTGGACCTCAGCTTCTGCGGAGCCTTCACCTTGCGCTCGACGCCGTTCTCGTCGACCGTCGGGCCGATCTCGGCCGGCTTGTACTGCTCGTGCGCCGTGAGCACATGCATCTGCTCCTGGCTGAGCGGCTCGTGGACCTCGATGAACTCACCGTGCGGCAGGCGCTTGATGATGCCCGACTCGCGGCCGTGCAGCACCTTGTCCTTGTCGCGGCGCTGGAGGCCGAGACAGATCCGCTTGGTGGCGATGAACGCGACGACCGGCCCGGCGAAGAACCCGATCCGGACGAACCAGGTGACCGCGTTGATCGACAGATGGAAGTGCGTGGCGACGATGTCGTTGCCACCGCCGATCAGCATGATCATGTACGCGGTGATCCACGCGACACCGAAGGCCGTCCGGGTCGGGGCGTTGCGCGGCCGGTCCAGGATGTGGTGCTCGCGTTTGTCCCCGGTGATCCAGGACTCGATGAAGGGATAGAGCGCGATCACTCCGAGGAAGAGACCGAAGAGCACCAGTGGGATGAACACGCCCAGGACGAGCGTATGGCCGGCGAAATTGATCTCCCAGCCGGGCATGGCGCGGATCAGTCCCTCGGCGAAGCCCATGTACCAGTCGGGCTGGGCGCCCGTGGACACTTGGTCCGCGCGATACGGACCCAGATTCCAGATCGGGTTGATGGACGCGACCGCGGCGAGGGCGGAGATGAACCCGAAGACCAGGAAGAAGAAGCCTCCGGCCTTGGCCATGTAGACCGGCAGCAGCGGCATCCCGACGACGTTCTTGTCGCTCCGGCCGGCACCCGCGAACTGCGTGTGCTTGTGGTAGAAGACCAGGATCAGGTGGCCGACCACGAGCCCGAGCATGATGCCGGGCAACAGCAGGATGTGGATCGAGTAGAACCGCGCGACGAAGTCGCCGCCCGGGAACTCCCCGCCGAACAGGAACATCGAGATGTACGTGCCCACGATCGGCGTGGCCAGGATCGCGCCCTGGGTGAAGCGGACACCGGTGCCGGAGAGCAGGTCGTCCGGGAGCGAGTAGCCGGTGAAACCGGTGAACATGCCCAGCACGAACAGCAGGAAGCCGAACAGCCAGTTGATCTCACGCGGCTTGCGGAAGGCGCCGGTGAAGAAGACGCGCATCATGTGCACGAACATGCCGGCCAGGAAGATGATCGCCGCCCAGTGGTGGATCTGCCGGATCAGCAGACCGCCGCGGACGTCGAAGCTGATGTCCAGCGTGGAGGCGTACGCCTCCGACATCAGCTGGCCCTGCATCGGCACATAACTGCCGTGGTACTCGATCTCGTTCATCGACGGGTGGAAGAACAGCGTCAGATACACACCCGTGAGGATGATGATGATGAAGCTGTAGAGGCAGATCTCACCCAGCATGAAGGACCAGTGGTCCGGGAAGATCTTGCGCATGTTGGCCTTGGCCAGGCCGTAGATGCCGAGGCGGCCATCAGCCCAGTCGGCGACCCGCTCGCCCGCGGGTGCCTTGCGGCGATCGTCAGTTGAAGTGCTCATCCGCGCTCCCAGAAAGCAGGACCGACGGGCTCTTCGAAGTCGCCAAGCGCCTGAAGGTAGCCCTCGTCGTTCACGCCGATGCGCAGCTGCGGCAGGGCGTGACCAGCGGGGCCGAAGATCACTCGGGCACCGTCGGAGAGGTCGAAGGTGGACTGGTGACAGGGGCAGAGGACGTGGTGCGTCTGCTGCTCGTACAGGGAGATCGGGCAGCCGACGTGGGTGCAGATCTTCGAGTACGCCACGGTGCCCTCGTGGGACCACTCGAGCTCGCGCTTGTCCTTGATGTCGTCCGGCTGCAGCCGGACGATCATCAGGGCCGCCTTGGCGATCTCGTTCTGGAAATCGTGGTCGTGCTCCTCCAGGCCCTCGGGCTTGGCGAAGGTCAGTGAACCGACCGCGATGTCGGAGGGACGCAGCGGCTCGTTCGTGTTCATGTTGACGAGCAGCTTGCCCTTGGCCCACAGCGTGTGCCGCAGCTTGTCCTCCGGCAGCGGACCGAGGTCGCGCAGCAGGACGACGGCGGACAGCGGGAACAGGGTCAGCGCGCCGAGCATCGTGTTGCGGATCAGCTTGCGGCGGCCGAGCGCGGACTCCTTGGCACCCTGCCGGAAGTCCTCCATGACCTTGGCCTTGACCTCGGGCGTGGCCTCGATCGCGTGCCGCTCGTCGACGAGTTCCACGTCGGACATCAGGGTGCGGGCCCAGTGGACCGCGCCCGCACCGATGCAGAACAGCGCGCTGCCGAGGGTCATGCCCAGCGCGAAGTTCAGCGCGCTGATGTGGCCGAGCGGCCAGACGTAGATCGACTTGTCGACCGGAATCGCCACGAACGCGGCGATGAAGGCGACCGTGGACAGCATCGACACCGTGAACAGCAGGGCGACCGTACGTTCGGACCGCTTGGCGGCCCGCTCGTCGATGTCCTGGATGCGGTGCTCGTGGGGCGGCAGTCCCGGGTCCGCGAACGGGTGCTTCTCGTCGGCGACGGCTACCCCGCCGTTGTCGGCGGCCTGCTCAGCGGGCAGGTTCTCTTCTGGAGTTTCTTGGCTACTCATGACTTCTTGGCCTTTGCGGTCCGGGCGGCGACCCACACGGCGACGGCGATCAGTCCACCGAGACCGAAGATCCAGCCGAACAGGCCCTCGCTGACCGGCCCGAGGCCGCCCAGTTCCAGTCCGCCGGGGCTCTCCGACTTGTCGCTGTTGACCTCGTCCAGGTACGCGATGATGTCCTTCTTGTTCTTCTCCGTCAGCGTGGTGTCGGGGAAGGACGGCATGTTCTGCGGGCCGGTCTGCATGGCCTCGTAGATGTGCTTCGGATCGACGTCTTCCAGCGTCGGGGCGTACTTGCCGTTCGTCAACGCGCCGCCCTTGCCGGTGAAGTTGTGGCACTGCGCGCAGTTGGTACGGAAGAGCTCACCGCCCTTGGCGATGTCCGCGCCCTCCGGGCTGTACTGGTTCTCGGTCGGCACGGAGGGACCGGCACCCAGCGAGGCGATGTACGCCGCGAGCTGGTCGATCTCGGCCTGCGAGTAGATGTTCTTCTTCTGCGGCACCTGAGCGCCGGGCTGCTGCGCCGGCATACGGCCGGTCGCGACCTGGAAGTCCACGGCAGCGGCGCCCACACCCACCAGGCTCGGCCCGTCGGTGGTGCCCTTACCGCCGGTGCCGTGGCAACTGGCGCAGCCGACGGCGTAGAGCTTCTGGCCCTCCTCGATGGTGAGGGTCTGGGCGGTCTCATCGGCCACGGCCTTGTCCGGGGGCGCGACCAGGGTGTAGATCCCCCCGGTGGCCGCCAGCGCGATGAGTAGGACGACGACCGCCGCCAGCGGATGGCGTCGTCGTGCGGAGAGCTTTTTCACGGATTACCCCGGTGTCAGGATCTTCTGCGTCGATGCTTCTGGGATGTGCGCCTGTGGGGCGCTCGGGAGCGGGCCCGGCTACTTGATCATGTAGATCGTGGCGAAGAGGCCGATCCAGACGACATCGACGAAGTGCCAGTAGTAGGACACGACGATGGCGGCGGTTGCCTGCTCGTGCGTGAACCTGTGGGCCGCGTACGTACGCCCCAGGACCAGCAGGAAGGCGACGAGACCACCCGTCACGTGCAGGCCGTGGAAGCCGGTCGTCAGGTAGAACACCGAGCCGTACGGGTCGGACGAGAGCGAGAGGCCCTCGTGCTTGACCAGCTCCGTGTACTCGAAGACCTGACCGCCGATGAAGATCGCACCCATGATGAAGGTGACGATGAACCACATCCGGAGCTTCTTCACATCCCCGCGCTCGGCGGCGAAAACGCCGAGCTGGCAGGTGAGGGAGGAGAGCACCAGGATCGTGGTGTTGACCGCCGAGAACGGGAAGTTGAGGGTGTCCGCCATCTCCTTCCAGTGATCCGGACCGGTCACCGATCGCAGGGTGAAGTACATCGCGAAGAGGGCCGCGAAGAACATCAGCTCGGAACTCAGCCAGATGATGGTTCCGACGCTGGTGAGGTTCGGCCGATTGACCGACGGGTGCGCGTGCCCGGTTTCTACTGTCGTTGCTGTCGCCACGACCGACATTATGTCGGTCGCTTATCCCGCCCTCACCCCGGGGGGTGCCGTTCGGAGTGTCTGTCCGCTGTGCGCTGCTCGGATGACTCGGGGAAGGGGCTACGGACCGGTGTGTAGCAGGTGTCCGAGGGAGTAGCATCCGCGCATCGGTCCATGACCGTATGAACCATGTCCGTACGACGTTCTTACGACGCGAGTCCCGAAGTCACGGAGGAACAATGCAGGCGACCGCCACGGTGCTGGTCTACAGCGACGACTCCAATACGCGGGAGCAGGTGCGGCTCGCCACGGGGCGCCGGCCGGCGAGTGATGTTCCTCAGGTCGAGTTCATCGAGTGTGCGACTCCTGCGGCGGTTCTGAAGGAGCTGGACCGGGGTGGGATCGACGTCTGTGTGCTGGACGGTGAGGCCGTGCCCATGGGCGGCATGGGGATGTGCCGCCAGATCAAGGATGAGGTGTTCAACTGCCCGCCTGTGCTGTTGCTGATCGGGCGGCCTCAGGATGCGTGGCTGGCCACGTGGTCTCGGGCGGATGCGACGGCAATCCTGCCGGTGGAGCCGGTCGACTTCGCGTCGGCGTTGGCTTCCTTGTTGCGGCAGAAGGCCTTGAGCGCCTGAGAGCTCGGTCTCGCTGGCTGTACGGCGGCTGCGGGTAGTTCGTGGCTTGTCGCGCCCACGCGGCGGAGCCGCAAATTGATACAGCCCCGCGCCCCTGACGGGCGCCGCCCCTGAACGTCCGCTCCAGCCGTGCACGTCCGCTCAAGCTGATATCGGGCTCAGGCGTGCTCTGTCCTGTGGGCTTGGGCCCTCTACCAGGGCGCTGCCCTTTTGCCAGTTCTGCCAGTCGAGGTTCCACTCGCCGAAGCCGTTGCCGAAGGCGGGCATCATCTCGCCGTCCGAGTTGACGACCTTGACCAGGTCGCCGGGGCGGACGGTCTTGAAGAACCAGGCGGCGTTCTCGGTGCTCATGCCGGTGCAGCCGTGGCTGACGTTGGCGGAGCCCTGGGAGCCGGTGGACCAGGGGGCGGCGTGGACGTACTCGCCGCTCCAGGTGACGCGGGTGGCGTAGTACACGGGCAGGTCGTAGTTCTCCCCGCTGCCCTCGGCGATGCCGATGCTGGTGCCGCGCATCCGTACGAAGTACTCCTTGCCGAGCACGACCTTGACGCCGTTACGGGTCTCGAAGCCGGACTTGCCGGTGGTGACGGGGATTCGCTTGATCTCCTTGCCGTTCCGGTAGACCGCCATCGAGTGCGCGGCGGCGTCCGTGACGGCCTCGACGCGGTCGCCCGTGGTGAGCTTCAGGGGTTTGGCCTTGCCGCCCCAGAGCCGTTCGGCGACCTTTATGCCGTCGAGGTTGCTGGACGCGCGGATGGTGGCGTGGGCGGGCCAGTACTCCCTGGGGCGGTAGTGCAGGGTCTTGTTGTCCACCCAGTGCCAGGCGCCCTGCACAGCGGGCTGTGAGACGACCTTGAGGGCGCGCTCGACGACCTTGCGGGCAGCCTTGTCCTTGAGGGGGGCGCTGAGTTCGGCCGTGACGGGCTGGCCGACGCCGTACGTACCCGCTTTGGGGCCGAACGTGACACCCAGCCGCTTCTTCGTGCTGGGCCTGCCGGTGTCGAAGGCGAGGACCTTGCGGCCGGGCGCCCCGTCCTCGTTCTCCGTGCTCACGCGCACCGTGTAGCGGGCGCCCGCGGCGAGCGGTGAGGTGCTGTGCCAGCGGGAGCCGTCCGCGGAGAGTTCGCCCGCCACGTACCGTCCGGCGGCGTCGGTGGCCGTCACGTCGGTGATGCGTCCGCCGGAGTCCTCGGCGGTGATTTCCAGGGGCTTGTCCGGGTCGGCCTTCTTGCCGTCGCCCACCGGGGCGTTGAAGGCGATCTGGTCCGTCGCGTCGTACGGACTGGCCGAGAGCGGGTGGCCGTCGGAGCTGCAGGCCGTGACGCCCGCGCCCAGGGTGACCAGCAGTATGGCGCAGCTGGTGACGGTGCGGTTTCGCGGTGAGAGGCTCATGCGTTCAACGTAGGAACGCGTGAGCGCTGTGGCGCGGCGGGTGGCCCGTGTGGGGGATCCGTTGTCCGGCAAACGAGGGAGCCCGGACCCTCCGTGACGGAGTGTCCGGGCTCCAGAGCGCAGAGCGCGTGTTACTGGGTGCGGTTCTCGCCGTGGTAGTACTCGAAGACCCAGCCCCACAGGCCGATCATGATGATCGGCAGCGAGAAGTACAGCAGCCACCAGCCGAAGACGACGCCCATGAAGGCGAGCGCGCCACCGATACCGAGGGAGAGCGGCTGCCAGCTGTGCGGGCTGAAGAAGCCGATCTCACCGGCGTCGTCCGCGACGTCGGCCTCCTTGTTGTCCTGGGCGCCCACGTCGACCCGCCGGGCCGTGAAGGCCAGGTAGTAGCCGATCATGATGCTCAGGCCGAAGCCCAGGAAGAGGGCCGTGGTACCGGCCGGCTCCTTCGACCACACGCCATAGACGATCGCCATGACCAGGATGAAGACGGCCAGCCAGATGAACATCTTGCCTTGGATCTTCACTTGCCGGCCTCCTTGCCACCAGCGAGGGACTTCTCGGCGGGACCGACGTTCTCGAGCTGGTCGATGGCGGCGATCTCCGGGTGGTGCAGGTCGAACGCCGGGGATTCACTGCGGATCCGCGGCAGGGTGAGGAAGTTGTGCCGCGGCGGCGGGCAGGACGTGGCCCACTCCAGCGAGCGGCCGTAGCCCCACGGGTCGTCGACCTCGACCTTCTTGCCGTACTTGGCGGTCTTCCACACGTTGTAGAAGAACGGCAGGACCGACAGGCCGAGCACGAAGGAACTGATCGTCGAGACCGTGTTCAGCGCGGTGAAGCCGTCGGCCGCGAGATAGTCCGCGTACCGCCGTGGCATGCCCTCGGCACCCAGCCAGTGCTGGACGAGGAACGTGCCGTGGAAGCCGATGAACAGCGTCCAGAAGGTGATCTTCCCGAGGCGTTCGTCGAGCATCTTGCCGGTCATCTTCGGCCACCAGAAGTGGAAGCCGGAGAACATCGCGAACACCACCGTGCCGAACACCACGTAGTGGAAGTGCGCCACCACGAAGTACGAGTCCGAGACGTGGAAGTCCATCGGCGGCGAAGCCAGGATGACACCGGTCAGACCACCGAAGGTGAAGGTGATCAGGAAGCCGGTGGCCCACAGCATCGGGGTCTCGAACGACAACGACCCCTTCCACATCGTTCCGATCCAGTTGAAGAACTTCACGCCCGTCGGCACGGCGATCAGGAACGTCATGAAGGAGAAGAACGGCAACAACACGCCGCCGGTGACGTACATGTGGTGCGCCCACACGGTGACCGACAGGCCGGCGATCGCGATGGTCGCGCCGATCAGGCCCATGTAGCCGAACATCGGCTTGCGGGAGAAGACCGGGATGACCTCGGAGATGATGCCGAAGAACGGCAGCGCGATGATGTACACCTCTGGATGGCCGAAGAACCAGAAGAGGTGTTGCCACAGCAATGCGCCGCCGTTGGCCGCGTCGAAGATATGGGCGCCGAACTTGCGGTCCGCCTCCAGCGCCAACAGCGCGGCGGCCAGCACCGGGAAGGCGAGCAGCACCAGCACCGCGGTGAGCAGCACGTTCCACACGAAGATCGGCATGCGGAACATGGTCATGCCCGGTGCGCGCATGCAGATGATGGTGGTGATGAAGTTGACCGCGCCGAGGATGGTGCCGAAGCCGGAGAACGCCAGGCCCATGATCCACATGTCGGCGCCGATGCCCGGCGAGCGGACCGCGTCGGACAGCGGCGAGTACGCAAACCAGCCGAAGTCGGCCGCGCCCTGCGGGGTGAGGAAGCCGCCCACCGCGATCAGCGAGCCGAACAGGTACAGCCAGTAGGCGAACATGTTCAGCCGCGGGAACGCCACATCGGGGGCACCGATCTGCAGCGGCATGATCCAGTTCGTGAAGCCGGCGAACAGCGGCGTCGCGAACATCAGCAGCATGATCGTGCCGTGCATCGTGAACGCCTGGTTGAACTGCTCGTTCGACATGAGCTGGTTGCCGGGGCGGGCCAGCTCGGCGCGCATCAGCAGCGCCATCACGCCGCCGATGACGAAGAACGCGAACGACGTGACCAGATACAGCGTGCCGATCGTCTTGTGGTCCGTGGTGGTGAGCCACTTGACGACGACGTTGCCGGGCTGCTTCCGCCGTACCGGGACCTCGTTCTGGTACGTGTCTTCCGGCGCGGCACCCTGAGGTTCGTTGAGGATGCTCACAGTTGGTTCGTCTCCCGGTTCTTCTCGTGGTCCGTCTGCTCGATACCGGCCGGGACGTAACCGGTCTGGCCCTTCTCCGCGAGCTCCCTGAGGTGGGCCTCGTAACGCTCGGGAGAGACGACCTTCACGTTGAAGAGCATCCGGGAGTGATCGACGCCGCACAGTTCGGCGCACTTGCCGAGGAAGGTGCCCTCCTTGTTGGGGGTCACCTGGAAGGCGTTGGTGTGGCCCGGGATGACGTCCTGCTTCATCAGGAACGGCACCACCCAGAAGGAGTGGATGACGTCACGCGAGGTGAGGACGAATCGGACCGTCTTGCCCTTGGGGAGCCAGAGGGTCGGGCCCGGGTTGCCCGTCTGCGGGTTCTCCGAGCCGGGCGTGCCGACGTCGTAGACGCCGCCGGCGTTCGCCGGGAAGTCGTCCTTGAACCGGGTCGGAATCGCGTCCAGGTTCTCGTCGGTCTTCGCGTCGCCGTCCGAACCTTCGACGTCCTCGACGTAGTTGAAGCCCCAGCTCCACTGGTAGCCCACGACGTTGATCGTCACGTCGGGCTTCTTGGAGGTGTCGAGGAGCTCCGACTCGTCGCGGGCGGTGAAGTAGAAGAGCACCGAGACGATGATGAGCGGGACAACCGTGTACAGCGCCTCGATGGGCATGTTGTACCGGGTCTGCGGGGGAACCTCGACCTTGGTGCGGCTGCGCCGGTGGAAGATGGTGCTCCACAGGATCAGTCCCCACACCAGCACGCCGGTGGCGAGCGCGGCAGCCCAGGAGCCCTGCCACAGGGAGAGGATCCGCGGAGCCTCTTCCGTGGTCGGGGTCGGCATACCGAGGCGGGGGAAGTCTTCCCAGTTGTACGAGCAACCAGAGGCTGTCGCCAGAACCAGGCCCGCAGTCAGTGCCTGCAGCAGCTTCCGCCGGAGCGGGCGCCGCGGCGTGGGGGTACCGCCCGCGCCCCCCGGGGCGTGGGGGAGGTCGGAGCCGTTGGGACTCACGTAGCGCCTTCCCGAGAGTCTCGCCCGCGCGTGTTTGGCTGCGGCCTTCTCGGTGGTCGGTCGCCGCCCTGCGTCGGGCAGGGGTTTGGATGTTTATGCGGACCAAACCCTAGCCGACGCCCTCCGGGGGTTCGCGGGGAGGGGGCCCCTCCGTGCCGCGAGTCGCTCCGCGGGTCACGCCGACGGGTTGGACGCCCTTGGGATCGCTTTTAACCGGCGGGTTTGGGGCGCCTAATAGCTCGGCCGTGCGACTTTGTGAGGCGAGTGCGGGTTGCCTTTGGTTTCTCGCGCAGTTCCCCGCGCCCCTTTGGGGCGCTTAGCGTTGGCCTGTGCCCTATTTTGATGCCGCTTCTTCTGCCCCCCTGCACCCCGTTGCTCGGCAGGCCCTCGTTGCTGCCCTCGACGAGGGGTGGGCTGATCCCGCTCGCCTCTACCGCGAAGGGCGGCGGGCCCGGCTGTTGCTCGATGCGGCGCGGGAAGCCATGGCCGAGGCCGTTGGGTGTCGGGCGGACGAGCTGGTGTTCACCTCATCCGGTACGTCGGCCGTGCATTCCGGGGTCGCGGGAGCGCTGGCGGGACGTCGCCGTGCCGGGCGCCACCTGATCGTGTCTGCTGTCGAACACTCTTCGGTGCTGCATGCGGCGGAGGTTCACCGGGGCGAGGGCGGGTCGGTGACCGAAGTGCCCGTACTGCGTACGGGGGCCGTCTCCCCCGAGGCGTACGCCGACGCGCTCCGGCCCGACACCGCGCTTGCCTGTCTGCAGTCGGCCAACCACGAGGTGGGTACGGAGCAGCCGGTCGCCGCGGTTGCCGCCGCGTGTCGTGCGGCGGGCGTACCGCTGTTGGTGGACGCGGCGCAGTCGTTGGTGTGGGGGCCGGTCGAGGGTGACTGGTCGTTGCTGACGGGCAGCGCCCACAAGTGGGGCGGACCGTCGGGTGTCGGGCTTCTCGTCGTGCGCAAGGGGGTGCGGTACGCGCCTCAAGGCCCCGTCGACGAGCGGGAGTCGGGGCGCGCTCCCGGCTTCGAGAACATCCCCGGCATCGTCGCCGCGGCGGCCTCGCTGCGTGCGGTGCGCGCGGAGGCCGCCGCCGAGTCGGCCCGGCTGCGGGAGTTGACGGACCGGATCCGGGCGCGGGTGCCGGAACTGGTGCCGGATGTGGAGGTGGTGGGCGACCCGGTACGCCGGCTCCCCCACCTGCTCACCTTCTCCTGTCTCTATGTCGACGGAGAGACATTGCTGCACGAGCTCGACCGCGAGGGCTTCTCGGTGTCGTCCGGGTCGTCCTGCACGAGCAGCACGCTGACGCCGAGCCATGTGCTGAAGGCGATGGGGGTGCTGACGGAGGGCAACGTCCGGGTGTCGTTGCCCCTGGGTACGTCCGAGGAAGACGCGGACCGCTTCCTGGAAGTGCTGCCGGGCGCGGTCTCGACGGTCCGCGAGAAGCTGGGCGCTCCGGTCCACGCGCCGAGGGCGCCGGCAGCCGAGGAAGCCCTCACCGTGGACGCCCTCGGGAGGCGCTGTCCCATCCCGGTGATCGAACTCGCGAAGGTCATCGACGACGTACCCCTGGGCGGCACGATCCGCGTCCTCTCGGACGACGAGGCGGCCCGCCTGGACATCCCGGCGTGGTGCGCGATGCGGGGCCAGGAGTACGTCGGGGAGGAGCCGGCGGACCACGGTTCGGCTTACGTGGTCCGCCGTACGTCGTAGCCGGGCGACTGCCGGGCCGGGTGTCAGGCCAGGTGGGCCTGGACCTCCGCCGCCGCGTCATGGCCGTACGCCTTGGTGAAGCGGTCCATGAAGTGCGTACGGCGCAGCTCGTACTCCTGGGTGCCGGTGGTCTCGATGACCAGCGTGGCGAGCATGCAGCCGACCTGGGCGGCGCGCTCGTGCGACACGCCCCAGGCCAGGCCCGAGAGGAAGCCCGCGCGGAACGCGTCGCCGACGCCCGTCGGGTCGACCTTCGCCGTCTCCTCGGCGGTGCCGATCTCGATGGTCTCCTCGCCGACGGCCTCGATGCGGACGCCGCGCGCGCCGAGCGTCGTCACACGGTGACCGACCTTGGAGAGGATCTCGGCGTCCGTCCAGCCGGTCTTGGACTCGATGAGCCCCTTCTCGTACTCGTTCGAGAAGAGGTACGTCGCGCCGTCCAGCAGTATGCGGATCTCCTCGCCGTCCATGCGCGCGATCTGCTGGGAGAAGTCGGCCGCGAAGGGGATCGCCCGAGTACGGCACTCCTCGGTGTGCCGGAGCATCGCCTCGGGGTCGTCCGCGCCGATGAGGACGAGGTCGAGCCCGCCGACGCGGTCGGCGACCGACTTGAGCTCGATGAGCCGGGCCTCGCTCATGGCGCCGGTGTAGAACGAGCCGATCTGGTTGTGGTCGGCGTCCGTGGTGCAGACGAAGCGCGCGGTGTGCAGCACCTCGGAGATGCGTACGGACGCGGTGTCGACGCCGTGCCGGTCCAGCCAGGCCCGGTACTCGTCGAAGTCGGCGCCCGCGGCTCCGACCAGGATCGGCGAGGATCCGAGCTGGCCCATGCCGAAGGCGATGTTGGCGCCCACACCTCCCCGGCGTACTTCGAGGGAGTCGACCAGGAACGAGAGCGAGACCGTGTGCAGCTGGTCCCCGACCAACTGGTCGGCGAAGCGCCCCGGGAAGGTCATGAGGTGGTCGTTGGCGATGGAGCCGGTGACTGCGATACGCACGGCTAGGACACACTCCTGCGAGGAGGGAGATTGACAGTTCACGCTATCGGGTCGGCTCCGCTACTTCGAAGCGGGCAGAACTACCCGATAGTAGGGCTTTTGCCGTAGGCCTTGCGGTGCTTACGGTTCCAATATGACGAACCTCAAGATCCACGGCTCCGCTCCGCTCGGCCTCGAGGGGTCTCTTGACCTCGAGGGCGGCCTCGCGGAGCTGCGCGGCGACTGCGCCCGGATGGTTCCGCACTGGGCCGCACCCGCCCGGATCGCTCCCCTCCCGGTGTCCCCGTCACTCATCCATGGGGTAACGGTTCCGCCGACGTCCGCGCGACTGCTGGACGCGATGTCGGACTACGGGGACTGAACGCTCCGCTGGGTTGCGCGGTTCCAAGCTGCGGGTTCGTTGTGGCTTGTCACGCCCACGGGGTGGAGTCCCCACATTGACACAGCCCCGCCCCTGAAAGGGCGCGATACCGCACCGGACTTCGGCAGGCCTGCTCAGGAAGGAACCCGGAGGGAACCATGAGCTCCCCCGCCGCGTCCCATCGCTGTCCCCCGTAAAGGGGAGACGGGATACGACCCTGCTGCGCCCTGCCCTGTCAGGGCTGGGTCTCATGGGACCGCGGTGCGGTAGAAGGAGCGATGCGGTGAACACCGAGCGACCCGATGACGATGCCGTCCGGGAGGACGACGCCCCGGACGAAACGGTCGGGGCAGAGGCCGCCCAGGACGGAGCGGTCGGGGCAGAGGCCGCCCAGGACGGAGCGGTCGGGGCAGAGGCCGCCCAGGATGGAACGGTCCCGGAGGAGGCTGCCCAGCACGAACCCGTCGGGGCCGAGGTCGCCCGAGACGAAACCGTCCTGGAAAAAGCCGCCCCGGACGAAACCATCGGAGACAAGGCGGCACGGCACGAACCCGTCCGGGCCGAGGCCGACCGAGACGAAACCGCCCTGGAAAAAGCCGCCCCGGACGAAACCATCGAGGACGAGGCTGCGCGGGAGGAACACGTCGGGGACGAGGCAGCGCGGGACGAAACCGTCGGGGCCGAGGCCGCCCGAGACGAAACCGTCCGGGCCGAGGCCGCCCGAGGCGAGGCCCGTCAGGACGAGGTCGTCCGGGACGAAGCCGGCCGCGACGAACCCGGCCCGCCGCGCCGGAGGCGTTCCGTGGTCGTCGCCGCATCGGTCGCAGCCGCGGTGCTGGTCTTCGGGGGCGGCGGGGCGTACTTCGCCACGAGCGCGTCTGGTGGCGGTGGCTCGGATGACCGGGGTGGATCCGGCACGGCGGGAGGCGACGGCGATCCGCCGCCGCTCGCCCTGGACGGCTACACCGAGAGCGGTACTGGCGACCCGAACGGCATCGCGCCCGGCGAGCCCGACCCGAACGGCACGAAGTACCGCTTCGAGGGCGAGGTCCCGGAGGGCCCCGGCTCCGCGCCCGTGTACCGCACGAAGGGCGAGGTCACGGCGGCCGAGGTGGCCCGCCTTGCGAAGGCCCTCGGCGTGCAGGGCAAGCCGACAGCGGAGGGCGAGGCCTGGAAGGTCGGGGCCGCCAAGGACGGTTCGGGACCGGGTCTTCAGGTGAACAAGAAGGCGCCCGGCATCTGGACGTACAGCCGCTCTGTCCCCGGCACCGTCCCCTGCGAGAGCACCACGGTGTGCGAGAGCGACGCGACCTCCCCGGACGCCAAGGCCGACCCGGTGAGCGTGGACGCCGCGAAGAAGGCCGCCGCGCCCGTCCTGAAGGCGATCGGCCAGGACGACGCGAAACTGGACGCGAGCCAGCTCATGGGCACGAAGCGCGTGGTGAACGCCGAGCCGGAGGTCGGCGGGCTGCCGACGTACGGCTGGACGACCGGTGTCCAGATCGGCGCGGACGGTCAGGTCGTGGGCGGCAGCGGCCAGTTGAAGGCACCGGTGAAGGGCGACACGTACCCGGTGCTCGGTGCCGAGCAGACACTCGACCTGCTGAACCGGTCCGCGGGCGACGGGCGGGTGGGTATCGGCGGGTGCGCCACACCCGCACCCCTGGAGGACGGGGAGAAGGGGGCGGACGATGTCACGTGCGGGCCGTCGACCTTGAAGTTCACACCCTCTGCGGTAGTCGAGGGCGCCACCTTCGGTCTGGCGTCGCACTTCGTGGACGGACAGCAGGCGCTGGTGCCGTCCTGGCTCTTCGAGGTACGGACCGAGGGGGCCGAGGAGAGCTACACGGTGACGCATCCGGCGGTCGAGCCGAGGTATCTGACCTCTCCGGACCAGCCGGGGAACACTCCGGCCCCTCCGACCGCGAAGCCCGGAGAACCCGGTGACGATCCGAGCGCCGCGCCGTCCCAGCGGAACGTCAGGGTCGAGGGCTACAGCGCGGACGACACAAAGCTGACCGTGCGCTTCACGGGCGGTGTGTGCAGTGACTACTCGGCGTCGGCCGAGGAGACGGGCAGGACCGTGACGGTCAAGGTGACCGAGACACCGTGGAAGGACAAGGTCTGCATCATGATCGCGAAGACCTTCCACAAGACGGTGGACCTGAAGGAGCCGCTCGGCGACCGCAAGGTCGTGGGCACGGACGGCAAGGCGCTGCCGCTGGAGAAGGACCTGCCGAAGCTGACGAAGTAGACGATGTAGGCCTGCCGAGCAGGGCCTGAACCCGCGAAGGCGGCGCCCCGTTGGAGGGGGCGCCGCCTTTCTGCGTCACACGGCCTTCTGCACTGGAACGTACGAGGCCGGGCTCCGGGTCAGCTGAAGGAGTCGCCGCAGGCGCAGGAACCCGTCGCGTTCGGGTTGTCGATCGTGAAGCCCTGCTTCTCGATCGTGTCCACGAAGTCGATGGAGGCACCGCCCAGGTACGGAGCGCTCATACGGTCGGTGACGACCTTCACACCGCCGAACTCCTTGACGACATCGCCGTCGAGGGAGCGCTCGTCGAAGAAGAGCTGGTACCGCAGGCCGGAGCAGCCGCCGGGCTGAACGGCGACGCGCAGCGCCAGATCGTCGCGGCCCTCCTGCTCGAGCAGGCCCTTGACCTTGGCCGCGGCGGCGTCCGACAGGAGGATGCCGTCGCTCACGGTGGTGGTCTCGTCCGATACGGACATCTGCTTCTCTCCCGGGTTGTACGGAGACTGCTTGCCGACGGTTGCAACCGGCGGGGCCGCGGATTCATTCCGGGCCGAGCGCGTGTCTTTCGCTTGCTCCTTCATGCTCGCACATGCGGTCGGCAGCGGAAAATGTCCTGTGGACAAGCCAGGAGCCGAGCCCGAGGCCTGTGGACAAGCCCGGTACACCCCCGCGCTTACGCCCTGCCGTGCCGGGTGAACGCCCTTCTGTACGCCTTCTCGCAACCTGTCCTTCCGCCGCCTCTCACCGGCTCGGAACCGGCTGGGAACCCACTGGAAAGCGGCGGGATTCACGTCACATCGACAATATGGGCATCGTCAAACTGACGTGAAGCGGTTATGATAGATAACGTCAATTCGACGAAAAGGCTTGTCCCGCTTGATCGTTCCAGGTGATTCAAGCGAGCCGCAGAACAGAAAGGGTGCGTGTTTCGTGACCACCGCCCAGACCCAGGAGCTCGACGTACAGCCGACGCCCCTCGCCCTGCTGCTGCTCGGCCGCGAGGCCGACCCGAGGAGCGAGCGCGGCGTCGAGTGTCCCGGTGACCTGCCCTCGCCGTCCGACCCGGACCTGGTCGAGCGCGCCCGCGCGGCCAAGGAGAGGCTCGGGGACAAGGTCTTCGTGCTCGGCCACCACTACCAGCGCGACGAGGTCATCCAGTTCGCGGATGTCACCGGGGACTCCTTCAAGCTGGCCCGGGACGCGGCCGCGCGCCCGGAGGCCGAGTACATCGTGTTCTGCGGCGTGCACTTCATGGCGGAGTCCGCGGACATCCTGACGTCCGACGACCAGAAAGTCGTCCTCCCCGACCTCGCCGCCGGCTGCTCCATGGCCGACATGGCGACGGCCGAGCAGGTCGCCGAGTGCTGGGACGTGCTGACCGAGGCCGGGATATCCGAGCAGGTCGTCCCCGTCTCGTACATGAACTCGTCCGCGGACATCAAGGCGTTCACGGGCAAGCACGGCGGCACGATCTGTACGTCGTCCAATGCCAAGCGGGCCCTGGAGTGGGCCTTCGAGCAGGGCGAGAAGGTACTCTTCCTGCCCGACCAGCACCTGGGCCGGAACACCGCGGTGCGGGACATGGGCATGTCTCTGGAGGACTGCGTCGTCTACAACCCGCACAAGCCGAACGGCGGGCTGACCACCGACCAGCTGCGGGCCGCGAAGATGATCCTGTGGCGCGGCCACTGCTCGGTGCACGGCCGCTTCAGCCTCGAGTCGGTCGAGGACGTACGGGCCCGGATCCCCGGCGTGAACGTCCTCGTCCACCCCGAGTGCAAGCACGAGGTGGTCGCCGCGGCGGACTACGTAGGTTCGACCGAGCACATCATCAAGACCCTGGAGGCGGCTCCGGCGGGCTCCAAGTGGGCCATCGGCACGGAGCTGAACCTGGTCCGCCGCCTGGCGAACCGTTTCGCATCCGAGGGCAAGGAGATCGTCTTCCTCGACAAGACGGTCTGCTTCTGCTCGACGATGAACCGCATCGATCTCCCCCACCTGGTGTGGGCGCTGGAGTCCCTGGCCGAGGGCAACCTCGTGAACCGCATCGAGGTCGACCGGGAGACCGAGCAGTTCGCGAAGCTGGCGCTGGAGCGGATGCTGGCGCTGCCGTAACCCGGTGACCGACCCCGCTCACCCCGAGGCGGGCTTCTGCTCGGGGTGAGCGGTGCCCGTACGTGAACGTACGGAGCACCACCAACCCATCAGACGCCCGTCGACTCCGGCTCCCCGGACTCCGCCGGCTGGGACGGCGGAGCCGCCCGCTTCTTCGCCCGCGCTCCTTGCGGGCCCATACTGCGGGCGCAACACGGGCCGCCGAAGCTCACTCCACCCTTGGACGTACCAGCCCCGACTCGTAGGCGATGACGACCAGTTGGGCACGGTCGCGGGCGCCCAGCTTGGACATGGCTCGGTTGACGTGGGTCTTCACGGTGAGCGGGCTGACCTCGAGGCGTTCGGCGATCTCGTCGTTCGAGTGGCCGCCCGCGACCTGGACGAGAACCTCGCGTTCACGGCCGGTCAGCGCGTCGAGGCGCTCGGCGCGGGCCGGGTCCCGGCCGTCGTCCCCGTCGCCCTGCGCGAGGAACTTGGCGATCAGCCCCTTGGTGGCCACCGGCGACAGCAAGGCCTCACCGCTCGCCGCGACCCGGATGGCGTTGAGAAGCTCGTCCGGCTCGGCCCCCTTGCCGAGGAAGCCGGAGGCGCCGGCCCGCAGGGACTGCACCACGTACTCGTCGACCTCGAAGGTCGTCAGCATGACCACGCGTACGTGCGTGAGGCCCGGGTCCGCGCTGATCAGCCGGGTCGCGGCGAGACCGTCCGTGCCGGGCATGCGGATGTCCATCAGGACGACGTCGGCCCGCTCCTCGCGCGCGAGCCGCACCGCCTCGGCGCCGTCCGAGGCCTCGCCGACGATCTCCATGTCGGGCTCGGAGTCGACCAGCACACGGAACGCGCTCCGCAGCAGGGCCTGGTCGTCGGCGAGCAGGACGCGGATGGTCATGCGGGATCCCCCGTGGGTGCCGTTCTCCTGGCTGCCGCAGGCCTCGACGGCACGTTCGCCGAGGCAGTGCCCCCGACCGTGTCCCCGGTGCGGCTCTTGACCGGCAGGATCGCATGGACGCGGAAGCCGCCTCCGTAGCGGGGTCCGGCGGTGCAACTGCCGCCGAGCGCTCCGACCCGCTCGCGCATGCCGAGCAGCCCGTGCCCGCCGTTCTCGTCCTGCCGGGCCTCCGCGTCGTCGCCGGGTCCGTTGTCCAGCACGGTGATCTCCACGTTCGGTCCCACGCGTACGACGCTGACCTCGGCCTTCGCCTCCGTACCCGCGTGCTTCCGCACATTGGTGAGGGCTTCCTGGATGACGCGGTACGCGGCCAGGTCGACGGCCGCGGGCAGGGTGGTTCCATGGTCGGCGCGGGCCACCTCGACGTGCAGGCCCGCGCTGCGGAAGGTGCCGACGAGCTCGTCGAGCCGGTCCAGGCCCGGGGCCGGTTCGGTGGGCGCCTCTGGGTCGCCGGACTGCCTCAACAGGCCGACGGTGGCGCGGAGTTCGTTGAGCGCGGAGCGGCTGGCCTCGCGTACGTGCGCGAGGGCTTCCTTGGCCTGGTCGGGGCGCTTGTCCATGACGTGGGCGGCCACTCCGGCCTGGACGTTGACGAGCGCGATGTGGTGGGCGACGACGTCGTGCAGATCGCGGGCGATCCGCAGCCGTTCCTCGGCGACGCGGCGGCGGGCTTCTTCCTCACGCGTGCGTTCGGCCCGTTCTGCGCGCTCTTTTATGGCGTGCACGAAGGCGCGGCGGCTGCGCACCGCGTCGCCCGCGGCGGCGGCCATGCCTGTCCAGGCGAAGATGCCGAGGTTCTCCTGCTCGTACCAGGGCATGGAGCCGGCGAGCATCGCGACGCCCGTCAGGACGGTCATGGTGAGCAGGCCGACCCGCCAGGTGGTGGGCCGGTCGGTCGCCGACGCCACCGTGTAGAGGGCCACCACGGCGGACATGACGACCGGGGTCCGCGGGTCGCCGCTGACCAGCTCCAGGAGGGAGAGGGCGCCCGTCACGGCGAGTACCGGCAGGGGGCCGCGGCGGCGGAAGACCAGGGTGATGGCGGCCAGCGTCATCAGGGTGAGGCCCAGCGCGTCGGGTGCCTGCGTGCCCCAGGTCTTGCCGTGGTCGTACTCGTCCGGGGCGGCGAAGGAGGCGACGATCATGCATGCCAGGACGGCTGCCGCCAGCGCACCGTCCACTGCCAGCGGGTGGGCCCGCAGCCAGGTTGCGGTGCGCTTGATTGTGCTCACGCGTTCACCGTACGGGGCCACTGCGTTCGGCGGAACTGGGGCGCCTATGGGGGTGGTGGGTTCCGATCACTGGCGAGTGCGGCTTCCCTGTGGTTGCTCGCGCGCCCCGCGGCGGAGCCGCATATGTCACAGCCCCGCGCCCCTATGGGCGCTCCCCTGCACCGGAGCTAGAGCGGCTTGCCGGGAATCAGGCCGTCCTCGCTCAGCATCTCCCTGACGTCCTCCAGGGTTGCGTCCGGGGACGGGAGGATGAGTTCCGAGGGTTCCAGGGCGTCGTCGGGGAGTGGGGTGCCCAGGCTGCGCACTGCTGCGAGGAGTGCTCCCAGCGTGCGGCGGAAGCCCTCCTCGTCGCCGGACTCCATTTCTGACAGGAGTTCGTCGTCCAGCTTGTTCAGTTCGGTGAAGTGGGCGTTGTCCAGCTTCACCTGTCCCTCCCCCATGATCCGTACGATCACGACGCCCTCCTCAAGGCGTGGGACTTCTACGGCGTGGGACTCACTGCTTGTCGAAGCGCGGAGTGTCCCGCGGCTGGTCCTGTGCCCCTGACTGGGACTGGTCCTGGGACTGAGTCTGACCCGTACCGCCCTCGATCGCCTGCTGGGGCGACGAGGGGCCGGCCAGCTCCGCCTTCATGCGCTGGAGTTCCAGCTCCACGTCGGTGCCGCCGGAGAGCCGGTCCAGCTCGGCCTGGATGTCGTCCTTGGCCATGCCGGACGGGTCGTCGAGGGCACCGGAGGCGAGCAGTTCGTCGATGGCGCCTGCGCGGGCCTGGAGCTGCGCCGTCTTGTCCTCGGCGCGCTGTATGGCCAGGCCGACGTCGCCCATCTCCTCGGAGATCCCGGAGAAGGCCTCGCCGATCCGGGTCTGCGCCTGGGCGGCGGTGTACGTGGCCTTGATCGTCTCCTTCTTCGTACGGAAGGCGTCGACCTTGGCCTGCAGACGCTGGGCGGCGAGCGTGAGCTTCTCCTCCTCTCCCTGGAGGGTCTGGTGCTGCGTCTCCAGGTCGGTGACCTGCTGCTGGAGCGCGGCACGGCGCGACAGCGCCTCACGCGCCAGGTCCTCCCGGCCGAGGGCGAGGGCCTTGCGGCCCTGGTCCTCCAGCTTCGAGGACTGGCTCTGGAGCTGGTTGAGCTGCAACTCCAGGCGCTTGCGGGAGGTCGCCACGTCGGCGACTCCGCGGCGCACCTTCTGCAGCAGCTCCAGCTGCTTCTGGTACGAGTAGTCGAGGGTTTCGCGAGGGTCCTCGGCCCGGTCAAGGGCCTTGTTCGCCTTCGCGCGGAAGATCATCCCCATACGCTTCATGACACCGCTCATGGGCTTCGCGCGCCCCCTTCTGACGGACTCCAGCTCCAGCGACTGCAACAGAACCCACGGTACGGGCTCTGCATCCATTACCGCACTGTTCGGGGACGGATGCGCTCCTCCCCAAGGACGACTGTGGTCGGTACCGCTCCCGCGTAGGGAGTAGGTGCCTCCCTGGGTTAGGTACGGGACACGTTCGGGATTACCTCAGGCGCGCTGGGGGCGAACCGTCGGCAACGCCCTCTCTGTGTCCCCCCTGTGCTCCTACAGACGACGGGTGTTGCCGGATCGTTCCCCTCTGGACTGTGGTCCATGCCTGGAAACCCCGTACCCTTGGGTTTTGTGTTCCGTAGCCGTGCCAAGGAAGAGAAGGCCCCCGCCGACAAGGCGCAGGTGACCGACTCCAAGCAGCCCCGCGACCCGCAGGCCCCCAAGGGTCGCCCCACGCCCAAGCGCAGTGAGGCCCAGTCCCAGCGCCGCAGCGTCGCCAGTACGCCGACGAACCGCAAGGAGGCGGCCAAGCAACAGCGCGAGGACCGCCGCCGTGCGCTGGCGAAACAGCGCGAGGCGCTGGCCAGCGGCGACGAGCGCTATCTGCCCGCCCGTGACAAGGGCCCGGTGCGGAAGTACGCGCGCAACTTCGTCGACTCGCGTTTCTGCGTCGCCGAGTTCTTCCTGCCGATGGCCGTGGTCATCCTCGTACTGAGCATGGTCCAGATCCCGCAGCTGCAGAACATCGCTCTGCTGCTGTGGCTCTTCGTCATCGTGATGATCGTGGTCGACTCGATCGGCATCGCGATCCGCCTGAAGAAGCAGCTCAACGAGCGCCTCCCGGACGAGTCCAAGCGCGGCGCCGTCGCCTACGCGCTGATGCGCAGCCTCCAGATGCGTCGCCTCCGGCTGCCGAAGCCGCAGGTCAAGCGCGGAGAGCGGCCCTGAGCGCCGCAGCTTTCACGGGTGGTGCGGCGGATGCCTGGCTGAACAAGCTGGGCGGACTGCGTGACGTCGTACGGCAGGAACTGGTGGCCCGGCAGCTCGACGAGCAGATAGCCGGGCGGTTCCCGGTGGGGCAGCGGCTGCGGGTGCTGGACGTGGGCATGGGCCAGGGCACCCAGGCGCTCCGCCTGGCGCGGGCCGGACACAAGGTCACCGGGCTCGAGCAGGACCCGACGATGGTCGCCACGGCCCGCGAGGCGCTCGCCGCCGAGCCGGAGGGGATCCGCAGCCGGGTGCGGCTCTTCGAGGGGGACGGGCGGGAAACCGGCGTCCACTTCCTGCCGGGCAGTTTCGATGTGGTGCTGTGCCACGGCGTGCTCATGTACGTCGAGGAGCCAGACGCCCTGGTCGCGGGCCTGGCCCGGATGCTGGCCCCCGGCGGACTGCTCTCGTTGCTCGTACGGAACGGCGACGCCCTCGCCATGCGGCCGGGCCTCGCGGGCGACTGGGCCGGTGCCCTGGCCTCGTTCGACACAGGCGCGTACACGAATCGGCTCGGCCTCGACGTACGCGCGGACCGGCTCGACGCACTCACCGGCACACTCGCCGGGATCGGGGCGCCGTTGCACGCCTGGTACGGGGTGCGGGTCTTCACGGATCTGGCCGCGGACGACGCACCCGTTCCGGATGACGTGGAGGCGCTGCTGGCCGCCGAGGAGCGGGCCGGGCGAACGGATCCGTACCGGGGCGTGGCGGCGTTGCTGCACCTGTGCGGGGTGCGGGGCTGAGAGCCCCCGGAAAGCAGTGGTGGCCGCGACCGTTCGTACGGTCGCGGCCACCGCTGTGTCTCTTGCGGTACGTCTACGAGGCCTCGGCGTGCAGGCTCATCGGGCCGTAGATCTCCGTGGCGTCCTCGAACAGCCGCACCTGGTCCACTCCCCCGTCGGCCAGCGCCTTCCAGTGCTCACCGATCCAGGACTCGGCGTCGCCCTGCGTGGTGAACTCCTCGGGCTGTACCGCGGGCTGGACCTCCGCCCCGTCGGCCTTCTCGAACCGCCACGTCCATGCCGCCATGTCGCCTCCCAAGTACCGAACCAGTACCGAACAAGTACCGAGCAAGATCGGGTTACGGCCCAGACTAGGCGTTCCGCTGGAAGTGCGGGGTTCGCGGCTCCAACACGCCTCTAAAGGGGCCCCTGTCGCGCAAGCGGTGCACCGAGGCGGAAAAATCAACCCCGTGGACATCACTCTGCTCGGGACCGGTGCTCCCGATGGTCTGCCCCACCCCGGTTGCCCGTGTGCGGCCTGCGCGGCTGCGCTCGGGCGGGATGCGCGGGCTGCCACCGCTGTTCTCGTCGACGGCACGTTGTTGCTCGACCTCACTCCCGGGGCGGCGTTCGCGGCTGCCCGGGTGGGACGGTCGCTGGCCGGTGTGCGGCAGGTGCTGTTGTCGCATCCGCATGACGGGCCCCCGGTCGAGGTGCCCGCGGGACTGCCGCAGCCCGGACGGGTGCCGGACGGGCGGGAGCTGGCGCTGCTCACCGGGCACCGGGTGCGGGCGGTGGCACTGGACGCACCCGGCACGGGGTACGCGGTGACGGGGCCCGACGGGCAGCGGCTGCTGTATCTGCCGCCGGGCGCCGCACCCGCGGGGCTCGACGATGGGGCTCCCCCCGGTCATGGGGGTCCCCCCGGTCATGGGGGTCCCCCCGCTCGAGCGAAGCCGAGAGCGGGGGAGAAGCCGAGAGTGGGGGACGAGGCGGCGGACGAGTCGTACGACATGGTGGTCGCCGATGTCCTCGGGCGGCCGGACGCGCTGGCCCGGTTGCGCGCGGCCGGGGCCGCCGGACCCGCGACCGACGTGATCGCGGTGCATGTCGACCACGATGTGCCGCCGGGTCCGGAGCTGCGGCGGCGGCTGGCGGCGGCGGGGGCGCGGGCGGTGCCGGACGGGACGACACTGACCGTGGGGGTGTACGAGGACGTTCCTGACGTACCGCGCCGGACGCTGGTCCTGGGCGGGGCGCGGTCCGGGAAGTCGGTGGAGGCGGAACGGCGGCTGGAGTCCTTCCCGGATGTGCTGTACGTGGCGACCGGTGGCGCCCGCGACGGGGACAGCGAGTGGGCGGCCCGGCTGAGCGCCCATCGTGAGCGGCGCCCCGGTTCCTGGCGTACCGCCGAGACCTGCGATCTCGTACCGCTTCTGAAGGAGGACGGGCCGCCGCTGCTCATCGACTGTCTGTCGCTGTGGCTGACGGACGCGATGGACTCCGTCGCCGCCTGGGACGACGACGAGTGGGCGGGCGGCGGCGAACGTGCCCTGCGGGCGCGGGTGGAGGAGCTGACGGCCGCTGTCCGCGAGACCCGCCGCACCGTCGTCGCCGTGTCCAACGAGGTGGGCTCCGGCATCGTCCCCGCCACGCCTTCCGGGCGCCGTTACCGGGATGAGCTGGGCCGGTTGAACGCGGGGTTCGCGGCGGAGTGCGAGCACGTGTTGCTGGTGGTGGCGGGGCAGGCGGTGCCGCTGCGGGGGTGAGGGGGGCCGCGGAGCTGTCCACGACTCAGCGCCGCACAATCACCCGGTACGAGTTGGAGAACCGGGTGCGGCGCAGCAGCGGGGCCAGCGCATGGTCCAGGGCGAACGGAGCGGCCAGCACAGGAGCACACCGGCCGGCCAGGCGCAGCGAAACCGCTCCGGTGAGGTCGTACGGGACATGCGGCGAGCACCGGTCGACGCAGACGACCGTGCAGCCGAGCGCGTCGAGCTCGCCGAGCAGATTGCTCAGCGGCACGAGGTGCAGATGCCGTGGCTGGCCGTACGGCAGCCACCACTTGCCGAGCAGCGTGCCGAACGCGCAGTCGGGGTCCGTGACTTCGACCAGCAGATGCCCGCCGGGCCGCAGCACGGCGAGCGCGGCGCGCAGTTCCTCGCGCGGGTCGGGGCTGTGTTCCAGGTGGTGGAGCATGCTCACCACGTCGTAGCGGGCCCGCAGCCGCTCGACGAGGTCGGGCAGCCGGCCGCGGTACGCCTCCTCGATGCGGCCCAGCTCCCGCGCCCGCTCGACGCGTGCACTCGGGTCGGTCCCGTCGAAGGCGGTGTACGGGTGCACCTCCCTTGCGGCGGCCGGGAACCTGCCGTATCCGGTGCTGACGTCCAGCCAGCTCTCGGGCTCGGGATACGTGAGCATCGCGCGGGCCACGGCCAGGTGGCGTCCGCGTCCGGCCCGGGTGCGGAGGATGCGTACCGGCAGGGTCTCGTGGGGGAAGTCCCGGTGGTAGTAGGCCAGGCCCTCGGCGGTGAGGCGGGGGTTCTGGAAGGCGTGGGCGCAGTCCTGGCATTCGTCGAGGACGAAGGTGCCGGGCTTGTGCTGGAGCAGGTCCCGCGTACGCAGCAGGGTGCGCAGCCGCCGCGAGCCGCACCAGGGACAGTCTCGCCTGCGGGGTTCGTGGAACTGGTCGGGATCCAGGGCGAGTTCGCCGGGATGGGCGACGCCGTGCGCGACGCCGGCCTGCGGTGTGGGGGGCATGAGCTGCTCCTGCCGGGAAAAGCGGGAAAGAACGACGCGGTATGACCCGTACGGCAATTCGTTGCAAACCGGAACGTATGAGATCGTCTTCGCCGATGCAATCACGGTCTGGAGTCGTCGCCGCACGTGCCGTGACAGGGGCGCTGACAGTGCTGACCGGCGGCCGTGTCGCACGGGCGGCCCGTCCAGGGTCGGCTGCGGACGCTGCCGGTACTGTTCGGCGAATGAGCTCGCTTAATCTCGACGACTTCACCGATCTGATCGAGCGTCCCGACGGCGGTGTGCGCCGGGACGCCGAGGCGCGCCGGGAGCGGCAGATCGTGCCGCCCGGATCCCTCGGGCGCCTCGACGAACTGGGTGAGTGGCTGGCGGCCGCGCAGTCGGCCGTGCCGGTGCGGGCGATCGAGCGTCCGCGTGTGCTGTTGTTCGCGGGTGACCACGGGGTTGCCGAACTCGGTGTCTCGGCACGACCGCCCGGCAGTGCCGAGGAGCTGGTGCGGGCCGTGCTCGACGGCGCGAGCCCCGGGGCGGTGCTGGCCCGGCGGCTGGGTGTGCCGGTACGGGTGGTCGACATGGCGCTCGACTGCGAGCCGGAGACGCTGCCCGACGAGGTCGTACGGCATCGGGTGCGGCGTGGCTCCGGGCGGATCGACGTGGAGGACGCGCTGACCATCGAGGAGGCGGAGGCGGCCTTCCGCGCGGGGGTCGCCCTCGCGGACGCGGAGGCCGACTCCGGGACCGATCTGGTCGTCCTCGGGGATGTGAGCGTGGGCGGGACGACGGCCGCGGCCGTACTGATCGCCGCGCTGTGCGGGACCGACGCCTCGGTGGTCACCGGGCGCGGCGGGCGCGCGATCGACGACCTGGCCTGGATGCGCAAGTGCGCGGCCGTACGGGACGCGCTGCGGCGTGCCCGGCCCGTGCTCGGGGACCAGTTGCAGCTGCTCGCGACCGTGGGCGGCGCCGATCTCGCGGCGATGACCGGTTTCCTGCTGCAGAGCGCGGTACGCAAGACGCCGGTGATCCTCGACGGCGTCGTCTCCGCCGCCTGTGCGCTGGTCGGGCAGCGGGTCGCCTTCCGTGCACCCGACTGGTGGCTCGCCGGCCAGAGCAGCGGG
The DNA here is from genome assembly GCF_039532825.1 of Streptomyces vastus. NCBI lineage: Bacteria > Bacillati > Actinomycetota > Actinomycetes > Kitasatosporales > Streptomycetaceae > Streptomyces > Streptomyces vastus. Next base: position 289,075 of record NZ_BAAASJ010000043.1, read on the forward strand.
GAGCCCGCGCAGGCGAAGGCCCTGGACCGTATGGCCCTGGAGCCGCTGCTCGACCACGGGGTCACGGTCGGTGAGGGTGCGGGGGCGCTGCTTGCCCTTCCCTTGGTCCAGGCCGCGGCTGCGCTGGCCGCTGAGCTGCCGGAAATGGCCGAGCCGGAGGCTTCCAAGGGCGCGGAAGACCCGGCGGAGCCGGTGAGCCTGGAGCCGCAGGGCCCTGACGGGGCGTGAGCGCTCCGCTGGGTTAGGCGGTTTTAAGCTGCGGGTTCGTTGTGGCTGGTCGCGCAGTTCCCCGCGCCCCTAGGAGGCCTGCGGCCTCCTAGAGCCTGTGTGATGTCGTGATCATCTTGCCGATTCGGGTCCGCTCGGAGGGCGGATCCGATAGGAAGATGGTCGTGACGCGCAGGCAACTTACCGAT
>NZ_BAAASJ010000044.1:0-140881 GCF_039532825.1 Streptomyces vastus
CCATGGAGCAGGCGGAGCCGACCTCGCCCTGGCAGCCGACCTCGGCGCCGGAGATGGAGGCGTTCTCCTTGAAGAGCATGCCGATGGCTCCGGCGGCGAGCAGGAAGCGGACCACGCCGTCCTCGTCGGCGCCCGGCACGAAGTTGATGTAGTAGTGCAGGACTGCCGGGATGATGCCCGCGGCGCCGTTGGTCGGGGCGGTGACGACGCGTCCGCCGGCCGCGTTCTCTTCGTTCACGGCCATCGCGTAGAGCGTGATCCACTCCATGGCGTGGGCCAACGGGTCGCCCTCTGCCCGGAGTTGGCGTGCGGAGACGGCGGCCCTGCGGCGGACCTTCAGGCCGCCGGGCAGGATGCCCTCGCGGGACATGCCGCGTTGGACGCAGGCCTGCATCACGTGCCAGATGGTGAGAAGCCCCTCGCGGATCTCGTCCTCGGTGCGCCAGGCCCGCTCGTTCTCCAGCATCAGCGCGGAGATCGACAGGCCGGTGTCCCGGGTCAGGCGCAGCAGTTCGTCGCCCGTGCGGAAGGAGTACTTCAGGACCGTGTCGTCGAGCTTGATGCGGTCCGCGCCGGCCACGCCTTGATCAAGTACAGCCTCGTCGACGACGAAGCCGCCGCCGACGGAGTAGTACGTCTTGGTGAGGAGTTCGGCGCCGGAGGTGTCGTACGCCCAGAGCGTCATGCCGTTCGCGTGGTACGGCAGCGTCTTGCGGCGGTGCAGGATCAGGTCGTCGTCGAAGGAGAAGGGGATCTCCCGCTCGCCGAGCAGCTTCAGGGACTTTTCGGAGCGGATCGCGTCCACGCGCTCGTCCGCCGTCTCGACGTCCACGGTCCGCGGGGAAGCGCCCTCCAGGCCGAGCAGCACCGCCTTCGGGGTTCCGTGGCCGTGCCCGGTCGCGCCCAGGGAGCCGTACAACTCGGCGCGTATCGAGGCCGTCCGGGCCAGCAGGCCCTCGTTGTTCAGGCGGTGGGCGAACATGCGTGCCGCGCGCATCGGGCCGACCGTGTGGGAGCTGGACGGGCCGATGCCGATCGAGAAAAGGTCGAAGACCGAGATGGCCACGGTGACTCCTCAACAACAGGTGGTACATGGGCGGGCACCGCGCACGTACGTCTCAGTGTGCGCGGTGCCCGGAAGAAAGCGCCCGAACAACTCGTACGGAACTACGGAACGTACGGACTTACTTCAGGCCCGCGTACAGCGGGTGCTTGTCGGCCAGCGCGGACACCCTGGCCTTCAGCGATTCGGCGTCGTAGGCGGGCTTCAGCGCCTCGGCGATGATGTCCGCGACCTCGGCGAAGTCCTCGGCCCCAAAGCCGCGGGTCGCCAGGGCGGGCGTACCGATCCTGAGCCCCGACGTCACCATCGGCGGGCGCGGGTCGTTCGGGACGGCGTTGCGGTTGACGGTGATGCCGACCTCGTGGAGGCGGTCCTCGGCCTGCTGTCCGTCGAGCTCGGAGTGGCGCAGGTCGACAAGGACGAGGTGTACGTCCGTGCCGCCGGACAGCACCGAGACGCCGGCCGAGGTGACGTCGTCCCGCATCAGGCGCTCGGCGAGGATCCGCGCGCCCTCCAGTGTGCGCCGCTGGCGCTCCTTGAACTCCTCAGAGGCCGCGACCTTGAAGGAGACGGCCTTCGCGGCGATCACATGCTCCAGGGGACCGCCCTGCTGACCGGGGAAGACAGCCGAGTTGATCTTCTTCGCGAGATCGGCCGTGGACAGGATCACGCCACCGCGCGGACCGCCCAGCGTCTTGTGGGTGGTGGTCGTGACGACATGCGCGTGCGGGACGGGGTTCGGGTGCAGGCCCGCCGCGACCAGGCCCGCGAAGTGCGCCATGTCGACCATCAGGTACGCGCCGACCTCGTCCGCGATGCGGCGGAAGGCGGCGAAGTCGAGCTGGCGCGGGTACGCCGACCAGCCGGCCACGATCAGCTTCGGCCTGGACTCCTTGGCCAGCTTCTCGACCTCGGCCATGTCGACCTGGCCGGTGGCGTCGTCCACGTGGTACGCGACGACGTTGTAGAGCTTGCCGGAGAAGTTGATCTTCATGCCGTGGGTCAGGTGCCCGCCGTGCGCGAGGTTCAGGCCCATGATCGTGTCGCCGGGCTTGAGCAGGGCGAACATCGCGGCTGCGTTGGCCTGGGCGCCCGAGTGCGGCTGGACGTTGGCGTGTTCGGCGCCGAAGAGCTCCTTGATCCGCTCGATGGCGATCCGCTCGACGACGTCGACGTGTTCGCAGCCGCCGTAGTAGCGGCGGCCCGGGTAGCCCTCGGCGTACTTGTTGGTGAGGACCGAGCCCTGGGCCTCCATGACCGCGACCGGAGCGAAGTTCTCCGAGGCGATCATCTCCAGGGTGGACTGCTGACGGTTCAGCTCGGCGTCGACGGCGGCGGCGACGTCCGGGTCGAGTTCGTGCAGGGGCTGGTTCAGAAGCGACATCAGTCAGGAGTCCTTCAGGAGGCGGAGTCGGAGCCGGAGAATTCGGTGTACTCGGCGGCGGAGAGCAGGTCCTTCGGCTCCTCCGCGATCCGTACCTTGAACAGCCAACCGCCCTCGAACGGCGCGGTGTTCACCAGCGCCGGGTCGTCCACGACGTCCTGGTTGATCTCGGTGACCTCCCCGGTGACCGGCGAGTACAGATCGCTGACCGACTTCGTCGACTCCAGCTCGCCGCAGGTCTCGCCCGCGGCCACCGTGTCGCCGACCTCGGGGAGCTGGACGTATACGACGTCGCCGAGCGCGTTGGCCGCGTACTCGGTGATGCCGACCGTCGAGACGCCGTCCTCGGCGACCGACAGCCACTCGTGCTCCTTGCTGTAGCGCAGCTGCTGGGGGTTGCTCATGGCCTGAATTCTCCTGTACGCGGGGGACTGGTGATGAGCGGGTTGTCGTGTGTGACAAGACCGCGGATGCCGGACGGCAGACACGAGACGGCAGATACGAGACGGCACACGGGAACGTACGTCACGTCGGCGCGCTGCCGAACCGCCGACGGGACTACTTCTGACGCTTGTAGAACGGCAACGCCACGACCTCGTACGGCTCGTGGCTGCCCCGGATGTCCACGCCGACACCGGGCGTGCCGGGCGCGGAGTGCGCGGAGTCGACGTACGCCATCGCGATCGGCTTGCCGAGCGTCGGCGAGGGCGCGCCGGAGGTGACCTCGCCGACGACCTGGCCGCCGGAGACGACCGCGTACCCGGCGCGCGGGACACGGCGGCCCTCGGCGATCAGCCCGACGAGGACGCGCGGCGGGTTCTCCTGAGTCCTGGAGGCGGCTTCGGCGAGCGCCTCGCGGCCCACGAAGTCGCCCTCCTTCTCGAACTTCACGACCCGCCCGAGCCCCGCGTCGAAGGGGGTGAGCGAGGTCGACAGCTCATGCCCGTACAGCGGCATGCCCGCCTCCAGACGCAGCGTGTCCCGGCAGGACAGGCCGCTGGGGACGAGGCCCACCGAGGAACCCGCCTCGGTCAGCGCCTGCCACAGCTTTTCCGCGTCGGCCGGGGCGACGAACAGCTCGAAGCCGTCCTCGCCGGTGTAGCCGGTGCGCGCGATCAGGGCCGGAACGCCGGCGACCGTGCCGGGCAGGCCCGCGTAGTACTTCAGGCCGTCCAGGTTCGCATCGGTGAGCGACTTCAGGATGCCGGGGGACTCGGGGCCCTGGACGGCGAGCAGCGCGTACGCGTCGCGGTCGTCGCGGACCTCGGCGTCGAAACCGGCGGCGCGCTCGGTCAGCGCGTCCAGGACGGTCTGCGCATTACTCGCATTCGCGACGACCATGTACTCGGTCTCCGCGAGCCGGTACACGATCAGGTCGTCGAGGATGCCGCCGTCCTCCCGGCAGATCATGGTGTAGCGGGCGCGGCCGGCCTTGACGCTCCCGAGGTTCCCGACCAGCGCGTAGTCGAGCAGCGCGGCGGCCCCTGGTCCGGTGACCGTGATCTCGCCCATGTGGGAGAGGTCGAAGAGGCCCGCCTTCGTACGTACGGCGAGGTGCTCGTCGCGCTCGGAGCCGTACCGCAGGGGCATGTCCCAGCCGGCGAAGTCGGTCATCGTGGCGCCGAGCGAGCGATGCAGCGCATCGAGTGCGGTACGGCGTGGAATGGTGCTGCTCATCGGACAGGGCTCCCAAGGCATGACGGCGAGGTCGTTCCTCCCCATCTGTCATCGGAACCTGAGAGGTTCGCCATGACCTGTACGGTCACTGGCTTGCACCGTGGGTGGAGCCGACGCCCTGGCTACCAGGAGACGGCCCGCTTTTCAGATGTGCCTCGCCCGCGCGGTAACGGGGCCTGAGAGATTCAAGGGAGGAACTTGCTCCTTCGGCGCCCGGACACTCGTACACCTTCGTGTACATGTGCCCGGAACTCTCCCGCGCGGATTCAAGCGGCCGGTATGCAGTTGGCGCGCACATCATCGCACGCATCGGTGCGGCACGGCAGGGGGGACTTTCACAGGGGCTCAGAGGCGTTCACGTCGTTCACAGGGATCTGTGACGGGCCTGTGGCACGGCGAGAACGAAAACGACAGGGTGCTCGCATTACCTTCTCTTTACACTCGACGGGGATGGGTCTCGCGACCCCATGGGGAGGACGAACAGCGTGAACAGGACCACGGCGTACGCGACGGGTGCCGCCGTCGCACTGCCCAAGCAGCCCGCTGTCCCGGCTGTCCCGGCCAAAGAGGCGTGCGGCCCGCTCCCGGCGCCCGTCGTCCGTGATCTGCGGGAGCGCGCGGGACACAGTCCGCACGGCCTGCGCTTCGGCGCGGCCGATCTCGTCGTGGTCACGGGCCTGCCGGGCAGCGGCAAGTCGACCCTGATGCGCCGCGCCGTGACGGGCGTGCGCATCGACTCACAGGACACCCGCGACCGCTGGGACCACCGCCTGTCCCGCTTTCTGCCGTACGCGGTCTACCGCCCTCTCGTACGGGCCGCGCACTACGCGGGCCTGCGCCGTGCCCTGCGCTCCGGCGAGGGCGTCGTCGTGCACGACTGCGGCACCCAGGCCTGGGTGCGCAACTGGATCGCGCGCGAGGCCAGGCGCCGCGGCGGCACGCTGCATCTGCTGCTGCTCGACGTTCCGCCGGACACGGCCCTGGACGGCCAGCGTGAGCGCGGCCGCGGGGTCTCGCGGTACGCCTTCGCCCGGCACCGCGCCGCGGTCGCCCGGCTGCTGCGCTCCGTCGAGAAGGGTGACCTGCCGGAAGGCTGCGGTTCGGCCGTCCTCATCGACCGGTCCGCGGCGGACGTGCTGCGGCGGATCGACTTCGGCGACTGAACGGCTCGCGCCACGTGGGCGCTAGGGTTTTCAGTCGCAGCGGTCGCTGCCCCGGCGGTGGTATCCGGCCTATCCGGCACTGGTTCCGGCAGTGGGTTTCGAGCAGGTGGTAGAGGCAGATGGACTTCCCGGCACAGGCGCACCCCCATCCACACGTCGGCTGGCCCGGCAACGAGTTGGAGGAGGTGCTCGCCGCGTCCCTCGGCGCTCCTGCGGGGCCCGCAGCGCCCTCAACGGGTGCCCGGATCGTGGAGGTCCTCGGACGCAGCTTCCTCTGGGTGCCACTGCCGAACGGCGGCGGCCCGCACAGCGGCCCGCTGGACCTGCCCGCGATGGAGCTCGGTGGACAGGCGTACGTCCCGGTCTTCAGCTCGGCGCAGCAGTTCCGGCAGATCGCCGGCGACCACATGGCGTACACGATCGCGCCCGCCGTCGAGTTCGCGCGCGGACTGCCGCCGCAGGTGGGCATCGCGGTGAACCCGGAGGGCACGGTGGGCATCCCGCTGCCCCCGCCCGCCGTCGCCGAACTGTGCCGCGCCGGCCGCACCGAGCTGGACGGCCCCGCGAGCGGCGGCCGGGTCCGCCTGTTCGAGCCCGACTGGCAGCAGGACCCGGTGGACTTCCTGACGGCCGCCTCCACCGAGTTCGAAGCCACCGGCGCCGTACGAACCGCCCGCCGCTGCCTGGCAGCCATCGAAACGGCAGACCCGGTCCTCTTCATAGGCGTGGAACTGACTTCCTGGGACCCCGAGGCCCGAACCCACCCCCTGAACGCCCTGGGCAGAGCCCTGACCCGAGCCCCAGCCCCCTGGCCGGTCAACCTGGTCTTCCTGGAAGCAGCCCACGACCCAGTAACCACGTGGCTACGAGAACGGGTCCGCCCCTTCTACCAGGGTCCCGCTGCAGCGCCCCTGTAAGGGGCGCGGGGCTGCATCGATTTGCGGCTCCGCCGCGTGGGCGCGACAAGCCACAACGGACCGGCAGCCCGTAATCGACATGGAGCCCCGAGCTCAAATCGGCACATGCAGCGGAGGCCGGCTCACATCGGTTCGGCCGGCGCAGCGCATAAGCTGGTTTCATATCCGAGTCAACTTCTCGAAGGGGCGGTACAGGTGAGCGCCAGCGGCATCGCGGCCGGGCAGGTCGAGCACATGCTGCGCCAGGTCACGCCCGGGCGTTACGACGCCTACGAGGCGCTCCTGCGGGCGCTCGCGACCCCCTCGGCGGGCCAGATCTGGATGCTGCTCTGGCACGGGCAGGCCGGCTCACCGGACGCCCAGTACGGGAACATGGAGGTGGAGGGCTTCAGCTACGCGCCCTGCGTCACCTCCGCCCAGGAACTCTCGGCCAGCGGCTGGAACCGTTCGTACGAAGTCGTCGACGGCCTCGATGTGGCCCGCACCCTCTACCCCGACCACTACGGCCTGTGGCTGAACCCGCACGCGCCCGGCGGCGGCGTCGGCGTCCCCTGGCTCGACCTGCGCCGCATCGCCACCGGCCTGGAGCGGCAGCCCGCAGGACCGCTCCGGATGGCCGAGCCGAGCATCGAACTCCCGCAGTTCTACGCCCTCCTGGCGCAGAACGCGCATCGCACCGCCGCCGTGCGCTCGCTGCGCCGCGCCTGGGTGCAGCCCGCCCTTGGCGCTCCGTATCTGGCCATCGGGCTCGATGTGTACGACACGAGTCCGCCCGCCGTGGACTCGGTACGGGCGATGATGCAGCAGTCGATCAGTGCCGTGCCGGAGGGGCTGCCGGTGTCGACCGTCGCGATGTCCGACGAGTACGACCCAGTGGCCATGTGGATGCGGGCCATGACGCGCCCGTTCTACGACCGCGAGGCCCACGCGGCCCCCGCGCAGGCTCCGGTGGCGGGCGGATACGGCTACCCGGATTCTTACTGACCTCTCGTACTGACCCGCTGGTACTGAGCCGCTCGTACTGACACTCCGTCGGACTCCGCCCGACGCGGCTGACCCGGGCTCACCTCGCCAGATCCCCTCCGTTCGGCTTCCGTTCGACCTCGATTCGACTTCGGATCCGGTTCGGGTTTATTGTCCCGATCTACGCGGGTAAACGCGGCGTGTGACTCTTGAGTATCAACTGTCCCGCGTCCGCACCTCGTTACGTACCGTTCGGATAACGGAACGTCGCAGACAGCATCACGTTTAGGCATCCATTCACCGCCAGGTCTGGCAACAGATCGCTGAACCGTTGAAGACTCCGGCTTCGGGGGTGTTCGCCCCTGTGTACGACGGACTGATCACGCCGCTTACAAGCGGCATGTGGGGGCCGGCTACAGCCGGTTGAGAGGGGTCGCTGCCACGATGACGGCACCATTGCACGAGCCGACCGCGGAAGCGGCCCCGAGCGCTGCCGAGGAGGCGGTGCTCGCCGGCTCCGCCGAGGGCAGGGCGGTACAGGGGCGTTCCCTCGGCCGGATCGCCTGGGAGCGCCTCAAGCGCGACAAGCTGGCCCTCACGGGCGGCGTCGTCGTGCTCGTACTGATCGCGATCGCACTGCTCGCACCGGTGATCACCAACCTGGTCGGGCAGGACCCGGAGACGCACCACGAGGACCTGATCGACCCTCTCTTCTCGACCCCCAAAGGCTCCTGGGGCGGCATCAGCGCGGACCACCCCTTCGGCGTCGAACCGGTCAACGGGCGTGACGTGTTCGCCCGCATCGTCTACGGCGCCCGCATCTCGCTTCTGGTCGGCTTCCTGTCCGCCCTCGTCGCGGTCGTGCTCGGCACGGTTCTGGGTGTTCTCGCCGGGTACTTCGGCGGCTGGCTGGACGCGGTCATCAGCCGTGTGATGGACGGTCTGCTGGCCTTCCCTCAGCTGCTCTTCATCATCGCGCTGGTCTCGGTCATGCCGAACGAGATGCTGGGCCTCACCGGCACGGGCGTGCGCATTTTCGTGATGATCCTGGTGATCGGCTTCTTCGGCTGGCCCTATGTCGGACGCGTGGTGCGCGGCCAGACGCTCTCGCTGCGTGAGCGCGAGTACGTCGAGGCCGCCCGCAGTCTCGGGGCCGGGCGGGTGTACATCCTGTTCAAGGAGCTGCTGCCCAACCTCGTCGCGCCCATCATCGTGTACACGACGATGATGATCCCGACCAACATCCTCACCGAAGCGGCACTCAGCTTCCTGGGCGTGGGCGTCAAGCCGCCCACAGCCTCCTGGGGGCAGATGCTCTCGAGCGCGATCGACTACTACGACTCGGACCCCATGTACATGGTGATCCCGGGTCTGGCGATCTTCATCACTGTGCTTGCCTTCAATCTTTTCGGCGACGGCGTGCGCGACGCGCTGGATCCGAAGGGTTCCCGCTGAACTGCCGTACCCCCAGGGCCCGTCATCTGTCGGCGGGCCGCTACACACACGGAGGATCCGAGTGACTACCCAACGCACCACAGGGCGGCGCAAGCAGGCCGTGGCCGCCGCCGGCGTGGTCGCCGCGCTGCTTGCCACGGCGGCGTGCGGCGGCGGCGGCACCGACGAAGGCGGGGAAGGCGGCGCGGCCGGCTTCAACGCCGCCAACAACAAGGTCGCCCAGGCCTCCGAGGCCAAGAAGGGCGGCGAGCTGAAGTTCGCCGGTGTCCAGGACGCCGACTCGTGGGACACCACGCGTGGCTACTACGGCTTCGCCTGGAACTTCATGCGGTACTACAGCCGCACGCTGGTGACCGGCAAGACGGAGCCCGGAGCGAAGGGCGCCGAGGTCACCCCGGACCTCGCCACCAGCACGGCGAAGATCACCGACGACGGCAAGACGTACACGTACACGCTGCGTGACGGGGTGACCTGGGAGGACGGCAAGCCGATCACCTCCAAGGACGTCAAGTACGGCATCGAGCGCCAGTGGGCGCAGGACGTGCTGTCCGGCGGTCCCGTCTACCTGAAGGACGTCCTCGACCCCAAGGGCGAGTACCCGGGCCCCTACAAGGACCCGTCCGCGGACAAGCTGGGTCTGAAGGCGATCGAGACCCCGGACGACAAGACCATCGTCTTCAAACTGCCCGCGGCCAACTCGGACTTCGAGGACATGCTCGCCATGGCCTTCGCCTCGCCGGTCCGTCAGGACAAGGACACCAAGTCCAAGTACGGCCTGAAGCCGTTCTCGTCCGGCCCGTACAAGTTCCAGTCGTACACGCCGAACAAGAAGCTGGTCCTGGTCCGCAACGAGAACTGGAAGCAGTCCTCGGACCCGGTTCGCAAGGCGTACCCGGACAAGATCTCGCTGACGCTGTTCACCAACGCCAATGACATGGACCAGCGCCTGATCAACGGTGACTACGATCTGGACATCAACCAGACCGGCATGTCCCCGCAGGGCCGCACCACTGCCCTGAAGGAGCACAAGGGCAACCTGGACAACCCGGTCTCCGGCTACGTCCGCTACGCGGTCTTCCCGCAGAGCGTGAAGCCGTTCGACAACGTGGACTGCCGCAAGGCCGTGCTCTACGGCGCCGACCACGAGTCGCTGCAGACCGCGCGCGGCGGCCCGGTGGCCGGCGGTGACATCGGCACCAACATGCTGCCGCCGTCCGTCCCGGGTGCCGAGGGTCAGAAGTACGACCCGTACGACATGGCGGGCGCGGACAAGAAGGGCAACGTCGCCAAGGCCAAGGAGGCGCTGAAGGCCTGCGGCCAGCCGAACGGCTTCAAGACCACCATCGCGGTCCGCAACAACAAGCCGGTCGAGGTGGCCACCGCCGAGTCCCTGCAGGCGTCGCTGAAGAAGGTCGGCATCGACGCCGAGATCGACCAGTACGACGGTGCGCAGACCACCGGCATCATCGGCAGCCCCTCGAACGTGGTGAAGAAGGGCTACGGCATCATCATCATGGGCTGGGGCCCGGACTTCCCGACTGTCCAGGGCTTCGGGCTGCCCCTGTGGAGCAGCAAGTACATCCTTGAGAGCGGCAACAACAACTTCGCCCTGATCAAGGACAAGACGATCGACGGCCTCTTCGACGACTACGTCAAGGAGCTGGACGACGCGAAGAAGGAGCAGATCTCCACGGAGATCAACCACAAGGTCATGGAGGGCGGTTACTACCTGCCCTTCGTCTTCGAGAAGTTCATCCACTGGCGCGGCAACAACCTGGCGAATGTCTACACGACCGACAACTACAGCGGTCAGTACGACTTCGTGAACCTGGGTCTGAAGAAGTAAATCCGACCGGCGCACCCGCCATACGGCACGAAAGGCAGGTGAAGGCCGGCGCGGCGTAACTCGTGGGCCACCGGAAGACCTCCGGTGGCCCACGGTCCGCCGCCGGGCCGAGAGCAGTGCTCGCTTACCTCACCAGGCGGCTCTTCGCCGCCGCAGTGATGCTGGTGGTCATCATCCTGGTGGTCTTCTGCATCTTCTTCCTCGTTCCCCGCTGGGCGGGCGTGGACCCGGCCACGATGTTCGTGGGCAAGCAGGCCGACCCGGGGGCCGTCGAGGCGGTGCGCCAGAAGCTTGGCCTCGGCGATCCGATCCTCGTCCAGGTCTGGGAGTTCTTCAAAGGCCTCTTCGCGGGACGTACGTACGTCGGTGGCGGCGACGTGACCAACTGCGCGGCACCGTGCTTCGGTTACTCCTTCCGCAACGAGCAGGCCATCTGGCCGGTGCTCACCGACCGCTTCCCGGTGACCCTGGCCCTCGCGCTCGGTGCCGCCGTGCTGTGGCTGCTGTTCGGTGTCGCGGCGGGCGTGCTCTCCGCGCTCAAGCGCGGGTCCCTGTGGGACCGCGGCGCGATGGTCGTCGCCCTCGGCGGCGTCTCGCTCCCCATCTACTTCACCGGCCTGCTGTCGCTGGCGATCTTCAGTTACGGACTCGGCTGGCTCGACGCCCAGTACGTCCCCATCGAGGAGAGCTTCGGCGGCTGGTTCGGCGGCATGATCCTGCCCTGGATCACCCTCGCCTTCCTTTATGCGGCGATGTACGCCCGGATCACCAGAGCCACGATGCTGGAGGTCATGGGCGAGGACTACATCCGCACCGCCCGCGCCAAGGGCCTGCGCGAGCCGGTCGTGATCGGCAAGCACGCCATGCGCTCCACCATGACGCCGATCCTCACCATGCTCGGCATGGACCTCGGCGCCCTGATCGGCGGCGCGATCCTCACCGAGACCACCTTCAGCCTTCCCGGCCTCGGACAGGCGGTCCTCAAGGCGATCAGCGACAAGGACCTCCCGGTGATCCTGGGCGTCACGCTGATCACCTCGCTCGCGGTGATCATCGCCAACCTCGTCGTGGACATCCTGTACGCCGTGATCGACCCCCGAGTGAGGCTCACATGACCGAACTCAGCAAGAGCGGGTCGGCGCTGAGCGAGCCCGTCAAGGACTCGCCCGCCCCGACCGCCTTCCTCGAAGTCCGCGACCTGAAGGTGCACTTCCCGACCGACGACGGACTGGTCAAGTCCGTCGACGGGCTCAGCTTCACGCTGGAGAAGGGCAAGACCCTCGGCATCGTCGGCGAGTCCGGCTCCGGCAAGTCGGTGACCTCGCTCGGCATCATGGGCCTGCACACCACCGGCCAGTACGGCAAGCGCAAGGCGCAGATCTCCGGCGAGATCTGGCTGGACGGCACGGAACTGCTCACCGCCGACCCTGACCACGTACGCAAACTGCGTGGCCGGGACATGGCGATGATCTTCCAGGACCCGCTGTCGGCGCTGCACCCGTACTACACGATCGGCCACCAGATCGTGGAGGCGTACCGCATCCATCACGACGTCGACAAGAAGACGGCGCGGCGGCGCGCGATCGAGATGCTCGACCGCGTGGGCATCCCGCAGCCCGACAAGCGCGTCGACGGCTACCCGCACGAGTTCTCCGGCGGTATGCGCCAGCGCGCGATGATCGCGATGTCGCTGGTCAACAACCCCGAACTGCTCATCGCGGACGAGCCGACGACCGCCCTGGACGTGACCGTCCAGGCGCAGATCCTCGACCTGATCCGGGATCTGCAGAAGGAGTTCGGCTCCGCGGTCATCATCATCACCCACGACCTGGGCGTCGTCGCCGAGCTCTCCGACGACATCCTGGTGATGTACGGCGGCCGCTGCGTCGAGCGGGGCCCGGCCGAGAAGGTCTTCTACGAGCCCCGGCATCCCTACACCTGGGGCCTGCTGGGCTCGATGCCGCGCCTGGACCGCGACCAGCAGGAGCGGCTCATCCCGGTCAAGGGCTCCCCGCCCTCGCTGATCAACATCCCGTCGGGCTGCGCCTTCAACCCGCGCTGCCCGTACGCGGACGTCCCCAAGGACAACGTCACCCGCACGGTCCGCCCCGAGCTGGCCGAGGTCGGCAGCCACCACTGGGCCGCCTGCCATATGACGCAGGAGCAGCGGGAGCGTATCTGGACCGAAGAGATTGCGCCCAAGCTGTGAGTGAGAAACCCGAGGACGCGGCAGTGACCAAACCCGCAGAGAGCGACGGCGCGGGCCCGAAGACGGCCCCGGGCGCGACCCTCACCAAGGACGCCGCCCCCGGCGAGACCCTGCTGAAGGTGACCGGGCTCCAGAAGCACTTCCCGATCCGCAAGGGCCTGCTCCAGCGGCAGGTCGGCGCGGTGCGGGCGGTCGACGGCATCGACTTCGAGGTCAAGTCCGGCGAGACGCTTGGCGTCGTCGGCGAATCGGGCTGCGGCAAGTCGACGATGGGCCGGCTGATCACCCGGCTGCTCGAACCGACCGCGGGCACCGTGGAGTTCGAGGGCAGGGACATCACGCACCTCGGGGTCGGCGGTATGCGCCCGATGCGCCGTGACGTTCAGATGATCTTCCAGGACCCGTACTCGTCGCTGAACCCGCGCCACACGATCGGCACCATCATCGGGGCCCCCTTCAAGCTTCAGGGCGTCACGCCCGAGGGCGGCATCAAGAAGGAGGTCCAGCGGCTGCTGTCGGTGGTCGGCCTCAACCCCGAGCACTACAACCGCTATCCGCACGAGTTCTCCGGCGGTCAGCGCCAGCGCATCGGCATCGCCCGCGCGCTCGCGCTCAACCCGAAGCTGGTCGTGGCGGACGAGCCGGTCTCCGCGCTGGACGTGTCCATCCAGGCGCAGGTCGTGAACCTGCTGGACGACCTCCAGCAGGAGCTGGGCCTGACGTACGTGATCATCGCGCACGACCTGTCCGTCGTACGCCATGTCTCGGACCGTATCGCGGTGATGTACCTCGGCAAGATCGTCGAACTCGCGGACCGCGACTCGCTCTACAAGGCGCCGATGCACCCGTACACCAAGGCGCTGATGTCGGCCGTGCCCATCCCGGACCCCAGGCGCCGGGCCGCCAAGAGCGAGCGCATCCTGCTCAAGGGCGATGTGCCCTCGCCGATCTCCCCGCCGAGCGGCTGCCGCTTCCACACCCGGTGCTGGAAGGCCACGGAGATCTGCACCACCAAGGAGCCGCCGCTCATCGAGCTGAAGCCCGGTCAGCAGGTCGCCTGCCACCACCCGGAGAACTTCGAGGACCAGGCCCCGCAGGACACGGTCCTGCTTTCCGCGGCCAAGGAGGCGGCGGAACTGGTGCCTGAGGAGATGCAGGCGGAGAACAGCGGCGGCCAGGAGAGCACCGACAACTGACCCTGGCAATTGCCCCCCGATCGCCCCCGTCGGCCTGAATAGGCTCGACGGGGGCGCCGCGTTTCCCTAATGTCATGGATAGTCGCATAGTTTGGTCAAGTCTTGAAGACTGTCGCGCGCCGGAGGGGGTAGGCTTTATTTTCGGTCATGCAGACACCGATAAAGTGAGCCTGTTTTATTGCGGTTAGTCCGGATGGAATCACATTTGTCCGATGGAGACCCAACGGGGGTGGTCGCGTCGTGCAGTCATTGGATAGCTCGGTGGAGTTTCGGATTCTTGGTTCCCTTGAAGTCAGATCCACTGGCAAGCGAATAATTATCACAGCTCCCAAGCAGCAGGCAGTGCTCGCCTCCTTGCTGCTCGGTGTCAATGAATTCGTTTCGCTCGACCACCTCGTGGGGTATGTCTGGGATGGGCGCCCGCCAACCGCGTACCGCACCACTCTGCAAGCCTACATATATAGGTTGCGCCAGTTGCTCGGCCGCACGGCCGGCGTTGAACTGCACACCGGGAACGCCGGCTACATGCTGGAGGTTGACCCGGTAGCGCTTGACCTGCGGGTGTTCCGGCATAAGGTCGACGAGGCCCGTGAATTCGTGCGGTCCAGGGATCTTAATCGAGCGACACCGGAGCTGCGGGGGGCTTTGTCCATCTGGCGCGGAAGTGCGCTTTCTGGTGTGCCCGGAGAAATCCTGCAGCAAGAAGCGCGGTTTCTTGAGGGTGAGAGGCTTGCCGCGTACGAAGAGTTGGTGAGTCTGGAAATCTCCCTCGGGAACCATCGGCGCATCATTCCCGAGCTTTCCAAACTGGTCAGTGCTCACCCGTTGCGGGAAACGCTGGCCGCTCAGTTGGTTCTTGCGTTGTATCGGTCCGGACTGCAGGCAGAGGCTCTTCAGAGTTATTCGACGACGCGCGGCAGACTCCGGGAGGAACTCGGGATCGAACCCGGAGTGGAACTACAGGAGTTACAGAAAGGCATTCTTGGCCGACTGCCGGCAGCTCAAATCCCGGTACCCGCCTGGTCCGAGTGATCCCCCGTGGTCCGGACACGAGTGCCTGGTCCGGACCACGTCTCACTACTGCTGTACCTGCCATCCGTCAGAGCGCAGACTCCTGCTGAGCGCAGCGGCGGAGCTCTGCGCCACGAGGAGTTCCACGAGTCCACGCGGCGGATCGGGAACATGCTCGATCCGCACATCCTCCACGTTCACACCGGCCGCCCCCACGTCGGCGAGCAACTGGGCCAGTATGCCGGGACGGTCCGAGACCTCCACCTGGACCACAGCCAGGTCCGTATGCGTTCGGCCCTTCTTCTGTGGAATGCGGTTGCGCCCGGTGTTGCCCCGGCGCAGTAGTTCCTCCAGGTCCAGGCGGCTCCGCTTGCGCTGCACTTCGTCGGTGTCGGTCAGCGCGCGGAGCGCCGAGACCGCCAGCGTCAGATCCTCCGCGTAGGCCTGGAGGACATCGGCGACCGCCGGGGCGTTGGCGTCCAGGATCTCGCTCCACAGCCCGGGATCACCGCCCGCGATCCGGGTCATGTCGCGCAGGCCCTGCCCCGAGATGCGGACCGACTGGTCGTCCGTCTCCGCCAGGCGTGCGGCCATCAGGGCTGATACCAGATGGGGGGCGTGGGAGGTGAGCGCCACCGCACGGTCGTGCTCGGCGGCGTCCATGACCACCGGGACCGCACCGCACAAAGACACCAGCTCCAGGGCCTGGTTGAACACGCTCTGCTCGGTCCGCCTGGAGGGGGTGAGCACCCAGTACCGGCCCTGGAAGAGATCGGCAGCGGCGGCGAGCGGCCCGGGCCGCTCCCCGCCGGCGAGCGGATGCCCCCCGACATAGCTGGCGGGGTCTCCGCCGAAGACGCACAAGTCCTCGTGGGCTCGGCCTTTGACGCTGCCCACGTCGGTGTACGCGCGCGCCAGCCCGCTCTGCTGCTGGCGGGTCACCTCAGCGCTGATGCGCGTGGGCGGTACCGCGAACACCGCCAGGTCCACCGGGTCGTCCGGGAGGCCGAAGGAACCGGCTCCCATCGCGGCAGCCGTTCGCGCACTGGCTGTATTCGTGTCGCTGAGGTGAACGGTCACTCCGTGGCGGGTCAGCGCGAGCGCGACCGACGTACCGATGAGACCGGTTCCGATGACCGCGGCGGACCTCATGACGCCGTCTCCGTGTGGCGGGAGGTCTCGGCATCGATAGAGCGAGCCAGTCGCCGGCCCCCCTCCGCGATCTCCTGTGGCGTCAGGTAGCTGAAGGACAGGCGCAGCGCGTGCTCACCGCCGCCGTTGGGGTAGAAGTGCGACATCGGTGTCCACAGCGGACCGAAGTCCCGCGCGCAGCGGGCCAACGCAGCGTTGTCCCCCGGGAAAGCGACGTTCATGGTCAGGAAGGATCCGCCGCTGGGCTCGTTCCACCGCACACCGAGCCGCTCCCGCTCAGCCGGCGAGAACACCTCGGTCAGCTCGCGCAGGACGCTGCGCCCCCCCGTGCCGTAGTGTGCGGCCGCCTCCGCGTTGGCCTGTGACAGACGCCCGTTGGAGGCCAGCAGTACCCCGGACACCGCCGCCTGGCTGAGCGGTGAGGTGTTCACCGTCACCGTGCTCTTGATCGTGGCGAGTTCGGCGGCCGGCAGGCCGGTGGAGCCGGTGACGACCGCGGCGACCAACTCGGTGGGCAGCGCCCGCTCGCCCGCTGCGGTAGCGGCCACGTCGTCGCATCCCAGAGCGATGTCGGCGATGCCGTCGCAGTGCTCCTTAAAGGATTCGGTTGCCGGGCCGCTCGTCACTACCAGGTGGAAATCTCCCTGACGCAACAGGATCGAGTCTCTTTCAGGCGTCTCGGAAACTCCTGTTTCGCTGAACCCGAATGGCGCGGTGAAGTACTCGGACGCCTTGTGGCGGTCGACGGCGTGCAACTCGACATAGGGGGCGTTCACAGCGGTCATGTTCGTACCTCCCGGCGTAGGAGCAGTTTGTTGTTTGAACCTCGCCAGGTCGAAAGGCTGGCACGTGGTCAGGCCTCGCAACAAGGGAATCCAGCTGGCCGCCGATAAGACGCCAGCGACCTGCCAGCAGGGCACCGTGAACCGTTCAACGCGGAGCCAGAGGCGTCGTTTGACTGAGTCTGGATCGACCGTGCGACAGGTGGTCTGTGGACGACGAAATGAGAAGAGGTGCCCCTGCTGATCTGGGATGTTGGGAGTTCCTACGCCCTCATCAGTCCCACGAAGCAAGGCACCTCGTAAGTGAAAGTCTCCCACAGCCCGGCGACGCTGTTCGCCGCGTTCGACGACCCGGACCTGATCGCGCGTGCATGTTGACGTCCGGGATCTGCGCGAGACGGGCGATGGCCTGCGCGTAGGGGGCGACTTCGTCGGCGATCTGAGCGTCCACTGCCGTGATGTCGGCGTCGATGGCGTCGATGCGGTTGAGCATGCGCGCGAGGATGAAGGCGTGGTGGTCGGTGAAGGCCTCCTCCAGAGCAGGGATCTCGGCCCGCAGCCGACGGCGGGCCAACTGGGCGAGCGTCTTGGGGGCACGCTCCCGGCGATCAGTGCGGCGCACATGTCTCTTCTCGGGTGGCCGAAGATGTCGGTGGCCAACGAGCTCAGTTTGATTTGCGCGTCCTCCAGAAGCTTCTCCACGCGTTGTTTCTTGCTGGTGCGGGCGCCGACCAGGTCGGTGCGGTAGCGGGTCAGGTCGCGCAGGCACGGATCTCGCGGGGCGGTACGAAGCTGGGCCAGACCATCTCCCGTTCGGCGACCTTGGCCAGGCACACCGTGTCGAGTTTGTCGGTCTTCGGGCGGTCCGGCAGGTGCTTGACGTCCTTGGCGTTAACCAGCCACACGTCGAAGCCCGCCGCCTCCAAGACGTAGAAGACCGGCTTCCAGTAGCCCGAAGTGGTGTCCTCGACACGGTGGCCACCGCACCAAGCAGCGTTCGCCCTGTACCTCCGTGCGGGCGTTCACACCGATTCGGGACCGGTCGGGCGTGCAAGGACAGTTCGGCGAAAAGCCGTCGGTTGTGGCGCGTCACCGCCGGTTCAGCGCTGAGTCAGCGTGCGATACGACGATCTCATTCATGCGAGCAACGCAGGGAACCACGCTGCACGAACTGATCGCTGCCCAGACGCGTGAGGACCCGTCGAGGATCGCGGTCACCGGACCCGACGGCACGCACACCTACGGCGAACTCGAATGGCGGGCGGAGCGGGTGGCCGTCCGGCTCCTCGCACTTGGCGTGGGAGTGGATCGTCCCGTAGGCATGCTGATCCCGCGATCAGCAGCGATGATCGTGGGGATGCTCGGAATACTCCGGGCGGGCGGGGCCTACCTGCCACTCGACCCCGAGCTTCCCGGCGCCCGAGTCAACGCCTTGCTGTCGGCCGCGGGCGCGGCGGCCCTGGTGACGACGCCGGAGCTGGCAGAGCGGGCCGAAAGCTCCGGGCTTCCCGTCGTAGTACTGGGTGAGGACCCCGGTGAGGCGGGCCCGAACAGGCCGCTCACGCCCGGCTCGGCCCTGTGCTATGTGCTGTTCACCTCGGGCTCGACCGGCGAGCCGAAAGCCGTCGCCGTCGAGCATCGCCAGTACGTCCACTACCTGAACGGCCTGTACGAGCGGATCGAGCCGGGGTGGTCCTGGGCACTGGTGTCCACGTTCTCCGCGGACCTGGGCAGTACCAATGTGTTCGGGGCGCTGACCACCGGCGGTTGCCTGCATGTGCTTTCCCGGGAGCAGGCGATCGATTCGGAGGCCTTCGCGGCGTACTTCGCACAACACCGGATCGACGCGATGAAGCTCGTACCGAGTCATCTCGCGGCTCTGGCGGGCGCGGACGGTGCCGCGGTCGACCGGGTGCTGCCGCGGCGCCTGCTGATCTGCGCGGGTGAGCCGCTGCCGCCGAACCTGGTCCGCCGGGTCCGGGCGGCCCGGGCGGACCTGGCCGTCGAGAACCACTACGGCCCGACCGAGACCACCGTCTCGATGCTGGCCCACCGAGTGCCGCGGGACCTGCCGGAGGCCGCGACGGTTCCCCTCGGCCGCCCGTTCCGAGGTGTGCGCGTGCATGTTCTCGGGCCGGACCGGGAGCCTGTCCCCGACGGGGCCACCGGGGAGCTGCACATCGAGGGGGCGAACCTGGCCCGCGGCTATCTCGACGCCCCCGCCGCGACCGCTGCCGCCTTCACACCGTGCCCAGCAGGCCCGTCCGGGGCGCGCATGTACGCCACCGGCGACCTGGTCCGGTGGCTGCCGAGCGGAGATCTGGAGTTCGCCGGGCGCGCCGACGACCAGGTCAAGGTCATGGGATACCGCGTCGAGCCCGGCGAGGTCGCGGCCGTCCTGGCCCGCCATCCGCGCGTGGGGCAGGCCGTCGTCCTGCCGTACGGCGCCGCCGGCGAGCTACGGCTGGCGGGCTATGTGACCGGATCCGGCGTCACCGGGGCGGATGTGCGCGTCTTCGCTGCGGACCGGCTGCCCGACCACATGGTGCCCGCGGCCGTCGTGGTGCTCGACGCCATGCCGCTGACCCCGAACGGCAAGATCGACCGTGCCGCCCTGCCCGCCCCGGTCGTCGAGCGGACCGGCCACCAAGGGGCGCCGCGGGCCGGCCTGGAGGAGGAGATAGCCGCGGTCTGGGCCGAGACGCTCGGCCTCGAGAACGTCGGCGTGCACGACAGCTTCTTCGACATCGGCGGCACATCGCTGCTGCTGATGCGGCTCAGGGTTCGGCTGGTCAAGTCGCTCGACCGGGAGATTTCGATGGTCACGCTCTTCCGCAACCCGACTGTGCGCCTGCTGGCGCGCCATCTCGAGACCGCCGCGGATCCCGCGCTCGAGGCGGACCGGGGCCGGGCACGCAGCAGGCTGACAACGGCTGCCCGCGCCCGGCGGCGTGCCGCGATGGGAGGGGACGAGCGATGACCCAGCAGCAGGCGGAGCCGACCGGGCTCGAGATCGCCGTCGTGGGTATGGCGGGGCGCTTCCCCGGCGCAGACTCTGTCGGACGGTTCTGGGACAGTGTGCTCGACGGCGGTGACCGGATCACGTCGTTCACCGCGGAGGACTCCATAGCCGCCGGTGTGGCGCCGGACGAGGCCCGGCACTCCGACTACCGGCATGTCCACGGCGTGCTCGACGGAGTCGAGTACTTCGACAACGTGCTGTTCGGGTACACGCCACGGGACGCCGCCCTGCTCGACCCGCAGCAGCGCGTCTTCCTCGAGTGCGCCTGGGCCGCGATGGAGGACGCGGGGTACGCCCCTCGCACCGAAGCAGGCGCGCCGGTGGGCGTCTACGCCGGTGTCAGCCAGAACGCCTACCTGCTCAGCAACCTGCTGGGGGCCCCTGGGGCGCTGGCGAACACGAGTCCGCAGGAGTTGTTGCTGGCGACCGAGAAGGACTTGCTGGCGGCTCGGGTCTCCTACCACCTCGACCTGCGCGGGCCGAGCGTGAGTGTGCAGTCGTCCTGCTCCTCGTCCATGGTCGCCGTGCACATGGCCTGCCAGGCGCTGCTCGCCGGTGAGTGCGAGATGGCCCTGGCCGGCGGCGTGACGATCCATGTGCCCCAGCACGAGGGGTATCTGCACACCGTCGGCTCGGTGTTCTCCCAGAGCGGGCGCTGCCTGCCGTTCGACGCCGGGGCCGATGGGACGGTCTTCGGCAACGGTGTGGGCGTGGTCGTGCTGAAGCCGCTGGCGGACGCCCTCACCGACCGCGACACGATCCACGCTGTCATCCTGGGGTCCGCGGTGAACAACGACGGCGCGCGGCGTCTCAGCTTCACCGCTCCGGGGGTGGACGGGCAGGTCGCCGTCGTCCGCGCGGCGCATCGCGTCGCGGGCGTGGACCCCCGCACCATCACGTACGTGGAGACGCACGGGACGGGTACCCCCCTGGGGGATCCGATCGAGTTCGAGGCGCTCACCGAGGCGCTCGGCCGCGACGGTGCTCCTTGCACCCTCGGGACCCTGAAGGCACAGATCGGTCACCTCTCCTCGGCGGCCGGCGTGGCCGGCCTCATCAAGACGGCGCTGGCGCTGAAGCACCGCGTCCTGCCGCCCAGCCGCCACTTCACCCGGCCGAACCCGGAGATCGAACTGGGCTCCGGCCGGTTCCGCCTGCTCACCGAGGCGATGCCGTGGCCGGAGTACGACGGGCCGCGGCGCGCGGCGGTCAGTTCCTTCGGTATCGGCGGGACGAACGCCCACATGGTTCTTCAGGAGCCCCCACCCCCGCCGCCGCGCTCTCCCGCGGGCCGCAAGCACGAGGTGCTGCTTCTGTCCGCCCGTGCGGACGAGCCGCTGCTCGAACTGGCCGTCCGGCTCAGGGAGCACCTAGCGACCCACCCGGAGGCCGAACTGTCGGACGTCGCCGGAACCCTGCAGAGCGGCCGTACACCCCAGCGCCGCAGAGCCGCGGTCACCTGCACGGACCTCGACTCGGCAACCGCTGCCCTGGCCGCCGTGCGTCCGCCGGCGGCGGACGCACGCGACCGTGGCGTGGTCTTCATGTTCCCCGGGCAGGGCAGTCAGCGGGTGGGCATGGGGCGGGAACTGTACGAGACGGAGGAGACCTTCCGCTCCTGGATCGACGCCGCGGACGAGCGCCTGGACTTCGATCTGCGCGGCCTGCTGTACGCGGGGGATCCGGCCGAGAACGCGCGGACGCTGGCACTCACCGGCTACACACAGCCGGCGCTCTTCGCCGTCGAACACGCCCTCGCCCGTCTGTGGATGGGGCTCGGGCTCGTGCCCAGGGCGATGATCGGGCACAGCCTCGGCGAGTACGTGGCGGCGACCGTCGCGGGGTGCTTCGACTTCGACGTCGCGCTCGATCTGGTCGCCGTGCGGGCGCGGCTCATGCAGGACCAGCCGCCCGGCGCCATGCTCACCGTCAACCTTCCGGTGGCTGAGGTGCAGCCCGCCCTCGACGCGGAGACCGCGGTCGCGGCCGTCAACGGTCCTGCCCTGTGCGTCGTGTCCGGTCCCGAGCCGTCCGTGGAGATGCTGGAGAAGCGGCTGCGGGAGGCCGGGGCCACCTGCCGTCGACTGCGCACGTCCCATGCCTTCCACTCCCCGATGATGGAAGCGGTGGCCGCGCCCTTCGCGTCGAGGCTGCGTGAGGCCGTTCTCCGGCCGCCGGAGATCCCGTTCGTGTCCAATCTGACCGGCGACTGGATTCGCGCCGAGGCGGCCGTGGACCCGGAGTACTGGATCCGTCACCTGCTGGCCCCGGTCCGCTTCCACGAAGGGGTGGGGCGGCTGCTGAGCGGCCCGGCGTCGGTGCTCCTCGAAGTCGGTCCGGGGGCCACCCTTCGTACCCTCGTCGGCCGGGTCGGCGACGACCATGTCCTGCTCGGCGGCCTGCCCGACCCGGAGCGCGAAGCGGACGGCGGTGCCTATCTGGCCCGTACGGTCGGCCGGCTGTGGGAGGCGGGAGTCCCCGTGGACTGGAGCCGATGGCGCCCGGGCGAGTGGTCGCGAATACCGCTGCCGACGTACCCGTTCCGGCGCCTGCGGCACTGGGTGGACCCGATGCCCGGATCTGGCCCGGCCTTCGCGGTCGTGGGGGAGGAGACACCCGACACCTCGGGCGTACGGCCCCTGACGGATGCCGGGCCGGCCGGTGCGACGAGGCCGGGTGAGTCTCTGTCCGAGACCGTTCTGGGCATCTGGCGGGAGTTGCTCGGCACCGAGGACGTCGGTCTCGACGACGACTTCTTCGAACTCGGCGGCCACTCGCTGCTGGCGACCCGCATCATCGCCAAGGTGGCCGACGCGACCGGCATCGGGCTTCCGGGCGACGCGCTGTACTCGGCACCGACGCCCCGGGAGCTCGTCGCGCTCGCCGAGGAGCGCCAAGTGCCGCCTGTCGAGGCCGTCCAGCGGGACTCGGAACTGATGGCCCAACTCATCGCGGACATCGCGGAGATGTCGCCCGAGGAGGTGGAGCAGCAGCTGCGCGAGGGGAGCTGACGGCTCCGATTCTGTTCAGCGAAGCGTTCAGGGTGCCGTAAAGACACCGATGTGAAGATGACGTCGACCGGGGTCCATGGGGACCCCTGGGTTACGGGGGCAGTCATGGAGCGTGCAAGGCTCAGCCATGTCCACCTTTACGTGGGCGACGCCTGTCAGGCGTCGTACTACTACCGAAAGGCCTTCGGCTTCCGGCCGATCGCGGAGTCGCCCTCGGGCCGGCAGACGCACACGGTATTGCTGGCCCAGGGCCGCATCCGCCTGATGCTCAGCTCGACCACCGACGCGAGCGACGCGGTCGCTCGTTATGTGGCCGCGCACGGCGACGGTGTGGCCGACATCGCGATCGCCGTGCCCGACGTAGTACAGGCCTTCCGCACCGCGGTGGCGAACGGCGCCGATCCGGTCAGGGAGCCGGCGTCCCGCACCGGCTCGGGCGGCACCGTCCTGAGCGCCTCGGTGCGCGGCTTCGGGGACGTCATGCACACGCTAGTCGAGGAGGGTGCGCCGCTTCCCCACCCCGATCTCTCTCCCGTCGAGGAAGGGCATCCCGCGCCCTCGGACGGCGAACTGCTCAGGGACATCGACCACTTCGCCGTATGCGTTCCGGTCGGTGAACTGGACAAGACGGTGAGTCGGTATCAGCAGATGTTCGGCTTCGAGGAGATCTTCTCCGAGTTCATCGAGGTGGGGCAGCAGGCCATGCTGTCCAAGGTGGTGAGCGACCCGTCCAGCGGCATCACGCTCACCATCCTGGAGCCCGACGCGACGCACGACCCCGGCCAGATCGACACCTTCCTGCAGTCCCACGGCGGGGCCGGAGTCCAGCACATGGCCTTCGAGACCGGAGACATCAGGGAGGGCGTGCGGCGCCTCGCCGGCCAGGGCGTCGAGTTCCTCACGACGCCCGACGCCTACTACGACCTGGTGGAGGACCGGGTCGGGGAACTCGGCGCCGAACTCCCCGACCTGCGGGCGAGGGGCATCCTCGCCGACCGCGACGAGTGGGGTCTGCTGCTGCAGATATTCACCCGGTCCCCGTACGCCCGCAGGACGCTGTTCCTGGAGCTGATCGAGCGGCGTGGGGCGCGCACCTTCGGCAGCGGCAACATCAAGGGACTCTACGAGGCGGTCGAGCGGGAGCAGAGCCGCGAGGGAGTCATCGATGCGGGCTGAGCCCAAGCTCGGCGAGACGCCTCCGGCGCTGCTCGCCGAATACGCCGAGGCCGCCCGCGCCGCGCTCGACCCGGGGATCTGGGACTTCATCTGCGGAGGCGCGGGCGACGAGCGGGCGGTCGCCCGCAACACGGCGGCCTTCGAGGCGGTACGGCTCGCGCCGCGGGTGCTGACCGGGGTGGGTGCGGCCGACCTCTCGGTGCGCCTGTTCGGCCAGTCGTGGGGTATGCCGGTCGCTGTCGCCCCCATGGCCCATCACACGATGGTGCACCCCGAGGGAGAGGTGGCGACGGTACGGGCGGCCGGCCGCTTCGGCGTCCCGACCGTGGTCAGTACGTTCGCCGGCCGCACCTTCGAGGAGCTGGTGGCGGCCGCCACCAGCCCGCTGTGGCTGCAGCTGTACTGCTTCCGCGACCGCGGGCTGACGCGCGAGCTGGTCGAGCGGGCCACTGCCGCGGGCTTCGCCGGGCTGGTGCTCACCGTGGACGTTCCGCAGCTGGGCCGGCGTCTCCGCGATGTCCGCAACGCCTTCCGCCTGCCCGACGACGTGCGACCGGTGAACCTGCCGGTCTCCGAGGCGTACTCCTCGACCGACGTCCACGCACGCTCGGATCTCGACCCGGCGCTGGACTGGTCGGTCGTCGACTGGCTGCGGTCGATCTGCCCGCTGCCCGTGCTGCTCAAGGGAATCCTCACGCCCGCGGACGCGGCTCGGGCGGTCGAGGCCGAGGCCGACGGCATCATCGTGTCCAACCACGGCGGCCGCCAGCTGGACGCGGCCCCCGCCACGCTCGACGCGCTGCCGACCGTCGCCGAGGCCGTCGACGGCCGCTGTCCGGTCCTCCTGGACGGCGGGGTGCGGGCCGGCCGCGACATCGCGGCCGCCGTCGCCCACGGCGCGGACGCCGTACTGGTCGGGCGGCCGGTCCTGTACGGGCTGGCCGCGGCCGGCGAGGAGGGTGCCGCGGGGGTGCTCGGCATCCTCTCCGAGGAACTGACCGACGTGCTGCTGCAGACGGGCCGGCGGAGCCCGGCCGACCTGGACGCCTCGCTGCTGTTCGGCGCCGCGGCGCCGGCCGTCCCCGCCCCGGCCGCGACCGCGGCCGGCCCGGTCGACGCGGGCGGCGGGCTGCTGTCCAAGGAGGGGCTGCACCCGAGCGTGTCCGAGCCGGTGATGGACACGATGAACTTCCTCAACGAGATCACCATGCGCCATCCCGACGCGATCTCCTTCGCACCGGGCAGGCCGCTGGAGGACTTCTTCGAGACCGAGCAACTGTTCCGGTGGCTGCGCCACTACATCGATCACCTGGCGAGCAGCGGCCGGTCCGAGGAACAGATCCGCACCACACTGTTCCAGTACGGCACGACCGCCGGGGAGATCAGGGGCCTGGTGGCCCGGACCCTGGCCGACGACGGCATCACCGCGGATCCCGCCGACATCGTGGTCACGGTCGGGGCGCAGGAGGCGATGTTCCTCGTACTGCGGACCCTGTTCGCCTCCCCGCGGGACGTGTTGCTGGTCGCCAGCCCGTGCTATGTCGGGATCACCGGGGCGGCCCGCATGCTCGACATCGAGCCGGTCGAGATCCTGGAGGAGTCCGACGGGCTGACGGCGGCGGCGTTCGAGCAGGCGGTGGCGGCGGTCCGGGCCCGGGGGAACAGGCCGCGTGCGTGCTACGTCGTGCCCGACTACTCCAACCCCTCCGGCAGCACCATGCCCCTTCGGGCGCGCCACGAGCTGCTTCAGGCAGCCGCCCGGCACGGTGTCCTCATCATGGAGGACAGCCCGTACCGGATGGTCAGCTCCGCCGAGCCGCTGCCGCCGCTGAAGGCGCTCGACCCGGCGCGCTGCGTCGTCCACATCGGATCCTTCGCCAAGTCCGCCTTTCCCGGCGCCCGGCTCGGTTACCTGGTGGCCGATCAGGAGGTCGAGGACAACAACGGCAAGCGCACCCGCCTGGCCGACGAGATCTCCAAGCTCAAGAGCATGCTCACCGTCAACACCCCGAGCCTGAGCCAGGCGATGGTGGGCGGCCTGCTGCTGGAGTCGGGCTTCGGGCTGCGGGCGCGGAACGCGGCGGCGGCCTCCGCCTACGACGCCAACCTGACCGCGGTCCTGGACACGTTGAGCCGACTGTTCCCCGAGCGCGAGCGGGCGGCGCACGGCGTCTCCTGGAACCATCCCGCGGGCGGCTTCTTCCTCGCGGTGACCGTGCCGTTCGCCGCCGACGACGACGCGCTGGCCGTCTCCGCCGAGAAGTACGGGGTCGTCTGGACACCCATGCGCTACTTCCACCCGAGCGGCGGCGGCGAGAACGTCATCCGGCTGGCGTGGAGCTACCTCACGCGGCAGCAGGCCGTCGAGGGCGTCGAGCGGCTGGCCGCCTTCGTCACCGACCACTCCCGGCACGGCCGCGTTTCCTGACCCCGGAGCCCGAA
The DNA here is from genome assembly GCF_039532825.1 of Streptomyces vastus. Classification (NCBI taxonomy): domain Bacteria; kingdom Bacillati; phylum Actinomycetota; class Actinomycetes; order Kitasatosporales; family Streptomycetaceae; genus Streptomyces; species Streptomyces vastus. The sequence goes on from NZ_BAAASJ010000044.1 coordinate 26,470, forward strand.
CCGACGGCGGGGGATCGTCGTACGGACACGAGGGAGCATGATGCAATTCTGCATTCTTGGTTGCCTCCAGGTGTGGGACGGCGACCGACTGATCGACATCGCCGCCGACAAACAGCGGACCGTGCTGGCCGTCCTGCTGCTGCGGGCCGGCCAGACCGTGCCTGTGCACGAACTGCAGGACCAGGTCTGGGGGGACGCGCCCCCCGCCAAGGCAAAGAACACGCTGCAGGCCTACGTCTACCGGCTCCGCCAGCTGCTGAAGTTCGGCTCGGACACCGCACTGGTGACCGAGGCGGGCGGCTACCGGATGATGATGCCCGACGGCGCACTCGACCTGCACCGCTTCGAGGAGCTGACGGCCCGGGGGCGCGCGGCGATCAAGGCCGGGCGGGTGGACGAGGGGTTCGTCGCCCTTCAGGCGGCGCTGGACCAGTGGCAGGGGCCCGCCTTCGCCGACGTGTCCGCCACGGCGCTCCAGGCCGACGTCCAGCGCCTGGAGGATCAGCGCATCGCGGTCGCGGAGGACGCCGCCGAGGCGGCGCTCGCGCTTGGGCGGCAGGCGACGATGGTGCCGCGGCTGGAAACCCTGGTGGCCGCCCATCCGTACCGTGAACGGCTGTGGGCCCTGCTGATGGTGGCGCTCTGCGGCACCGGCCGCAGAGCCGACGCGCTGGCGGCGTACGGGCGCCTGCGGGCCCGGTTGCGGGAGGACCTGGGCATCGAGCCCGGGCCCCAGCTGCGGCAGCTGCAACGGGACATCCTTTCCGCGCGGACCGTCGGCAGGACGGGGGACGCCGACGGCTTCTGGTTCGTGGGGGCGGCGGCCGCACGGTCCCGCTCCGGGACCGGCGCCGGGCCGGTACGGCTGGCCGCCGAACTGCCCCGTGACACCTCGACGTTCGTGGGGCGCCGGGCCGAACTGGCGGAGGTCTGCGGCTGGTTCTCCGAAGAGTGGGCGAGCCGGGTCGGGATGATCAACGGTTCGGCGGGGGTCGGGAAGACCACTCTCGCCGTGCACGCGGCGCACCGGCTCGCCGCACGTTTTCCCGACGGCCAGTTCTATGCCAATCTCCACGGAGACGACGACACCACGCTGGAACCGGTGGAGATCCTCAGGCGTTGGCTTCCCATGCTGGGCGTCACCGCGGTGCCTCGCGGCGTCGAGGAGTCGGCCGCGCTGTTCCGATCGGCGCTGGCGACCCGGCGCGTGCTGGTCGTCGTGGACGGCGCGGCCGGCCTCAGCCATGTCAGCCCGCTGCTGCCCGGGGCCGGCAACTCCGCCGCGCTGGTCACCGGGAAGCGCGCGCTCACCATGATCGATGGTTCCGCGCATCTCACCCTGCGGGTCCCGGACGACGAGGAGGCGCTGGAACTGCTGCGTCGTACGGCCGGACCGGAACGGGTCGACGCGGAGCTCATGGCCGCGCGGACCGTCGTCCACCTGTGCGAGAACCTGCCGCTCGCGATCCGTATCGTGGCAGCGCGACTGGCCGCCCGGCCGGAGCTCTCGCTCAAGGGCATGGCCGGTCAACTCTCCGACGAGCAGCGGCGCCTCGACGAACTCGCCTTCGGCGGGCTGACCCTGCGGGCCCGCATCCGGGCGGCCTACGACCGGCTGCTGTCGGCGGACGGCAGGACGATGTTCCGGACGCTCGGTGACTGGCCGCAGATCGACTCCCTGGGCGTGGCCGCGCCCGCGCTCGCCGCATGCACCGGGCTCACGCTCTCCCGGGTGCGCACCGGCCTCAACGCCCTCGCCGATGTGCACCTCCTCCTGGCGCAGCGGGACGGGCGGTACCGGATGCCCACGCTGGTCCGGCTGGTCGCGGCCGAACTGGCCCCCGAGCCCGGGGGCGTGAGGCGGTTGCCCGTGGTCGGCGCGGGCAGTCGTGCCGACGGCGCGTGAGCGCGTCAACGGCGGACCAGTGGGCCGTCAGCGGCGCGCCAGAGCCGCAGACGAGGCTGGGTACCGCGGTCCGTTGCAGGGCCGCAGGGAGGTGGACCAGCCAGCCATGACCAGCGCCCATGACCACCCGAACGGCATGGACACCCTGCACGGCCTGTTCGAACGCCAGGCCGTGGCGACCCCGGAGGCGGTCGCCGTCGTCCAGGAGGGCACCGTGCTCACGTACGCCGAGCTCAGCGAGGCGGCCTGCCGCCTCGCCGAGCGGCTGCGCGAACGCGGCGCCCGTCGGGGCGGCAGCGTCGGTGTTCTCCTCGACCGCTCTCCCGAGCTCGTCGTCGCGCTGTTGGCGGTGCTGAAGTCCGGTGCCGCGTACATCGGGCTGGAGACGGCCTATCCGCCCCGCCGGCTCGGCGTCATGCTCGACAACGCCGGCGCCGCCCTGGTGGTCACCCGCACGGATCTCGCCGACCGGGTCCCCACCGACGCCTGCCCTGTGGTGCTGGTCGACGAGCGCGCCGGCTCCCGCCCCGGTGGCGGCCTCCCCCGCACATCCGCGCGTCCCGGGGACCTGGCGTACATCATGTACACCTCCGGTTCGACCGGGAGGCCCAAGGGCGTCATGGTCGAACACCGCTGTGTGACCGCCTTCCTCGCCGGAATCGGCAGCCGTGTCGGCTTCGGACCGGAGACCCGGACTCTGCAGTTCGCCGGGATCACCTTCGACGCGACCATCGGGGAGATCTTCGGGCCGCTGACCAACGGGGGCGCGGTGGTGCTCCCGCCGCCGGGCGCCGACCTGATCGGCCCCGGGCTGGCACGGCTGCTCGAACAGGAGCGCGTCACAACGGCGTTCCTGCCCCCCTCGGTACTCGGGGTGCTGCCGGACGCGGAACTGCCCGACCTGCGCACCCTGGTGGTCGGCGGTGAGGTGGTCCCCCCGGAAGTCGTCGAACGCTGGGGCCGGGGACGGGACTTCCACGTCGCCTACGGCCCCACCGAGACGACCTTGATCGTCACCACGAGCGATCGGCGGCTGCCGGACCGGCCGCCGCCCATCGGCCACCCGCTCCCCGGTGTGGAGGCCTACGTCCTGGACGCCGACCTCTGGCCGGTCGCACCCGGGACGGTGGGTGAACTCTTCCTGGGCGGCCCGACGGTGAGCCGCGGCTATCTGGGCCAGCCGGGGCTGACCGCCGATCTCTTCGTCCCGCATCCCTTCGCCGAGCAGCCGGGCGCCCGGCTCTACCGGACGGGCGACCTCGCGCGCGTGCTGCCCGACGGTCAGCTCGAGTTCGCCGGCCGGACCGACGACCAGGTGAAGATCCGCGGTGTCCGGATCGAACCGGCCGAGGTGGAGCGGGTGATGTCCACTCTTCCCGGCGTGCGCCAGTGCGCGGTGGTCGCCCGCGGTGACGGCGCCGACGCCCGGCTGGTCGCGTTCGTCTGCGGCAGCCGTCTCTCGGCCGCCCGGCTTCGCCGCGAAGCCGCCGCCGCACTGCCGTCGACGATGGTTCCTTCGCTGTTCGTGCCGCTCGCGGCGCTGCCCATGCAGACACACGGAGGCAAAGTCGACCGCGCAGTGCTGCGGACGCTGGAACTCGACCCCCGCCTGGACGGCACGCCCTTCGAGGAACCCTCGGACGACCTCGAACGCGCCCTGGCCGCCATCTGGGAGGACGTGCTCGGCGTGCGGCCCGTGGGCCGAGCCGACGGCTTCACCCGGCTGGGCGGCAGCTCCCTGCAGGCCGCCCGTGTGCTCACCAGGATCGTGGCCGACCTCGGGGCCCGGCCGACCCTGCGGGAGTTCCACGCGGCCGAGTCACTGGCCGCCCTCGCCGCCCTGATCCGCGCCGGGGACGCCGGACGGGCGTCCTTCCCCGAGGTCACGTCGTCGGACGCGCCCCGCGTCCCGGCGCCGGGGCAGCGCCGGCTCTGGTTCCTGTCCCACCTGAATCCCGCCGCCGCCCCCGCCTACAACGTGCCCTCCGCGCTACGGCTGCACGGTCCCCTGGACACGGCCGCCCTCGACAGGGCGCTCGTGGCGCTCGTCGACCGCCACGACGTGCTGCGGTCGGCCTTCGGACTCGTCGACGGCAACCTGGTCGTGTCCCAGACCGCCGTGGACCGCACGGTGCTGAGAGTGGCCGACGCGGCCGGACGTCCGGCCGATGAGGTCCTGGCGGAGGCCGCGGCCGAGGCCGCGCGCCCCTTCGACCTCGCCCGTGCGCCGCTGGTGCGGGCCACCCTGTACGCGTTCGCACCGGACGACCATCTGTTCGTGATCGTGGCGCACCATCTGGTCACCGACGGATGGTCGCAGAATGTCTTCGACCGCGATCTGGCCCTGCTCTACGCCCGGGAAACCGGGGCGGGCACTCCTCCCGGTCCGCCCGCGCTCCGGTACGCCGACTTTGCGCGCTGGCACGACACGCTCGCCCGGTCCGGTGCGCTGGAGTCCGGCCTCGTGTACTGGAGCCAGGCGCTGAGAGGTGCTCCCACCCGCATCGAGCTGCCCGCGGACCGGCCCCGGCCGCCGGTCCAGACCCACACGGGCGGCCGGGTCACCACGACGCTGACCGCGGACCGGGCGGCCGCCGTCGCCGCCTTGGCCACCGCCGAGAACGCCACCCCGTTCGCCGTGTACCTGGCGGCGTTCGGCGCGCTGCTACGCGTCGTCGGCGCGGGGGACGACATGGTGGTGGCCGCGCCGACGGCCGGGCGGCCGAGCCTGGAGACGGAGGACCTGGTCGGCTTCTTCACCAACACCGTGCTGCTCCGCCTGCGCCCGGACGGCCGGCAGACCTTCCGCTCGTTCCTCCGGGAGGCCCGGGACCTCACGATGGACGCGCACGAGCACCAGTACGTTCCTCTCGATGCCGTCGTGGCCCGGGTCGCGCCCGACCGCGACCTGTCCAGGCAGCCGATCGCGCAGGTGGCGTTCGCCTACCAGGGGCCGCTGCGGCCGCAGGCCGCACTGCCGGGGCTCGACGTCGAGCCGGTCGCCCTCGACAACGGCACCGCGAAGTTCGACCTCACCCTCGAGCTCGACGAACTGCCCCAGGGCGTCAGGATCACGGTGGAGTACAGCGCCGACCTGTTCGAGCGCACCACGGCCCAGCGGCTCCTGGACTGGTACACACGGCTTCTGGACGCGGCCGTGGCCGCACCCGGCGCCCCGCTGGGCACCCTGCGGTCCACCACCGAGGCCGAACGCGCAGTGATCCTCCCCGTGCGGACCTCCGGCCCCGAGGGCTGTCTGCACGAGCTCTTCTCCGCCCAGGCCGGCCGTACCCCGGGCCGGGTGGCCGTCAGCGACGACCGGACCCGTCTCACCTACCGGGAGCTGGACCTGGCGTCCAACCGGCTGGCGCACCGGTTGCGTGCCCACGGTGCGCGACCGGAGACCCTGGTCGGAATCTGCCTCGACCGCGGGGCCGACATCGCCGTCGCGATCCTGGCTGTGCTCAAGGCGGGCGCGGGCTACCTGCCGCTCGACCCCGGCTACCCACCGGACCGTCTCGCTCGGACCGTCGAGGACTCCGGCTGCCGCACGGTCGTCGGACATCGCCGGTACGCGGACCTGGCACCCGGGGCCGACTTCGTCGACGTCGCCGACGCGTACGACAGCACCGCGCCGGACACCCCGCCGGACAGCGGCGCGGGCCCGGAGAACACCGCCTACGTCATCTACACCTCCGGCTCGACCGGACGCCCGAAGGGCGTGGTGGTGACGCATGCCAACGTGTCCCGGCTCTTCGCCGTCACCGCCGCGGACTTCGGGTTCGGGCGCGAGGACACCTGGTCGCTGTTCCACTCCTTCGCCTTCGACTTCTCCGTGTGGGAGCTGTGGGGAGCGCTGCTGCACGGCGGCCGAGTCGTGGTCGTCCCCTACGCCCTGAGCAGGGATCCCGAGGGGTTCTGGGAGCTGCTTCGGAAGGAGCGGGTCACCGTCCTCAGCCAGACACCGTCGGCCTTCCGGCAGCTCGCCGCGGTCGCCGCCGACCGCGGCCATCCGGCTACGGACCTGCGCCTGGTCGTCTTCGGCGGGGAGGCGCTCGAACCCGCCAGACTGCGCGACTGGCTGGCGCACTACGGCGACCGGACCCCACGCCTCGTCAACATGTACGGGATCACCGAGACGACCGTCCATGTAACGCTCCGGCCCCTCGACGCCGCGGATGCCGAGGCGGCGGGCAGCCCCATCGGCGGCCCGCTCGCCGACCTCGGGCTGGCCCTGCTCGGCGCCGACCTCGAACCGGTCCCGGTCGGAGTGCAGGGCGAGTTGTACGTGAGCGGCGCGGGGGTCTCCCGCGGCTACCTGGGGCGGCCCGGTCTCACCGCGGAGCGATTCCTGCCCGATCCCTTCACCGGTACCGGCACCAGGATGTACCGGACCGGCGACCTCGCGATACTCCGCCCGGACGGCGAGGTCGTGTTCTGCGGGCGCGCCGACCAGCAGGTGCAACTGCGCGGCTTCCGGATCGAGCCGGGGGAGATCGAGGCGACACTGCTCGCCGATCCGGAGGTCCGTTCGGCGGCCGTGGTGGTGCGGGCCGACCGGGATGAAACGGAACGGCTCGTCGGCTACGTCGTACCGACGCCCGGCGCGCGGCCGGACGTCGCCGCGTTGCGCCGACGGCTCGCCGAGCGGCTGCCCGCGCACATGGTGCCCGCCGCGCTGGTCACCCTGGACAGGCTGCCGCTCACCGTGAACGGCAAGCTCGACCGGGCCGCGCTGCCCGCCCCGGACGCGGTGCGACCCGCGGCGGTGCGACCGGACGCGTCCGCCGCCGCCACGTTGTCCGGCATCTGGGCGGACGTGCTCGGCATCGAGCGGGTCGGCGAGGACGACGACTTCTTCGTGCTCGGCGGTGACTCCATGCACGCCGTCCAGGTCGTGGCGGCCTCGCGGGCCGCCGGACTGCCGATGACGGTAGCTGACCTCTTCACCTATCCGACGGTCGCCGAGCTGGTGGGGTCGGTCCTCGGCGGAGGCGACGTGGCCCGCACGGAGGCCGACGGAGCCGGGGCGGGCGGGGAGCCGGCCGGAGAGCCGGCGCACCACCTGTCCGACGGCACGGCGGACGGGCTGGTGGACGCCTACCCCGCCGCGACGCTGCAGACCGGGATCATCTACGAGTACGAGATCCGCGACGATCCGACCCTCTACCACGACCTGAGTACCGTCCGCCTCGCCGGGCCGCTCGACCCCGCGGCACTGGGCGACGTACTGAACACCGTCTCGGCCCGGCACGACCTGTTGCGCACCTCGTTCGACCTGCTGCAAGACGACGGGCCGGTCCTACGGGTGCACAAGGAGGCTCCGATCCCCCTGACGGTGGTTGGGGCGCCGGTCGGGCCGACGGGCGACCATGCGGCGGTCGTGCGTGACTGGTGGATGCCGAACTGGCACGAATGGTTCGACCTGACCCGGCCTCCGCTGGCCCGGTGCCATGCACTGGACCACGGCGACGGCTCGTGGACGCTGGCGCTGTCGGTGCATCACGCGGTGATGGACGGATGGAGCCTCGCGGTCTTCCTCACCGAGGTCGTGCGGGCCTACGACCTGCGGCTCTCCGGGAGCGGTGCGGGCATCACCGAACCGTCGCGAGCGGGCGGTTACCGCGACTTCGTGGCGCTCGAACAGCGGACGGCGACCGATCCCGGCGCCGCGGAGTTCTTCACGGCGATGCTGAAGGGACACGTTCCGGCGCCGGCGGTGACGGCCCGGGAGCGGCCCGCCTCGGACCCGTCGGCCGATCCCGACGCCGACGTCCGGCGGGTGCTCGACCCCGAGGTACTGCGGAGCGCGCGGGCGGCGGCCGCGCGGCTGGCGGTGCCGGTCAAGAGCGTCTTCCTCGCCGCGCACCTGCGGGCGCTGGCCCAGCTGAACGGCTGCGACGACGTCGTGACCGGTCTGACCGTCAACGGCCGCGCCGAGACGGACAGCGCGGACCGGCTGATCGGCATGTTCGTCAACAGCGTGCCGCTGCGCGTCGAAACCGCGGACGCGGCGGGCTTCAGCGACGTGGTCGCCGCGGCCTGGGCCGCGGAACGCAAGGTCACGCCCTATCGCAGGTTCCCCCTGGCCACGCTGCGGGGTGCGCTCGGCTCGGCACCGTTCGACGTGCTGTTCAACTACGCCGACTTCCACACCTACGACTCCCTCGCGGACCTCCGGCACATCCGGCCGCTGGAGTTCTGGTACTCGGACCGCAACGACTTCCCGATGACCGTCACGATCGCACGGCGGCCGCTCTCGGAGAAACGGGAGTTGATGGTCCGGGTGCGGCCGGACCTCGCCGACGAAGGGCTCGCCGGCCGCATGGCCGATCTCGTGCTCGCGTCGATCAGTGACGGGGTCGCGGACCTCGAAGGGCGGACAGTGCGATGACCAAGGACCTCGGCGAGCTGCTCGACGGGCTCACTCCGCAGCAGCGCAGACTGCTCCAGGCCAGGCTCGCCCAGCGAGGCACCGCCTCCGCACCGGCCCCTGGGACCGGTGACAGGGACGCGCTGCCCCTGTCGCCCGCACAGGAGCGGCTGTGGCTGGCCGACCAGCTCTCGCCCGGCCGGTCGGTGCCGGTGACGTTCGCGGTTCGGCTGACCGGTCCGCTGGACCGGTCCGTTCTGCACGCGGCGACAGGGGACGTCGTCGCCCGCCAGTCGGCGCTGAGAACGGTGTTCCGCAAGACGCCCGACGGGCCTCGCCAGATCGTTCTCGACTCGTTCCTGCCGCCCATGCCCGTGGTCGCCGTGGAGGCGAGGGCGGGAGAGCCGGCCGGACCGGACTCGCCGGCCCTCGCGCGGCTGGTCGCCGAGCGGGCCCGGCCGGTGTTCGACCTGACCGCCGCTCCTCCGGTGGGCGTGACCCTGTTCGAGCTGGGCCCGGACGAGCACCTGCTGCTGGTCTGCGCCCACCACATAGTCATCGACGGCTGGTCCACCGAGGTCTTCCTGGGCGACCTGGTCGCCTGCTACGCCCGCCGCAAGGGCGAGGACGCCGAACTGCCCGGACTCCGGCTGCGGTTCGCCGACCATGCCGCGGCCGAGCGGGAGGCCGCCACCGATGAACGGCTCGCGTCGCAGTTCGCCTACTGGCGCGAGCGGCTGGCCGACGCCCCGGCCCTCTCGACCGTTCCGGAGGACCGGCCCCGCCCGTCCCTGCAGAGCGGCCGGGGCGCCCACACGGAGTTCGCTCTCGCCGCCGACGTGACCGACCGTCTGGTGGCGGTGGCCCGGCGGGCCGGAGTCACCCTCAACAACGCCGTCAGCGCGGCCTTCGCGGCGCTGGTCCAGCAGGCCACCGGACAGGACGACGTGCTGTTCGGCACGCCGGTCGCGCGGAGGAGCCGGACAGAGCTCGAACCGCTCGTCGGCTGCTTCGCGGACACGCTGGTGACCCGTGTCGAGCTGTCCGGCAGTCCGTCGGGCGAAGAACTGATGCGCCGGGTCCAGCGGTCGGCCGCCGCTGCCGCGGCGCACCAGGACGTGCCCTTCGCCACGCTCGTGCGGGAGCTCGCGCCCACCCGGCGGCCCGCGTACAACCCGCTGTTCCAGATCATGCTCAGCGTCAGTGAGATCGGCTCGACGGAGCCCCGCGAGGCGGGCGGCGTCACGTTCACGCCCGAGCGCGTCGAGACCGGCACCACCGACTTCGACATGTTCCTGACGCTGCGCCGCACGGCCACCGGGCTGACCGGCCACCTCGGGTACAGCACCGACCTCTACCTGGACGAGACCGCCCGGCACATCGTTGACGACCTGGCCGCCGTACTGACCGGGCTCGCCGAGACGCCCCACCTGCCGATCGCCGAACTGGTGCCGGTGCGCCGCCGCACGGTCCAGGTCGCCGCGTCGTTCACTGCCGAGTCGATGGGCGAGACGATGCGGTTCTGGTCCGGTTTCTCGCGCGTTCCGTTCCACACCCGGTTCGCGCCCTACGGCCAGCTCCTCCAGCAGCTCCTTGGCGGCGACGCGGGCGACGGGCAGGTCGTCCTGCTGCGCTGGGAGGACTGGTCCCGCCACCGGCCGGGCCGCTCCTCGGCGGACCACCTCGCCGGAGTGGTCGACGAACTGCTCGCGGGTGTCGCCTCCTTCCGATCCCGGACGAACACGCCGCTGCTGGTGATGGTCTGCCCGTCCCGGGAGGGGACCGACTTCGGCGCGGCGGACGAGCGGCTGGCCCGGGGCCTGGCCAAGGTGCCCGGCGTCGAGGTGACATGGCCCGAGGAGTTCGCCGCCGGGCTGGGCGTCACGGAGATCACCGACCCCGCCGCCGACGCGTTCGGGCACGTCCCGTACACCGAGGAGTTCTTCGCCGCGCTTGGCACGCTCGCCGTCCGGCAGATGCACGCCGCATGGCGGGCAGCGCCGCCGGGGCCCGAACGCGCGGACCACACGGCCGCTCATCTCGCCACCGCGGCGCAGATCCTGGAGTCGGCGAGGCGCCCCGCGGAGCCCGCCGCGGAAGTGGATCCGCAGGAGTACGTGGAGCCGCGGACGGAGACGGAGAAGCGGCTGGTGGCGCTGTGGGCCGATCAGCTCGGCGTCGACACGGTCGGCACGCACAGCAACTTCTTCGCCCTGGGCGGGCACTCGCTGCTGGCCACCAGGGTGCTGGCCCAGGTGCACCGGGAGTTCGGCGTGACCGTGCCGTTCCACGAGTTCTACGCCGACCCCGTGATCACGGCGCAGGCCCGCGCGATCGACCTGGCCCGCTCCTCGGAGAACGAGGCCGCACCGGAGCCCGGTGGCCACCCGGCGGTCGTCCCGGTGCCGCGGGACCGACCCGTCGAGCCGACTCCGACGCAGCGGCGGATGTGGGCGCTCGCGCAACTCGGCACCACCTCCGCGGCGGTCACCTTCGCGGCCACCCTGACCGGGCCTCTCGACGAGGCGGCGCTGCGCGGCGCGGTGGACGACGTCGTACAGCGGCACGAGGGCCTGCGCACAACCTTCGGCAGCGAACAGGGCCGCCCCGTCCTGGTCGTCCACGACCGGCTCGACTGCTGGTGGCCCACCGAACGGACGGACGACGTCAGCGGCCGGCCGGACGAGGCGGCCGCGGCGATCCGGGAGCACGCGGCGCAGCCGTACGACCTGGGGACGGGGCCGCTGCTGCGGGTACGGCTCCTCAAGGACGGCCCCGACCGGCATCACCTGTTGATCGGCATGCACCACATCGCCTGCGACGACGGATCCTGGCACCTCTTCCTGACGGACCTGTCCGCCGCCTACCGGGCCAGGCTGGGTCTGGGCGAGCCGCTGTCCCGGCTGCCCGTTCAGATGACGGACTACGCGGTGTGGGAGCGCAACCGGCTGGCCGGCGAAGCCGCTCAGGCCGACTCGGCCTACTGGGCGGACCGTCTGCGGGATGCGCCGCCACGGCTGGAACTGGCCCGCGCCCGCGACGGCGGGAGCGCGTCGGCGGTGGGGGCGACCGGTGCGGTAACCCGGCCGCTCCGCGGTGACCTGGGCGCCCGTGCCGAGGAGCTCGCCCGGGTGTGCGGCGTCAGCACGTTCGTCGTGCTGCTCACTGCGTACGCGCTGGTGCTGGGCGAGGAGAGCCGCAGAGGGGACGTCGTGCTCGGTATGCCCTCAGGGGGCCGGGACCGCCCCGAACTGCAGGGCCTTGTCGGCCGCTTCGCCAACCTGCTGCCGCTCCGCCTGGACCTGTCGGGGGCGCCGACGTCGCGGGCGCTGCTGCGCCGCGTGCACGAGGCGGTGCTGAGCTCGCAGCGGCATCGAGGCCTGCCGTTCGCTCGGATCGTCGAGGCGGTCCGGCCACCGCGCGACCCCTCGTACCATCCGGTCTTCCAGCATGCGTTCAACGTGGTGGAGGAGCCGTCGGTCGGCCTCGACCTGCCGGAGGTGTCCGTACGGACGCACGACGTGCCGGTGGCGGCCACTGCGTTCGAGTTCTTCCTCCATCTGCGCCGGCGGGACGGAGCACTGGAGGCGGATGTCGAATACGACACCACCAGGCTCGGCGGGGACGTGGTCGACGATCTGCTCTCCCGCTTCGAGTCGGTCGTTGCGCAGATGAGCGACGCCCCCGACGGCGCCGTCCCCGGGCCACCGCTGCCGGAGCCCGCCCGCGCCGGCTCGCGCACCACCGTGCCGAGGCTGACCATCGCCACGACCTGCGAGGCCGAGCCGATCCGCGGGGAGACCGAGCGACTGCTGGCACGCCTCGACGGCAAGCCCGGCCTCGCGATCACCTCCCGCGTGTTCGGCACCCTGCTCGACCCCGCCGGCGCCTTCGCGGCCGGGTCCGAAGGGCTCAACGTGGTGGTGCTGCGCTGGGCCGATCTGATCGGGGCACCGGTGCCCGGACGGCTGGGCGCGCTCGTCCGTCGCCTGGATGACGCGGTGACCGACTTTGTGGCGGCGGTCCGGGCGTACCGGTCCGGATCGAGCCGTCCGCTGGTGGTGCTGCCCCGAGCCTCGGAGGGCCTGCTCCAGCCCCGTCTGGAGGCCCGCCTGGACGCCCGGCTGCAGGTGGAGCTCGCCGCGCTCCCCGGGACGGAGGTGCTGACCGGTCCGTTCCGGGCATCGGTCGGCGAGACGGCCGTGCGGCGGCTGCACCAGGCCTTCCGCGTCCCCCCGGTGAAGTGGGTGGTCACCACGGCGACCGGCTGGTCGCGGGCCGACCTGGTCCGGCTGGCCGCGCTGCAGCACGGCTACGGCCGCCGCCTCGTCGTCTGCGTGCCGCCCGGCACCGAGGCTCCGGGCCGGCTCGGCGATGACCAAGGTGTCCGAATGATTGATGGTGACGTGGACATGTCGCTGGCTACGCTCACCGCCATGGACGGGACCGGATCGGCCGAGTACGCGGTGCTGCTTCCCGAAGGAGACGATCCCTGGGCCGACGTGGCAAGCCGGTGGGAGCTGGATCCGCCGATGACGACGTCCGACCGGTCACCGGCGGTGCCGCTGACCTTGTCGGAACAGACGGGCGAAGGGCCCCGCGACGACCGGGAACTGGCGTTGGCGCACATCTGGGCCGACCTGTTGCGCCTGGATGTCGCCCGGATCGGCGTCCACGACGACTTCTTCGTCCTCGGCGGCGACTCGATGCTCGCCATCCAGGCGGCCCACCGGGCGACCCGGGCCGGTGTCCCCATCACCGCCGGGCAGTTCATCGCCCGTCCCACGATCGCCGAGCAGGCGGATCGTCACCGGCGGCCCGCCGCCGACGTGACCGAAGAACAATCCCCAGAGGGAAGGACATGAGTCACCTGTGAAACGCGCCTCGGGTTTCACCGGGTTCACCGTGATGTGGGCCGGCCAGATGCTTTCATCGGTCGGCACCCGGATGACCAACTTCGCCATCGGTATCCGTGTCTACGAAGACACGCACTCGGCCCTCAACGTGACTCTGCTCTCGTTCGTCGCCTTTGGTGCGACCGTTGTCTTCTCGCCCATCGCGGGGGCACTGATCGACCGGTGGAACCGCCGCGTCACGATCATCGCCTCGGACGTGGGCGCGGGAGTCGTGACCCTGCTGCTGCTCCTCGTCTACCTGTTCGGGGACCCACAGCTCTGGCAGTTGTACGCGGTGAACTTCCTGACCGGAGCGTTCCTCGCGTTCCAGGTCCCCGCGTACGGCGCCACCATCACCCTGATGATCGAGAAGGGTGGCTACACCCGGGCCAACGCGATGATGACGATGCTGCGGGCGGCGCCGTACGTGGTCGCCCCCGCCCTGGCCGCGCCCCTGGTGTCGGCGATCGGGATCTCCTCGGTCCTCGCCGTCGATGTGCTCTCGTGTGTGCTGGCGGTCGCCGCGGTGTTCGCCGTCACCCTGCCGGCCACCCCTGCCCGCGACCACACCACGGCGGCGGCGTCCGGGTTCCGGCGCGAGATAGGCACGGCCTTCAGCTACATCGCGCGCCGGCCACCGCTGGTCGGACTCCTGGGCATCATGCTCTCGATCAGCTTCCTGTCCGCGTTCGGCTGGGTGCTCTTCCCGCCGCTGGTCCTCGCCCGTACCGACGACTCGGCCAGTGCGCTGGGCATCGTCCAGGCCATCGGGGCGATCGGCGGCACGGGGGCGGGCATCTGGCTGGCCATGCTCAAACCCACCGACAAGAAGATCTTCCGCATGCTCGTCGCGATCCTCGTCCTGGCCATTCCGGGGCGGATCTTCTTCGGCTTCGACGGCATCTGGATCTGGTCGATCGCGCTGTTCCTCGGCTGGGGAGCCCTCCCCTTCATCGACGGCTACAACCAGAGCATCTGGCAGGAGAAGACCCCGCCCCATCTCCAAGGGCGCATCTTCGCCGCCGTCCAGATGACCGAGAACATCGCGAGCCCCCTCGCCTATCTCTCCGCCGGAGTGCTCGCCGACCAGGTCTTCGAACCCGCCATGCGGTCGGACGGGTGGCTCGCCCCGGTCTTCGGTCCCGTCACCGGCACCGGACCGGGCAGCGGGATCGCCGTCCTGTTCATCGTGTCCGGCATGGCCGCGGTCGTCCTCGCCGTCATCGGCTTCCTCACGCCCACCATCCGGAACGCGGAGGCCCTGCTGCCGGACGGAGGCGGCGAGACGGCGCCCGCGGCGCAGACGTCCGACACCGCACGTGCCACCTGAGCCACCCCTGGAAGGAGACATCCATGACCGACACCGACTCGGCCGCCCCCGCCTACCGGGTGGTCGTGAACGACGAGGGCCAGTACTCCGTCTGGCCGGACCACAAGGAGAACCCCCCGGGCTGGCACGACGCCGGGAAGACGGCGGGCAAGCAGGAGTGCCTCGCCCACATCGAGGAGGTGTGGACGGACATGCGTCCACGGTCCGTCCGAGAGGCCGCGTCCGACGCCTCTCCGCTGGTCCGGCTCATCGCCGAGGTCCTGGAGACTGACCCGGCGGACATCGACGATGAGGCCGGGCCGGGCAGGTCCGGCGAGTGGACGAGTCTCAAGCACGTCCAGCTCGTCATCGCGCTGGAGCACACCTTCGGCATTTCGTTGTCGCAGGCCGAGATCCGCGGCCTGACCTCCGTCGCAGCCATCCGGGGCACGCTGCGGGCCAAGAACGTGCTCGCCTGACCGGAAGCGTCCGGCTCGCCCACCGCAGACACCGGGAGAGAACGAGTAGATGACCGACGACCTGGCGACGACGGCCCTCGCAACGCCGCCGGACGGCGCCGACCGCCTCCAGCCACCGGTGGACGCCGACCTGGCGACGATGTTGCTGATCCGACACTTCGAGCTCGCCCTCCTGGAGCTGTTCGCGCGGGGTGAGCTGCACGGCACCACACACACCTGCCTGGGACAGGAGTACGTCCCGGTCGCGCTGACACCCCTGCTGGACGAGCGGGACTACGTCTTCAGCAACCACCGCGGCCACGGCCACTACATCGCAAGGTACGGCGACCCCGCCGGCCTGCTCGCGGAGATCATGGGGCGGGAGGGCGCCGTCTGCAACGGCGTCGGCGGCAGCCAGCACGTTCTGCGCGACCGCTACCTGTCCACCGGCGTGCAGGGGGAGAGCCTGCCGGTCGCCGTCGGCGTCGCCCTCCACCTCAAGCGGCACGAGCCGGGAGCCCTCGCCCTCACCTATGTCGGCGACGGCACCTGGGGCGAGGGCGCCGTCTACGAGGCGCTCAACCTGGCGGCGCTGTGGCGGCTTCCGCTCCTCGTCGTCGTCGAGAACAACGGCATCGCCCAGTCGACCCCCACCGGCGCGCAGATGGCGGGCACGATCCAGGCTCGCGCCGCCGCGTTCGGCATCGCCCACCTGCGCGTCGAGAGCGCCGACCTGACCGGGATACGCACCGCGGCGGCGCCGCTCCTCGAGCAGGTGCGGGCCGACGCTCCGCTGGTCCTGGAGTTCGTCACGCACCGGCTCGGTCCGCACAGCAAGGGCGACGACACCCGGACGGACGCGGAACTGCGGCGGGTGCGCGCTGCCGACTGGCACGCACGGTACCGGGAGGCGCTCGGGGAGCGCTTCGCGGAGGCCGACGCGGTCGCGGCGGCACGGATCGCCCGGCTGGTGGACGAGGTGGCCGCGAGGCCCGCGTCGGTCTGGAGCGCGGCGTGAACGGGCGGCCGGAACGAGTGGTGGAGAACCTCAACAGCGCGCTGCACGAGCGCATGCGGGCCGACTCCCGGCTCTACGTGCTCGGCGAGGACATCACCGACCCCTACGGCGGGGCGTTCAAGGTGACCCGCGGACTGTCGCAGGCTCATCCGGACCGGGTGATCACCACGCCGATCAGCGAGAACGGCATCGTCGGCGTCGCCGCCGGACTCGCCATGACCGGGGACGCGGCGATCGTCGAGATCATGTTCGGCGACTTCGCCGGCCTCGCGTTCGACCAGGTGCTCAATTTCGCCAGCAAGTCCGTGTCCATGTACGGGCGGCCGCACCCCATGCGCCTGATGGTGCGCTGTCCGTCCGGCGGAGGCCGCGGCTACGGTCCGACGCACAGCCAGACCCTGCTGAAGCACTTCATCGGGATCCCCGGACTGTCGCTGTTCGAGCTGTCACCGTTCCATGACAACCGGACGGTGCTGGCGCACATGATGGCACTCGGCGAACCCTGCGTGTTCATCGAGGACAAGGTGCTCTACACCCGCCGGACGGCCGCGGACGGCCGGGTGGACGACCTGTTCGACTACGACTTCCTCGGTGCGCGGGACATCGCACCCGCGCATGTGTACGCGGACGCCGACGCAGACGTGGACTGCCTCGTCATCGCGCCCGGCGGCATGGCGGAGCGCGCCCTGGCCGCCATGCGCGACCTGCTGCTGCGCCACGAGATCAATTGCCGGCTCGTGGTCCCCTCCCGGCTCTACCCGGTGGAGACCGAGGCGCTGCTGAGCGCGGCGCGGCGCGCGTCGCACGTCTGCGTCGTCGAGGAGAGCACGGCGGGCGGGACCTGGGGTGCGGAAGTCGCGCACGTCCTGCACGAGCGCTTGTGGGGGCGGCTGAGCCGGCCCGTCCGGCTCGTCCACTCGGCCGACAGCGTCATCCCGGCGGCCGTCCACCTGGAACGCGAGGTCTTGGTCCAGGCCGACACGATCCGCGACGCCGTGCTGGCGGACCTGCGGGGCGAAAGGAGCCCGGTGTGATCGACATCGAGGTGCCGAAGTTCAACAGCAACGACACCGCCTACGTGCTCGTCGAATGGCTCGCGGAGGACGGGCAGCAGCTGAAGGAGGGCGATCCGGTCGCCGTGATCGAGACCTCGAAGGCGGCCGACGAGCTGGCTTGCGAGCACGACGGCGTCCTGCAGAGGCTGGTCGCCGCCCCGGCCGACTGCGGCCAGGGAGACGTCATCGCCCACCTCTTCGCGTCGGAGGCGGACCGGCAGGAGTTCCTGGCGGGCCGGAACGAGAAGCCCGCGCCCGGATCCGTGGACGAGGCCGCCGAACGGCTCCCCACGCTCACCGAGCCCGCGCGTCTCCTGGCCGAACAGCACGGCATCGAGCCGGCCGCCCTGGCCCGGCTGGGCCTCAGGGTCGTCCGCGAGGCCGACGTACGCCGACTGCTGAGCGAGGCGCCGCAGGACGGCGGGGGGAGAACGCACACCCCGAACCGGGTGCAGCGCGCGGTGGCCGCGGCGGTCTCCCAGTCCCATCGGGAGATCCCGGCCGCGTTCACCGCCGTCGTCGTCACCGTCGACTCCGCCCTGGCCACCGCCAGGGAGCTGTCGGAGCGGACGGGAGCGCTCATCGGGCTTCCCGAGCTGCTCGTGGCCGTGCTCGGCGGCCTGCCCGGGCGGTTCCCCCTCTGTTACGGCACCCCCACCACCGAGGACACGCTGCTGCTGCCCGAAGCGGCACACGTCGGTGTCACCGTCGACGTCGGGCAGGGGCTCTCCGCGCCGGTGGTGAAGAACGCGGGCGAACGGACGCTCGCCGACATCTCCGGCCTGCTGATGGACTACCGCATCAAGGCCATGAGGGAGGCCTTCCAGACGGACGATCTGGGAGGCGCCAACATCCTTCTGTCCCTGAACAGCGACGAGGACATCCTGCTCGCCCAGCCCATCGTCTTCCCGGGCCAGACATGCGCGGTGTCGCTGGCCGGTGTCCGCCGCGAGGCCGTGTTCGCCGCCGACGGCACCGTCACCCCACGCTCCGTGGCTGTCGTCGGGCTCGCGTACGACCACCGGTTCGTCAACGGCAGCACCGCGGTGGAGTTCCTGAAGGCGGTCAAGGAGGCGCTCGAGTCGCCCGCCGCGCTCGGCGTTCGTGACGAGGAGGCAGGTTCCGATGCCGTCGACCGCTGAGCGGGACGCCCCGGCCGCCCAGGCAGCCGCCGTGCGGACGCGCCGCCGGAGCCTGCCGGTGGCCCCGGCCGCTCTGACCGTGGGGCTGCTGGCCTCCTACACGATCGACCCGATCGAGCCGTATCTGTACGTGGCGCTCGCCGACGCGGATCTGGTTCCCGAGATCGTCGTCGGGCCGTACAACCAGATCATGCCCGAGTGTCTCGACGACCGCGGGCAGCTGGCCCGGCTCGACCCCGACGTGCTGGTCGTCGCCCCTCGCTGGGAAGAGATGCCGGACGGCGAGGAGGAGGGCGAGCTTCTGCGGGTCGCGGACGCCGCGCTGGCGGCGACCGACCGGAGGGGGACATGCCTGGTGTTCGTGCTCCCCGCCCTTCCGCAGTCGAGGGGCGGCGTGGCCGATGCCGGGCGACCCGACGGGGTCGCCGCGGCCGCCACGGCGGCCAGACAGCGGCTGCGGGACCGGCTCGCGGGCCACTCCCATGTGCTGGTCGCCGACGCGGAGGAGGCCGTGCGCGATGTCGGGGCGCTGCGTGCCCACCACCCCGCCCTCTACGCGTTCGCCCGCATCCCCTACACCGAGGAGGTGTTCTGGCGGCTCGGGCTGGGCGTCGCCCGGCTGCTGCGGGCCCGCTTCGGCGGCGTTCCCCGCGCCATGGTCCTCGGCGGTGATCTCGTGACGCAGGCGTACGCGGAGGTCCTCCGCGACCCGCTGCTTCGGCTCGGTGAGGCCGGAATGCGCCTCGCCGTGACCGCGCCGGAGGACCGGGACACGTTCCTGGAGGCGCTGACCGGCGACTGGGCTGCGCTGGCGCCGTACCTGGTCGGCGAGTGGACGGCGGGAGTGGGCACCGAGCCGTTGCGCGCGGTGACCGGAGGCCTCGGACCGAGCCTGCTGCTGACCGCGGACCCCGCACTGGCGGGCGCGGCCGAGGCGGTGGACGGACTGGAGCCGGTGCTCCTCGGCTCGGCCCCCGAGTCCTGGCCGGCCGAGCTGCAGGAGGCCGGCGTCTTCGACAGGCCTCTCGGAGGCCGGCCCGGTTCGGACGGTGCAGCCCTCCCGGCGCCTTCGGGGGAGTCCGCTCGGACGCTGTCGCTGGAGGACTTCGTGGCCGGCCTGGACGTCTCGGTCACCTTCGACGAGCCGGGTGAGGCCGTGCACCCGGAGGCGAGCGAGTTGCTGGTGCGGGCCAAGGACTTCGTGCTCGGACCAGTGCCCGAGGGGTTCGAGCCCGCCCGCTTCGCCGGTGGAGGCGACCGGCTGCTGCTCACCGCCGACGTGCGCGACCGGTTCGGCGACTACGGTCTGGGGGCGGTGGCCGCGCTGGAGTTCTCTGCCGGGGTCTGCCGCGTTGAGGTGTTCTCGGTGTCGTGCCCTGTGATGGGCCGTGGCGTCGAGCCGCTCGTCCTCGAGGAGATCGTGAAGATCACGGGGCGCCGCGGCTGCGACGCGGTCGAACTCGTCCTGACCCCCACCGGGCGCAACGGCGTCGCGCTCGAGTTCGCCGCCGAGGCCCAGGAGCGCACGTGGGAGGACGGCGGCGGCCGCACCGTTACCGTGCAGGCGGTGCAACGGTGATGGTGAGCCGCAGACCGCTCACCCCTTTGCTGTGGCAGTTCGGTGGCGCCGGTGATCCGGGGGGCGTGACCTTCGTGCTCGCCCCGTTCGCCGCGGGCAGCGCGTACTCGCTCGCCGATCTGCCGCCCCGGCTGGTGCGGCCGGGCGACACCGCGCTGGTGATCCAGTACCCGGGACGCGGGCCCCGTATCACCGAGCCGCACGCCTCCAGCCTCTCTGAGCTGGCGGAGGAGGCCGCCCGTGACATCGTCCGGCACAGCACCGGCCCGCTGGTCCTGGCCGGTCACAGCCTGGGCGGCGTTCTGTGCTACGAGATCGCCTCACTGCTGACGGCGATGGGCCGGGCGCCGGCGTGGGTGGTCGTCTCGGCGGCCCGCCCCCCCGACCGCAACCGTATCGACGCGGGGAAGGTGCTCTCGATGGGGCGCGAGGAATGGCTCGCCGAGATCGCCGAGGGCGTGGTCGCGATGGGACCGCCGGCCGAGGCGGAGGAATTCGCCGAACTCGTGATTCCGGTTATGCGGGCCGACTACCTGATGCTTGCCCGATACCGGCCCCGGCACGGCCCTCTTTCGGTTCCTCTGCTCGCGCTCGGCGGGGTGGACGACCCGTGGGTGACCGACGACCATCTCGCGGCTTGGCAGGCCTGGACGGTCGGCGACTTCGGGCGCAGGACATTGCCCGGTGGCCACTTTTACTATCGTGAACAACTCGCCGAGTTCTGCGGCGCAATACGGAGCCTCGATCCACCGCGTGAATTCTGATCACGGGCGTCGGGCGGGTTCCGGGTGTGTTCTCGGAATGCGGGCAGCGGCGATCGCCGGGTGGCCGTCCGGTGCGGGGTCTCCGAGGTCTTTCGGGTCGTGGGCGGGCAGGGCGGTCGTGTAGGTCAGGTGACCATGCGCTGTCCGGTCGCCATCCACAGCTCGGTGAAGTCGTCCTGCCAGCGTCAGTGTTGGGGCAGGTGGAGGGTGAGGCGGCGGGCGCCGGCGGCGATCCGGGCGGGGATGTGGATCAGGTGGCGTCGGATGGTGCCGGTCCGTGCCCTGGCGTGGAAAACGGAGGCGAGGTGGCCGGCGGCCCGAGTGAGGTTGTAGGCGGTGGCGGCGAGGGTGAGCCAGGCGGCGTTCGCGGTGAACTTCCCCGACGGCAGGTGGGCAAGCGCGGAGTCTTCCAGGTCGGCGAAGACCTGCTCGACCTGGGAGTGTTCACGGTGCATGGGTTCGGCCTGGGCCAGGACGAACGGGCTGTCGGTGAAGATGACGTGGTGACGCCAGACACCGAACAGCTCGGCCTGCCCCTGGGGCACGCTCTTGGGGTTGAGGCGTTTCACGCGGCGCACGATGATGAGCCGGGCGGTGGTGTGCATCCGCGACATCCGGCTGCTGGAGCATCAGCGGCCGGTCTTCGGCGCCCTCGCCTCTCACTCCACCGTGTGGCGGGCGCTGAAAGAGGCCGACGAGCAGGGACTTTCCCGGATCGAGCAGGCCCGTGTGTCGGTGCGGCGTCGCGTGTACGCACTCCTCCGCGACCGGCCCGGGGTTTTCCCGGGGTGGAGGTCGAAGGGGTGCCGCTGACCGGCTGGACCGTGATCGACAGCGACGGGACGCTGATCCCGGCACCGCGGAGAAGGAGGGAGCCCACGGCACCTACAAGGGCTTCCTCGGACATCATGTGTTCGTCGCCACCTGTGACAACACCGGCGAACAGCTGGCTGCGACCCTGCACCCGGGCAACGTCAGCGCCAACGACGCCGAGGTGAACATCGACATCCTGACCCGGGCGGTGGCCCAACTGCCCTGGTGGCGGCGCCAGAAGATCCTCCTCGCTCTGCCGCACCCCACCTGACCAGAACGAACGATCACATCGAGCACCGAGAGGGGGGCCACCAGCAGGCTCCCGGGCCCGTGGAAGTCGGCGTCATCCGACACGTCAGCCGACGCGCACCCCTGACTGGCACCGTCACCGGACAGGAATCAACGCGACATCACGGACGCAAGATCAACCGACTGCCGCTGTGAAACAACGAGGCCGGCGCAGAGCGCACCGCTCGGCCAGTCGGATCGTCGGGACCAGCCCGGCATGCGCGATCAGGTCCGGGTCGTCGAACGCGGCGAACAGCGTCGCCGGGCTATGGGAGACTCTCACTTACGAGGTGCCTTGCTTCTGGGACTGATGAGGGCGTAGGAACTCCCATCATCCGAGGTCAGCGGGCACCTCTTCCTATTTCTCCGTCCACAGGCCGATCATCACGCGGTGGATCGAAGCGATATGAACCCCTCTGGAAAGAGGTGGGCGCCTAATGCGGTCGCGAGATTTCAGTTATCACTTATATGGGCCCCCAAATTCCGTTATATTTAAAGCAAAAAGCGGCTAGGTGCATGTATAGTTTCAGATCATGATCACTCATGGTGTCGGCGCTTTTTCGCGTAGTTATGTCCGGATTCTCGGTTCAGTCGGCATCTTTGCCGGAGGTCTGCCGGTTCCCCTGGCTCGGCGCAAGCAGCGCCTTCTGCTCGCGTTACTTGCCTTGGAGTCCAACAAGCCTGTTTCCTTCTCACGCATCGTCAGCATCCTTTGGCCTGCCGATATGCCCGCCGGTGTCCGCAATCAGGTTCACGTCCACATATCTGCCCTCCGTCGGGCGTTGGCGGAGATCTCCGGGAGAGAGGAGTGCCTGGACAGGAGGCACGACGGATACGTGCTCAACGTTCCGCCCGTCCACGTGGATGTGCACAGCTTCGAGCAGGCGGTGGCCGAGAGTGAGCGCGCATCGGCGGCCGGCCGCCTGGCCGAGGCCCATCGCATCCTGTGTGCCGCGCTCGACCTGTGGCACGGGACACCTCTCGACGGCCTGGACGGGGGGGTGTTCGCCCTGTCGGAGTCGGCTCGGCTGCAAGAGCGCCGGCAGATGATCCTCGAACGGCGACTGGACCTCGATCTGGCCATGGGCAGACATGCCGAAGCCCTGGCCGAACTGGCCGGGCTGGTGGCCGCCGATCCGCTGCACCAGGGCTTCCAGCGCCGTCGCATACTCGCTCTCTACTGCTGTGAGCGCACCGCCCAGGCCCTGTCCGCATGCCGTGTGGCACGCCGTCTGCTCGTCGACGAGCTGGGCATCGAAGCGGGCGAACAGATCGACTCGCTGGAGCTGGCCCTCCTGCGCGGCGTGCGGGCGGAACAGCTGGTGGCCGAGGCCGTCGGCTGTGGATAGCCGCGTAGGCCGGTCACGGCTCGTGACCGGCCTACGTCACTGGCGCGCGGGCTACTCCGGCTTGCGTGCTGAGAGGGTCCATGTCAGCGGGATCGGGTCGCCGGGCAGACGCCAGAACCCCTCCTCCTCGTCGCGGACCATGGAGGCGAGGCGCTGCCGGCAGTCGACCGGCACCTCGGTGAACGTCTCGATCTGCAGACCCGCCTGGATCAGCGCCGTGAAGACGGTGGAGAGGGTCCAGGGCCAGGCGTACTGCTGGTACGGATCGATCTCCCGCGCCTCCTCGTACGCGTCTCCGTAGGTGAGGCTGACCTCGTACTCCCGGACACCGCTCTTGAACAGCTCCGAGCGGAGCCGCAGCTCACCGTCGACCTCCGCGAACGCGCCGAGGATCGGGTGGATCTCCACGATGTGGAAGACGCCACCGGGCTTGAGGAAGTGAGCGATGATCTTGGCCCAGCCGGAAAGGTCCGGCAGGAGGTTGAGCACGCCGTAGTCGGTGTAGACGATGTCGAAGGAGCTCTTCAGCACCTCGGGCAGGTCGTAGATGTTGGAGTGGACGAAGTTGATGTTGTCCACGTTCAGGCCTTTGGCCAGGTCACGGCCTATCTCGAGGGCCTGGTCGGCGAAGTCCACCGCGGTGACGTTGGCGCCCCGCCGGGCCCAGGAGATGGCGTTCAGCCCGATGTGGCACTGCAGGTGCAGGAAGTCCTTGCCGGATACGTCACCGAGCGCCTCCAGCTCCAGCGAGCGTAGACTGCTCTTCCCGGCCCGAAAGGTGTCCAGGTCGTAGTAGGACGAGTCGATGTGTGCCAGGGCTCGCCGGTTCCAGCCTTGCTGGTTGCTCTGCATGCGGTCGCGGTCAGTGGCGGTGTCCAAGGGAGGCCTCTCTTCGATGTGATGGCCAGCGTCGGTGATGCGTCCTGCCGCCGATCCTCTCCGCGACCGCTGACTCGGTGCTGAAGTGAACCGTTCCGGGCCCGGTTCAGGCACACCAGACGGCGCCCACGCACCCGGCCCCGTGAGACGCACGAGGCCCTGGTGACGGCCAGACTCCACAGACCACCGAGGAATGGCAGGAACGCTACAAGCACCGGGCGGGGATCGAGGGGACTGTCGTTGGTTCCCGGACCTTGATCGGCTACACCGCTCGGCGGCGCTCGGCGGGTCATCCTCGCGTCCACCGCCGACCGGCTTCTGCCCCGGCGCACCCTGCTGATCCAGTGGAAGCGCAGGCAAGGCGGGGTCGTCTTTCCGGTCCTGGATCACAGGCCTGCCCGCGGATGCTCCGCTCACGGTCCTGATCATCGGATTGGGCGACTACGAGGGCCGGGCCTACCAAGGCTTTCACCGCCGAGAAATTGTGCGGTCCTCACCAAGAGAGGAGTGCCCGGGACTCGAGAAAAGCTACCGCTTAGTATCTACTTGTTGTACCGTTCGGCCATGCCAGAAGCAGCCTCCGCCCCGGCCGTGCGGGCCACGATCGGCGACAGCGAGTTCGACCGCGACACCGCGCTCACCCCACGCGGACCCGGCGTCTACGCCATCGACCTCTCCGCCGGTTGGACGATCATCAACACCGTCAACGGCGGTTACCTGCTGGCCGTTCTGGGCCGCGCGCTCGCGGACGCCCTGCCGCACGGCGACCCGTTCACGATCTCCGCGCACTACCTGACGGCATCCGAGCCGGGTCCGGCAGTCGTCCGCACGGACGTCGTACGCACCGGCCGCACCCTGTCGACGGGCCAGGCATCCCTCTTCCAGTACGACGACGAAGGCAGGGAGGTCGAACGGATCCGCGTCCTGGCCTCCTACGGGGACTTGGACCAACTCCCCGACGACGTACGGACGTCGGCGAAGCCGCCCGCGATTCCGCCGCTGGACCAGTGCTTCGGCCCCGCCGACTCGCCCGCTCCCGTCCCCGGCAGCTCCGCCATCACCGACCGGCTGATGCTCAAGCTCGACCCGTCCACCCTGGGCTGGGCCCTCGGCTCGCCGTCAGGCAGGGGGGAGATGCGGGCCTGGTTCGGGCTCGCCGACGGCCGGGACGCCGACCCCTTCTCGCTGCTCCTCGCGGTCGACGCGCTGCCGCCGACCGCCTTCGAACTGGGCCTGTCCGGCTGGGTCCCGACCGTCGAGCTGACCGTGCACATCCGCTGCCGTCCGGCGCCGGGTCCGCTGCGGATCTCGATCACCACGCGCAACCTCGCCGGCGGTTTCCTGGAGGAGGACGCCGAGGTCTGGGACAGCGCGGACCGGCTGGTGGCGCAGTCGCGACAGCTCGCGCGGGTCAGGCTCTGACCCTGTTCGGCGCAGGGCGACCCAGGCGACTGAAGGGCGCGTACGACAGCTTCGTACGCGCCCTTCGTATGCACTCTTCGTGCGTGTCCTTGCGTGGGAGCTCACCCCAGCCAGTGCTGTCGGCCGACGGCGATCAAGCGCATGCGGCGGGTCGCCACCCGGATGACCTGCTCCTGCTCCTCGGGGGACGCGTCCAGGAGGTTGGAGGCGGTCATCAGCATCTGGTCGACGTACAGGCCCGCCAGCATCAGCAGGTCGTCGTCGCTCCAGCCGGCCGACTCCGGGTGCTGGGCCAGTGCGGTCCTCACCTCGTCGGTGAACCGGGCGAGTTGCTCGGCTATCGCGGCACGGACCTTCTGAACCCCGCCGTTGCGTTCGCGGGCGATAAAGCGGATGTGTGCGGGGTACTCGCGCACGTGACGGGCGATCAGCGCGACGGCGCGCTCGATACGTTCGTCGCCGGCCGCTGACACCGTGCCGGCGATCACCACGTGCAGGCTGCCCAGCGCCTCCTCGACCAGGGCCACCCCGAGATCCGCCGTCGAGGGGAAGTGCCGGTAGAAGGCGGTCGGGGCGACGCCCACGGCCCTGGTGACCTCGCGCAACCCCAGACTGCTGAGGCTCTGCTCCTCCAGCAGGCCCAGCGCGGCGTCCAGGAACGCCTGCCTCGTCCTCTGTTTCTGGGCCTGCCGGACGCCGAGCGTGTGACTCATGCCATGCAGTTAACAACTGTTCTCTGTGATTTGAAAAGTCATGAACGCGCTAGACTGGCAAGTCAGTGAACAAGTGTAACTACAAGCGTTCACTGATCAACGAATACGACCCACGACACCACGAGAGGCATCTCATGCTGTTCCTCGTCGCGGCACTCCTGCTGCTGGGCGTCGTCCTGGGCACCGTGGCCCACGCGCCGCTCTCCTTCACCCTCGTCGCCGCCGCGGTCATCGGCGTCTGGCTGGCCGTGTTCGCGGCCCGCGAGCGTCACTCACGCCGCCGCGAGAACACCAACTGACCACGTCCCTAAGCCTGTTGGGAGCAGACTCATGCAGCTGACCACCGCCGCGCCCCAGCGCCGTAACGCCGTCCGTCGCGACGCGGACGGCATGGCCGTGGCGTCCTTCATCCTCGGCCTTGTGGGCCTTCTGGTCTTCAACATCTTCCTGGGCCCCATCGCCATAGCCCTGGCCTCGGTGGCCCTCTACCGCAACACCACCCGCCCCGGCCGCGCCTATCTGGGCCTCGGCCTCGGCATCGCCGACCTCCTGGTCCTGGCGGCCTTGATGTCGGCGGACAACACGTTGTCGTGGAGCCTCGGCAGCTGACGGACCGGCCCAACGGAGTCACACCACAGCGGGCTCTAGAATTGGGCCCACCATGGCATACCTCGACCACGCCGCGACCACCCCCATGCTCCCGGAGGCGGTCGAGGCAATGACCGCCCAGCTGAGCGCAACGGGCAACGCCTCCTCCCTGCACGCAGCCGGCCGCCGCGCGCGGCGAACCGTCGAGGAAGCCCGCGAAACCCTGGCGGCAGCCCTCGGCGCACGCCCCAGCGAGGTGGTCTTCACCTCCGGCGGCACCGAGGCCGACAACCTCGCCGTGAAGGGCCTGTACTGGTCCCGCCGCGACGCCGACCCGTCCCGCACCCGGGTCCTCGCCAGCCCCGTCGAGCATCACGCCGTCCTCGACGCCGTGCACTGGCTCGGCGAACACGAGGGCGCCACGGTCGAGTACCTCCCGGTCGACCCGTACGGCCGCGTCCACCCCGAAGCCCTGCGCGAGGCCATCGCCCGCAACCCCGACGACGTGGCCCTCGCCACGATCATGTGGGCGAACAACGAGATCGGCACGGTGCTGCCGGTCCGCAAACTGGCCGACGTCGCCGCCGAGTTCGACATCCCTCTGCATGCCGACGCCGTCCAGGCCTTCGGCCAGCTCCCCGTCGACTTCGCCGCCTCCGGGCTCGCGGCGATGTCCGTCTCCGGCCACAAGATCGGCGGCCCGTACGGCATCGGCGCTCTGCTCCTCGGCCGCGAGTACAGTCCCGTACCCGTCCTGCACGGCGGCGGCCAGGAGCGTCACGTCCGCTCCGGGACCCTGGACGTGCCCGCCGTCGCCGCGTTCGCCGTCGCCGGCCGGACCGCCGCCGAGCAGCGCGAGTGGTTCGCCCGCGAGATCGGGGCGCTGCGGGACGACCTGGTCGACGCCGTGCGCAAGGCCGTCCCCGACGCCATCCTCGGCGGCGACCCGGCCGGCGAGGGGCGGCTGCCCGCGAACGCCCACTTCACGTTCCCCGGCTGCGAAGGCGACTCTCTGCTGCTGCTGCTGGACGCCCAGGGCATCGAGTGCTCCACGGGCTCGGCGTGCACGGCGGGTGTGGCCCAGCCCAGCCATGTCCTCCTCGCCACGGGCACCGACCCGGACCTGGCCCGCGGCACCCTCCGCTTCTCCCTCGGCCACACCTCCACGGAGGCGGACGTCGAAGCGGTGGCCAAGGCGATCGGCCCGGCGGTGGAGAGGGCACGGACGGCTGGGCTCAGCTGAGGCCCAGCAGCGCCGTGGCCACGCCTACGCCTTGGCCGTACGAGCCTGTCGTACGAGCGGTATGTACCGGTCCCAGTCCCAGCCCGGCCCCGGATCCGTGTGGTCCGTGCCCGGCACTTCGACGTGGCCGATGATGTGCTTGCGGTCGACCGGGATCTTGTAGCGCGCGCAGACCCGTGCCGTGACGCGGGCCGAGGCCTCGTACATCGCGTCCGTGAAGTCCTCCGGCTTGTCCACGAAGCCCTCGTGCTCTATGCCGATGCTGCGTTCGTTGTAGTCGCGGTTGCCGGCGTGGAAGGCCACGTCCAGCTCGCGGATCATCTGGGCGACGTAGCCGTCCTTGCGGACTATGTAGTGGGTCGCGGCGCCGTGCCGGGGGTCCTGGAAGACCTTCACCGCGCTGTCGAAGCTGCCCTGGGTGACGTGGATGATCACGCGGTCTATGCCGTAGTCGTCGGGACGGTCTGCCGTCCGCAGGTTCGCCGACGAGGCCGCCACCCAGCCGGCGCCCTGGAAGTCGACCTCGCCCATCTTTCTCGGCTTCTCCATGCCGGGCATGCGCCACCACATGCGGGACATCTCGTCCCACGCGAGAGCGGCGGTGCCCGCGGCGGCCGCCGTGCCGCCGATCAGCAGCGCCCGGCGCCCGATACGCCGGTCCGCGTCCCCTGCCCCTTGGGCCCTATGGCTGTTCGTCTCGCCCATGTGATCTCCAACGGATACTCGCGGGCTCCGGTTCCCGCGGCCCCTTACCCTTGAAGGGTTATGACTCAGATCTCGCAGCGCCCCCGCCCCCTCCGCGTACTGGCCGCCATGTCCGGCGGCGTGGACTCCGCCGTCGCCGCCGCCCGCGCCGCGGAAGCCGGGCACGACGTGACCGGTGTCCACCTCGCCCTCTCGGCGAACCCTCAATCGTTCCGCACGGGCGCGCGCGGCTGTTGCACCATCGAGGACTCGCGCGACGCCCGCCGCGCCGCGGACGTGATCGGCATCCCCTTCTACGTATGGGACCTCGCCGAGCGTTTCCGCGAGGACGTGGTCGAGGACTTCGTCGCCGAGTACGAGGCCGGACGCACCCCGAACCCCTGCCTGCGCTGCAACGAGAAGATCAAGTTCGCGGCCCTGCTCGACAAGGCCCTCGCCCTCGGCTTCGACGCCGTCTGCACCGGCCACTACGCCAAGGTGATCGTGAACGACGACGGCACGCGCGAGCTGCACCGCGCCTCCGACATGGCCAAGGACCAGTCGTACGTCCTCGGAGTTCTCGACGACCGCCAGCTGGCGCACGCCCTCTTCCCGCTCGGCGACACGGTCACGACGAAGGACGAGATCCGCGCGGAGGCCGAGCGCCGGGGACTGGCCGTCGCCAAGAAGCCGGACTCGCACGACATCTGCTTCATCGCCGACGGCGACACCCAGGGCTTCCTGGCGAACCGGCTGGGCAGGTCGGAGGGCGACATCGTCGACGAGTCGGGTGACAAGCTGGGCACCCACGAGGGCGCGTACGGCTTCACGATCGGCCAGCGCAAGGGGCTCCGCATCGGCACACCCGCCCCCGACGGCAAGCCGCGCTACGTCCTCGACATCTCACCGGTGAACAACACGGTGACGGTCGGCCCCGCGGCCTCCCTGGACGTCCGCGCCCTGACGGCCATCAAGCCCCGCTGGTGCGGCGCGGCCCCCACCGGCCCCGGCACCTACACGGCCCAGCTCCGCGCACACGGAGGTGAGACGACGGTCACGGCCGAACTCGTCGACGACTCCCTGGAGGTCACCTTCACCGAGCCCGTCCGCGGCGTCGCCCCCGGCCAGGCGATCGTCCTGTACGACGGCACGCGAGTGGTGGGCTCGGCGACGATCGCTACTACGGTGCGGGCGACGACTGCGGTGGCCTAGTCGGTCAGATGACTTCCACTTCGTAGAAGCACACGTGGTTCTTGATCTCCGCGACCTCCGGCTTCGGGTCCGGGTAGGTCCAGACGAGGTCGGGGGCGCCGGGCAGCGACCAGTAGGACGCGTCACCCTTGAACGGGCAGTGGGTGTGAGTGTCCGAGGGCGTCAGCAATTCAGTGCGTACGTCCTCCACGGGCAGGTAGTAGCGTACGGGCAAGCCTGTTTCGCGCAGCAGCAGCGGGCGTGTGCTCTCCGCGAGTACCTGCCCGTCGTGCAGTACGCGTACGTGCTGGGTGCCCTTTTCGATGGTGATGCGGTGGCCTGCGGTCACGTTCCGGCTCCTCGGATTGCGGTCTCACCGGGTGCAGCGCACGCTGCTGGCGGATTCTTCCCTGACATCGTCCCGATCGGGAGTCCCTATGGGATCCACGCGACTGACCCGCTACCGCAAGAGCCTTGCGCATCAAGTGACTTACGCGCTGAGGCACCCCGACAAGGTGCCCCCGTACGCCCGCCGGGCCGCGCGTGACGCCTGGCTGCGGCTCCGATACCGCGACCACATCGCGTACTACCGGGCCGTGATGGCCTCCGACGCCGCGCGCAGTACGGAGGCGGCGGTGGGCCACAATCCGTCGCGCGAGAGGTGGGCACAGATCGGGCGGATGCAGTTCGACTACCTGGTTCGGCACGGGCTGAAGCCGGAGCACAGGATGCTGGAGATCGGCTGCGGGAACCTGCGCGCCGGGCGGCTGTTCATCGACTACCTGGAGAGCGGCCACTACTACGGGATCGACATCTCGCCGGACATCCTGATCGCGGCCCAGGACACCGTCGTACGGGAAGGCCTCCAGGCCAAGCTGCCCCATCTGACGCTCACGGACGATCTGACCTTCGCCTTCCTGCCCGACGCGTCCTTCGACGTGGTGCACGCGCACAGTGTGTTCTCGCATTCGCCGCCGGACGTCATCGAGCAGTGTCTCGCCCACATGGGCCGCGTACTCGCGCCCGGCGGTTTCTTCGACTTCACCTTCGACCGGACCGAGGGCAGAGAACACCAGGTGCTGCACGAGGACTTCTACTACCGCACCGACACGCTGGTCCAACTGGCCGCGAAACACGGCCTCTCGGCCCAGTTCATGGATGACTGGGAGAAGCTGCCGCACCGTCAGTCGAAGCTCCGCGTGACCGCGATGTCCGATGTCGGCGTTGCCCCGTAGCGAACTCATCCGGAGTGCACCCGGCGAGCGCAGGCGCATCGCTAGCATGACGACGTGCACGCGTCCAATGCAGATCGAAACCTGGTGCCACGCGCCGTGGCCGTGGTCTTCATCCTCGACGGCCTGGGCCGCTTCTTCTATCACCAGCGCCGCTTCGACCGCGCCCTGTTCCCGGGTGGCTACGGGCTCGGCGCCGGGGGAAAGGTAGAGCAAGGGGAGACCATCGCTTCGGCAGCGGAACGGGAGTTGTATGAGGAGACGACCCTGCGCGCCAGGCCCGTACGCCTCTTCGACGCCACGTACCGCGATGGTTCCGTGGTGCACGCCATGCACGTCCACGAGCTGGTGACGGAGCGTACGTCGTTGCCGAACAACGACGCGGAATGGCTGCGGTCGGGATGGGCCGCGCCGGGCGAGGTCGACGCCTGGCTGGACGACGGCCTGCTCAGCGGAGACACCGCGTATGTCTACCGGATCTACCGGCAGCGCTACCTCAGCGCTCCCGCGAAGGTGTCCGGGATGCGGGTGACCACGTCTTGAGGCAGCGGAACGAGGGCGAGGACCGCTGACACGATCAGGACGTCGCGTACATAGCGGGACGCGTCCCCCGGCAGTGAGTTGTGGAACACGGCGGGGATCGCGAAGGCAGCGACCGCCAGCAGCAGGGCGGCGCCGACCCGCCGTGAGATCCGGGCCAGCCGCCCGGGCGCCCGAGATTGCGGACGAGGGCCGCCCATCTCCTGCCACTCCTGGCAACAGGCATGGAGGAACAACAGGGCCAGTTCGAGGGGCAGTTCCGTGTGCGTCCGGGCCGAGGGCAGTACAACCCGCTGCTTGCACTCCCTCAGCCGCGCCGCTATGGCGTACGCCTGGTCGCGGAGGTCGAGGCGGGTCTGCGGGTCGGACGACGCCGAGGGCAGCAGTTTCGGCAGGTCACGCTGGGCGATGCGCGACAACCGCTCCAGACTGCCGAGCACCTGCTTCCTGCGCAGCCCGTCCTGCAACCAGGCCGCGCTCGCTGCGGTCTGGTGGAGGCACTGCAACAGGCCCAGGATGATGCGCGCCCGCGGGTCGATCAGCCAGGACAGCCGGATCGCGACCGTGTAGGCGATGACGACCAGTGGAAGTGTGGCCAGGTAGGCGGCCGCCGGCACCATGCTGAAGACGAGAGCGACCCGCACCGCTGCGGGAGGCTCTGAGTCGGTGGCTACCAGGCCCACTGCGCCGACGACCGCGGCTGCGCCGGCTCCCGCCGCGTGGATGCCGACCCGGTCGGCCACGACCGCCCAGACCAGCAGCAGTAGGTTGAGCAGAAGGCAGCCCCCGGCGACGGCGGCGAGACGCGAAGCCGGTACCTGTGGCTCCCACCGGCCGAGCAATGCGTCGGTCACCAGCAGGATGCCGCCCGCGCCGAGCGGGAGGACCAGCCAGTTCGCGAGCTGTTGCAGCGCCTCGCGGTGCAGGGCGATGACGCTTGCGTGGACGGCCGCGCGCCGCACCACGGCGCGCGCGGGTGCGGCTTCCGGCTGTCCGAGCACGGCGCTGAGCGACGGGGCCTGCACCAGCTCGTCGAACCGGTGGAGGTGCAGCCCGGCCTGTCTGCGCCCCATGTGAAGAGCGCGCACCGGCGGTGTCCTGACGCCGTGCACGCGTCTGACGAACCGCATGACGTCACCGTCACCGCGCCGTTTCCGCGCAGAAGTGCGGCAGGGCGAGCAGCGGCAGGCTGTTCATGGCCAGCCCGTCGAACTCGGCGCTGTCGTCGCGGCGTCGCACGAGGCACAGGTCGGTGGCGATGAGGGGGGTCTTCTCGAGCAGACCGTTGGCCTCAAGAGTTTCGCCTGTCGTCACGAGGACGAAGGCCGCCGCGTCCGGGTCCTCGCGGGCGAGGCCTTCGAGCGACCCGTGCAGAGGTATCACCTCCACGTCATGCAGCCCCCGGGTGCCGCGAGCCCATCGTGCCGCGGTGTGCGGATACTCGGTGTAGAGGCGCCGGATCGAAGTGCGCCCGGGGACCGTGGCGTAGCACACGAAGGAGGCCCGAGCCGGGGCGAGCGAGCGGATCTCCAGGTCCTGGCCGGTGGCGAGAACGGCTTCCACTGCCATGTCATACCCCGTCAGGCCGATGTCGGCCAGGCCGCGGGCCACCAGGAGCGGGGCGTCCGTCCCCCGGCAGTTGATCAGGACGTCCCCGGTCGTCAGCTGCCGGACGAGGCTGCGCCGCTTCGATGCCGTGGCGGGCTCGGACACCAGTGCGTGCGCCAGGACATCGGCGACGACGGGGTACAGACGACTGGTGTCCGAGGGAGCCACGATGCGCAGACGCCGGGTCACAACGCGGCGGCGAGGTGTTGGGGAAAGACGTCGATCGGAACCACCGCGTCGGTCAGCGCGCGCACGGCACCCTCCTCGGCCGGCTCGGCGAGGACGACGGTCCGGCCCAGCGCCGAGGCGTACCCGACCTCGATGCAGACGCTGCGTCCGGTGTACCCCTGCTTGTCGATGACGTAGACGGCATCAGAACGGCGGATTTTGTCGAGAAATTCCCGGGTCAACTCCATTTTTTCGTCCAGGCCCACTTCGACGAATTCCTCGTCGAAGTCGAATCGAGGTGTGTGGACCTGGATTCCCTGGCGCTCCAATTCCTTGGCCAGACTCTTGGCGGCCGGATAGAACTTCGAGCTGCTGCAGATGGTGACGGTCGAGATTCCGGTCAGACGATCCACAAAGATTCTCCTGTCCTGGGACGGTAGGTAATTGAGATGGTGTAGTAGGTGATTCAGTTGGTGTAGTGCTGAAGCTTTCCCAGCAGCATGAAGGGGCGGGCGATCCCGCGGTACCTGAACCATTCGATCTGCCGTCCCATGGTTCTGACGACCACGGCGTGGGGCAGCACGGCCCCCACCACGTCCCAGGCCGCGCCCTCGACCGGCGAGTTACGGGACGGACGGGCCGAGGGGCGCACCTTGCGGTACTCGGCGACGATCATGCCTGCCAGTTCGGCTGGGGACAGATCGTGGCCGGACGTCCCGTCGGCCGAGAGCCTTTGTGCGAGCAGGTTGCTGAACCGGGGCATCGCACGTCGGCAGTCCTCCACCGCCGACAGCGGCAGATCACACAGTTCCCCGAAGGAGCACCGGCCGACGACCTCACGGACGACAGCTTCCCGGGGATCCACGGGAACCGTCGTCCGTTCTACGGAGCGAATGATCGGCGACCGCTCCCGGCCCCCGGCGAGTAATCCGCCGGCATCCAGAATGTCCGCCAGCCGGAACGTGGACATCGAGTGCCGGAGCTGGACAATCTCGCTCACCCCTTCGCGCAGGCCCGTACCGGGACTGTAGGGAAGGTCGCGGTTCTCCGTGAGCTCCTCGTCGATCCTGAGCCGCAGCGTTCTCGTGATCTCCATGGGGATCACATGGTGCGGGTCCCCTGTGATCACCGTCCGGCGGTCTCCCACACGGATCCGTCCGCCGCGAGCGAGTTCGTACTCATGAGCCCAGGTCCGCACCGCCCCCATGTCGATCAGTTCGTTGAGTCGGCGGTACGTCACCTTCGAGGTCTCCGGGATCGTGGCGGTGGCCCGTACGGTCACGGTGTCGGCGTAGAAGAGCACGGCCTGCATGACTCGTTCGAGGGTCATGTCGTCGATGAGCAGGCTGCGCTGGAGCAACAGCCTCATGGCGCACCGTCCGCCATGAGGTGGACCAGGCAGTCGTCCTCGTACACATGGGCGCTCCACGCGTGGTAGACCAGCCCGCCGGGTCGTCGGCGGAGGTCGTCGGCCACCTTCTGTAAGAGCCGTGCGAAGACGACGAGTTCAGGGACCGCGCCGATCCAGTAGTCCACGCTGCGTGCGACCAGCAGCAGATGGACCGCCTCGTCGATGACGCGGAAACAGCCGGAGACGGGGGACACCGGGAAGTCGGACGCGTACTCCGACTCGGGCTGCCACAGGGAGAAGGCGGCAGCCCGGGTGTCGGGACTGGATCGCAGCAGTGCCGTGGCCTGGGCGATCTGATCGAGGGTCGCGCCTTCCCGGGTGGGCCAGGCGTGCATACGTCGGTGGAGGAGCGACGTCTCGCGCTCCGCGCCGAACACCCTTTCCGCGTACTCGGTCACCAGGGAGGGATAGGCGTAGCGGGCGGGCAGCGCCAGGTCGTCGGCCGACTCGACGAAGAGGGTGAGGCCGGGCACTTCGAACGCCACGCCCCGCTCGCTGTCATGGCGGTACAGGTGATCGGGGGAACGGAACAGCTCAAGTCCCGCCTCCCACGCCTCGGCAAGGGTGCGCCCGCTCAGGGACCGGCCCGTCAACATGTCAGCGCAGCCCGATCACATGGCGGGGACGGGCGAGATAGAAGTCGCCGGTCCGCTCTTGGAGCAGTACCTCCCAGGCCGCTGAGGCGCTCAGCGACGGCGGGCGGCCGGCTGCCTCCTTCAGGGCGGGACGCCGGCCGTGCCGTTCGGCATAGGAGAGGTTGAAGGGCCGGACGGCCAAACGGTGCACGAGTCCGCGCGCCACTGACTGCAGTGCGTCGAACAGGGCCCGCATGTCGGCCATGGTCCAGTCGGCGCCACCGATGGCCGGGTAGACATCCATGCCCAGGTCGACGGCCAGCGCGAGCCCTTGCCGGACGAGTGGCCAGTCCCGCTCGCCCGGTTTGGCGTGCAGGGTGGCATGCAGGGTGATCTGCGGGGACACGTCGCGCAGCGCCGCCCGGGAGTTCCGGTCCAGACGTCCGTAGCTGTAGGGCAGTGCGCTGAGGTTGCTCTCCACCTTCACCATGCACGAGTCGAGCAGGCCACGCCTGTCCAGCTCCTGATGGACCTCGGTGATCAAGTCCGGGGCGAGCAGGGGCTCACCGCCGCTCACCCGGAGAATGGACAGCCACTGCCCATCCTCGGCGAGGCGCCGCCGGATGTCGACGAAGTTGGTCACGATCTCCCCGGCGGTCGTCCTGCGCGCATGGTCCCCCGCCAGCAGCCGGTAGTCGACGTAGCAGTAGGAACAGCGGAAATTGCATGCGGCGACATGTGTGATTGCCGCCAGATTGTGCTCGCTCCAGTGCCCGCCCAGTGTAGCGGCGGCGGTCACCGGGCTGTCCGATAAAGCCGCATGATGCCGGAACTCAGAAAACTCCGGCAAGGAAGTGGGAAGGCGCATCCGTTCGGATTTGACTGGTACGAACAAGCGGAAATAAGAACTGCGCACGTCTTCGAACGAAGTTTTCGTGAGATCGGTGATTCGGTGCTGCCCCCGGCCGGCGTGCACGATCTCGTGCGCTTTTCGCACCGCGGCCAGCGCGGCCTTTTCCCCACGTGCGCTGATTTCGGCCACCACCACTCCCCCTTGCGGCCATGTGTCCGGTAAGCGCGTCATGACGCATGGTAGCCGGTCGGGTTGTATGCGTATACGGGGCGAGGTGCTGCTGGAGGGACCGACCGCGGGCCGCGGTTGCCGGGCACCTCGTCGAGCGACGTGCCGGGGGGCGGGTGCGAGCATGGGGCCCATGGCTACACATGTGATCACCGGGGCCGGTTCCGGCATCGGCGCGGCAGTCGCCCGCCGACTTCACGCGCGCGGGGACGAGCTCGTGCTGCACGCGCGCGACGCGGGCCGCGCAAAGGAGTTGGCCGCAGAGTTCCCGGGGGCGAAGACCCTGGTCGGCGACCTCGCGGATCCGGACCGGCTGTCCTGGGCGTTCTCGCACCAGACGTTGCCCGACCGGGTCGACTCGCTCATGCACATCGCGGGTGTCATCGACCTCGGCCCGGTCGGCGAGCTGACTCCCAAGACCTGGCGCCACCAGCTGAACGTCAACCTGATCGCGCCCGCCGAGCTGACCCGGCACTTCCTGCCCCAACTCCGCGCCGCCCAGGGGCATGTGATCTTCGTCAACTCCGGCTCCGGCCTCAACGCCGGCCGCGAATGGTCCGCGTACGCCGCCTCCAAGCACGGTCTGAAGGCCCTCGCCGACTCCCTGCGCCACGAGGAGCACGTGAACGGCGTCCGCGTCACCTCGGTCTACCCGGGCCGTACCGCAAGCCCCATGCAGGCCAAGGTCCACCAGCAGGAGGGCAAGGAGTACGACCCCTCGAAGTGGATCGACCCCGAGTCGGTGGCGACGACGATCCTCATGGCCCTGGACCTGCCCCGGGACGCGGAGGTCCACGACCTGACGGTGCGGCCGGGGCGCTGAACCGCGCCACGACGATTCCGTACGGATTCCGTACGCTTCCTGGGTGAGCGAAAACAGCGTGTTCAAGCCCGGTCCCGCGACCGGGGTCGGGTCGATGCCGGGCGAGGACGCCCGGGAGGCCGCCAAGACCGTGACCGGCACGTTTGAGGGTCCGGTGACGGGGATGCCGTACCTGGCGGAACTGCCTGCACGAGGGCCCGGGGCAGACATGATCGGGCGGACCGCCGGGATGCTGGTCGAGTTGTACGCGCGGGTGGAGCCCAGCGGGTGGCGGATCGGGGACCGGCCGGGGCGGGACACCCGGCGGGCCAGGGCCTGGCTCCGTCAGGACCTCGACGCGCTGGAGGAATTCACGCAGGGGTACGAGGGGCCGCTGAAGGTGCAGGCGGTGGGGCCCTGGACGCTCGCGTCGGCGCTGGAGCTGAAGAACGGCCAGGCGGCGCTTTCCGACGCCGGTGCCTGCCGGGATCTCGCCGGATCGCTCGCCGAGGGCCTGCGCACCCACCTCGACGACGTACGACGTCGGGTGCCCGGCGCCGAGATCGTGCTGCAACTCGACGAGCCCTCGCTCGTCGCCGTCCTGCGCGGCCAGGTGAAGACCGCGAGCGGCTACCGCACCCACCGGTCCGTGGACCGTCAGATCGCCGAGAGCACGCTGCGGGACGTCGCAGGTGTGCACGACGGCGGGCCCGTGGTCGTGCACACCTGCGCCCCCGACGTCCCGTTCGCCCTGCTGCGGCGGGCGGGAGCCACCGCGATCTCCTTCGACTTCGGTCTTCTCACCGAGCGTGACGACGACGTGATCGGGGAAGCAGTGGAAGGGGGCACGAAGCTGTTCGCGGGCATCGTGCCGGGCACGGACGGCCCATTGTCAGACCCTGCCGGTAGCGTCATGGGTGTCAGGACGCTGTGGCGCAGGCTGGGGCTGAATCCGGGGCTTCTCGCGGAGTCGGTCACGGTCACTCCGACATGCGGACTCGCGGGTGCTTCGCCCGAGTACGCACGCCGGGCGCTCGCCCACTGCGTCCAGGCGGCGAGATCCCTCGCGGACAACCCAGAGTAACGGGAGGACGACACGGTGGCCGGCGACAAGGACGCACAGACTGGCTCGACTGCGGGGCCCGTGCCCGCCGAGGCACGGGAGAAGCACGCGCACATCGCTGAGCAGATCGAGGAGCACCGCTTCCGGTACTACGTGAAGGACGCGCCGGTCATCAGCGACGCGGAATTCGACCGGCTTCTGCGCACCCTGGAGGCCCTCGAGGACGAGTATCCCGAGCTGCGCACCCCCGACTCCCCGACCCAGAAGGTCGCGGGGGCGTACGAGACGGACTTCACGGCGGTTCAGCACCGCGAGCGCATGCTGTCGCTGGACAACGCCTTCGACGACGCGGAGCTGGCGGCCTGGGCCGACCGCGTCGCGAAGGAGGTCGGCACCTCCGACCACCACTTCCTGTGCGAGCTGAAGGTCGACGGCCTCGCGGTCAACCTCACCTATGAGCACGGCCGCCTCACCCGGGCGGCAACCCGCGGCGACGGCCGCACCGGGGAGGACATCACACCGAATGTGCGGACGATCGCGGAGATCCCCGACCGCCTGAGGGGCGACCGCATCCCCGACCTCGTGGAGATCCGCGGCGAGGTCTACTTCCCGATGGAGAAGTTCCAGGAGCTCAACGCCCGCCTGGTGGAGTCCGGAGACAAGCCCTTCGCCAACCCGCGCAACGCCGCGGCGGGTTCACTGCGCCAGAAGGACCCCCGCGTCAGCGCCACCCGCCCTCTGCACATGGTGGTGCACGGCATCGGCGCGAGAGAGGGCTTCGACGGACTCGACCGGCTCTCGGAGGCCTACGGCCTGCTGCGCGAATGGGGCCTGCCGACGACCCCGTACAGCAAGGTGGTCGACGACCTCGACGGCGTACGGGAGTTCATCGCGTACTACGGAGAAAACCGCCACTCCGTGCAGCACGAGATCGACGGCGTCGTCGTGAAGCTCGACGAGATCCCCCTCCAGGGCCGCCT
Source organism: Streptomyces vastus (assembly GCF_039532825.1). Classification (NCBI taxonomy): domain Bacteria; kingdom Bacillati; phylum Actinomycetota; class Actinomycetes; order Kitasatosporales; family Streptomycetaceae; genus Streptomyces; species Streptomyces vastus. Next base: position 65,599 of record NZ_BAAASJ010000044.1, read on the forward strand.
CGGCTCGACCTCGCGCGCACCGCGCTGGGCGATCGCGTGGAAGTACGCGCCGGAGGAGGTCAACACCAAGCTGGTCAACATCCGTGTGGGCGTGGGCCGCACGGGCCGCGTCACGCCGTATGCGCAGGTGGAGCCGGTCACCGTGGCGGGCTCCGAGGTCGAGTTCGCGACACTGCACAACCAGGACGTGGTCAAGGCCAAGGGCGTCCTCATCGGCGACACGGTGGTGCTGCGCAAGGCCGGTGACGTCATCCCGGAGATCCTCGGCCCGGTCGCCGATCTGCGCGACGGCAGCGAACGGGAGTTCGTGATGCCCGCCGAGTGCCCCGAGTGCGGTACACCGCTGCGGCCGATGAAGGAGGGCGACGTCGACCTGCGCTGCCCCAACGCACGTACGTGCCCGGCCCAGTTGCGCGAGCGCCTCTTCTACCTGGCGGGACGCAAGGCGCTGGACATCGAGAACTTCGGCTACGTCGCCGCCGCGGCGCTGACCAAGCCTCTGGAGCCGGCCGAGCCGCCGCTGAAGGACGAGGGCGATCTCTTCGACCTCACCATCGAGCAGTTGCTGCCCATCAAGGCGTACGTCCTCGACCAGGACAGCGGCTTGCCGAAGCGGGACCCGAAAACCGGTGAGGAGAAGATCGCCACGGTCTTCGCCAACCAGCAGGGCGAGCCCAAGAAGAACGCGCTGGCCATGCTGGACAACATCGCCGCCGCCAAGAGCCGCCCGCTCGCCCGGGTGCTCACCGGGCTGTCGATCCGTCATGTCGGTCCGGTCGCGGCCGAGGCACTGGCGCGCGAGCTCCGCTCGATCGACCGAATCGAGCAGGCCACCGAGGAAGAGTTGGCCGCCACCGAGGGCGTCGGCCCGATCATCGCGGCGTCCCTGAAAGAGTGGTTCGCGGTGGACTGGCACCAGGAAATCCTGCGCAAGTGGCGGGCGGCAGGAGTTCGGATGGCGGAAGAGAGTTCGGGCGAGGATGAGGGGCCACGCCCGCTCGAAGGGCTCACCGTCGTCGTCACCGGAACGCTCGAACACCACACACGGGACGGCGCGAAAGAGGAACTCCAGAGCCGGGGCGCGAAAGTGACCGGATCGGTTTCGAAGAAGACGTCTTTCGTGGTCGTAGGTGACAATCCTGGATCGAAGTACGACAAGGCAATGCAGCTCAAAGTGCCTGTTCTGAACGAGGACGGCTTTGCCGTTCTGCTCGAACAAGGGCCGGAAGCAGCCGCTGAAGTCGCGCTTCCGGTCGAGGAGTAGGGATTGAAGGCCACCCGTTCGGCGCATACCAGATGCATGCGGGTGGCCTGGTCGCATTCGGGCAACCGTAGACGACCGGTGCCCGTAGAAGCCTTCTGCGGCCTACTGTTGAGATGTGCGCCTGCCGTGCCCAGCTGCGGTTGGGGCATCTCCCGCTCGTCAAGAGCGGGGGAAGAGTTTTCAGACGCGGTGCCGTTGAGGGTGTGTCGGGCATCGGGCCGCGTGGCGTGGGCACCGCCGGCTGTGAGAGGGACGGGAATGGAACCGACCGAGAGCGCCGCTCCGGACTCACGGCTGCGCCCGCGCTGGGTGACCGGCATGCGGAGATGGGGGGCGTCCCTGAGTGCCGCCGGACAGCGGGCCGTGGGCGGGCAGCGCAATGTGGTGGAAGGGCAAGCGCCGGGCACGGACCCGCGCGGACACGGGCACGGGCAGGGCCGGATGAGCCCCGGCTCGGGGCTCGGGATCCCCGGCACCCGCCCCGGGCTTGGGATGCCGGGCCGGGAGAGCGCGGATTCCGGGCCAGGAATGCCCAGCCATGGAAGCGCCGGCGCCGGGCACGGGCTGCCCGGCCGTGAATCCGAGCGGCAGACGTACTGGCCCACACTGCCCACGGCCGTCGTCGCGGCGGCCGGGTTCGTGCTGGGCGCGGGCTTCTTCCGGGGATTCGCCGGGCACCAGGCGCTCTTTCCGTCCGGCTCCGCCGGCTGGTCCCTTGCCGTGCTGGTGGGCATCATCGTCGGTCATCTGGTGGCGCTCGGCCGCGCCCGCTGGTGGGGCGGCACGGGCTCCGGCGCGGCCCTCACGCTCGCCGTCCTGCTGCTGTACGGCTGGGTGCCCGCGGGAATGGTCAGCCTCACCGTCGTCGTGCTCGTCGGCATAGCCCGCCGTCACCGCTGGCGGCAGGGCGTGCTGCAAGGCGCGGTGGACATTCTCGGCATCGGCGGCGGTGCGCTGGTGCTGGCCGTGTTCGGCCGGGTCCCGTCCGTGGAGGAGCCCTGGAACCCGGAGAGCTGGACCGTCTACACCGCGCCCGAGGTGGCGTTGGTGGCAGTCGCGTACCTCGCTGTGACGCGCGCGCTCCTGTGGTACCTCCATGCGCCCCGTGCCGGTGTGCCGACCATCGCCCGTACGGCCCTGGTCAGACACGGGCTCGTGGCCGTGGCGCTGCTCGGCATCGCCCCGCTGATCTGCGTCGTCGCGATGTCCCTTCCCGTACTGCTGCCACTCTTCTCGATCCCGCTCATCGCGCTCGACTTCAGTCTGTGGATTGCCCGCGCCCGGGCCGAGGAACAACTGCGCGACCCGCTCACCGGGCTGCCCAACCGTCAGTGGCTCCTCGAACGCACCTGGACGGCGCTCGAGGACGCCGAGCGGATCGGTGCGCGTTCCGCACTGATGCTGATCGACCTGGATCGTTTCCGGTCCGTGAATGACACGCTGGGGCATCTTGCAGGGGACCGGCTGCTGTTGCAGATCGCGGATCGGTTGCGGCTGGCGTTGCCGCGCGGGGCGGAGGCCGCGCGGCTCGGTGGTGACGAGTTCGCCGTACTGCTGCCCGTAGCCGACTCGACGACGTCCGCGACGCGGGTGGCTCGTAACCTCGTCGCCGCGCTCGGTTCGCCGCTGGATCTCGACGGGCTGACGCTCGTGCTGGAGGCCAGCGCCGGGCTCGCCGTCTTCCCCGACCACGCGCTGGACGCGGAGGGGCTGCTGCGGCGGGCGGATGTCGCGATGTACCAGGCGAAGCGGGACCGTACGGGAGTGGAGGTGTACGAGTCTAAGCGGGACTCCAACACCCCGGACCGGCTGGGCCTGTTGGGGGATCTGCGCCGGGCTCTGGATTCCGGGGACGTCGAGTTGCACTACCAGCCGAAGGTCCGCTTCGACGGGCAGGTGGCCGGGCTCGAGGCGCTCGTACGGTGGGTGCATCCCGAGCGGGGGAAGGTGCCGCCGGACGAGTTCATAGCGATCGCCGAATCGTCCGGGCTGATGCCGCATCTCACGGAGTATGTGCTGGAGACGGCGCTCGGGCAGGTGGCCCGGTGGCGGGCCCAGGGGCTTTATGTGCCGGTGGCCGTGAACGTGTCGCCGCGGGATGTGCATACGCCGGGGTTCGCGGGGTCGGTTGCCGCACGGCTCGCGCGGCATGGAGTGCCGGCGGGGGCCCTGCAGTTGGAGATCACCGAGCATGTGCTGCTCGAGGATCCGCATCGGGCCGCTGCCACGCTGGCCGCACTGACCGGACACGGCGTGAAGATGTCGCTCGACGACTTCGGGACCGGGTACTCCTCGTTGGTGCACCTGCGTCGGCTGCCCGTGAGCGAGCTGAAGATCGACCGGTCCTTCGTGGCTCGGCTGGCCGTCGACACGGAGGACGCCGAGATCGTCCGCTGCACCGTCGATCTCGCTCACTCGCTGGGGCTTCTCGTCGTCGCCGAAGGGGTGGAGGACGACGAGACGTGGGAGCGGCTCCGGGACCTCGGATGCGACGCGGTTCAGGGGTGGCTGGTCGCCGCGGCGATGCCCGCGGAGGAGACCACCGCGTGGCTCCGGGCCCGTGGGTCCAGGGGGTGGCAGCGGCCTCGGGCCGCGCTGCCCGCCGCTGCGGCGGATGATCCGGGGCGGGTCGTTTAGGGCCACAGCACCCCAGAGGGCGGGAGGCAGAAAGGAAACCCGGGCGCAGCCACCCGCACCGGCGCCATAGGATTGGCGCAAAGCACACACACTCACCCCTGAGGATCGCTGCATGCCTGGCATCACGCGCGAGGAGGTCGCCCACCTCGCACGGCTGGCGCGTCTGGAGCTGAAGGACGAAGAGCTCGATCACTTCGCCGGTCAGCTCGACGACATCATCGGCGCGGTCGCCCGCGTCAGCGAGGTCGCCGACCAAGACGTACCGCCGACCTCCCACCCGCTGCCGCTGACGAACGTCATGCGCGCGGACGAGGTCCGTCCGTCGCTCACCCCCGAGCAGGCGCTGTCCGGCGCCCCGGCCCAGGAGCAGCAGCGTTTCAAGGTGCCGCAGATCCTGGGGGAGGAGTAACCCGACATGACGGACAGCAACGTCAACATCATCAAGCTCACCGCCGCCGAGATCGCCCAGAAGATCGCCGCCGGTGACCTGACGGCCGTGCACGTCACCGAGGCCCACCTGGCCCGTATCGAGGCCGTCGACGAGAAGGTGCACGCCTTCCTGCACATCGACCGGGAGGGCGCGCTCGCCCAGGCCCGTGCCGTCGACGAGAAGCGGGAGCAAGGGGAGAAGCTCGGGCCTCTCGCCGGTGTGCCTCTCGCGCTCAAGGACATCTTCACCACCGAGGGGATCCCGACCACGGTCGGTTCGAAGATCCTCGAGGGCTGGATCCCGCCGTACGACGCGACCGTCACCCAGAAGCTGAAGGCCGCCGACGTCGTCATCCTCGGCAAGACCAACATGGACGAGTTCGCCATGGGGTCCAGCACCGAGAACAGCGCGTTCGGGCCGACCGGCAACCCGTGGGACCTCACCCGCATCCCCGGCGGCTCCGGCGGTGGGTCCTCCGCCGCCCTCGCCTCCTTCCAGGCCCCGCTCGCCATCGGCACCGACACCGGCGGCTCCATCCGCCAGCCCGCCGCCGTGACCGGCACGGTCGGCGTGAAGCCGACGTACGGCGGCGTGTCCCGGTACGGCATGGTGGCGTTCTCGTCCTCCCTCGACCAGGGCGGCCCCTGCGCCCGTACGGTCCTGGACGCGGCCCTCCTCCACGAGGTCATCGCCGGTCACGACCCCCTCGACTCGACCTCCATCGCCGCGCCCGTACCGCCCGTCGTCGAGGCCGCCCGCAACGGCTCCGTCGCGGGTATGCGCGTCGGTGTCGTCAAGCAGTTCCGCGGCGAGGGCTACCAGGCCGGTGTCGTCCAGCGCTTCGACGAGTCGGTCGCGCTCCTCAAGGAGCTGGGCGCCGAGATCGTCGAGCTGGACTGCCCGTCCTTCGACCTGGCGCTGTCCGCGTACTACCTGATCGCGCCGTCCGAGTGCTCCTCCAACCTCGCCCGCTTCGACGGCCTGCGCTACGGCCTGCGCACCGGCGACGACGGCGGCCGCTCCGCCGAGGACGTCACCTCCCTCACCCGTGAGGCGGGCTTCGGAGACGAGGTCAAGCGCCGCATCATGCTCGGCACGTACGCCCTGTCGAGCGGCTACTACGACGCGTACTACGGCAGCGCCCAGAAGGTCCGTACGCTCATCACCCGCGACTTCGAGAAGGCCTTCGAGCAGGTCGACGTGATCGTCTCGCCGACGACGCCGACCACCGCCTTCCCGATCGGTGAGCGCGCCGACGACCCGATGGCGATGTATCTCGCCGACCTGTGCACCATCCCGACCAACCTGGCGGGCAACGCCGCCATGTCGCTGCCTTGCGGCCTCGCGCCGGAGGACAACCTCCCGGTCGGTCTGCAGATCATCGCCCCCGCGATGCAGGACGACCGCCTTTACAAGGTGGGCGCCGCGGTCGAGGCCGCCTTCGTGGAAAGGTGGGGACACCCGCTGATCGAGGAGGCTCCGTCGCTGTGAGCAAGGCACTGTCGAAGGCCAAGGGCTTCAAGAAGTCGAAGTCCGGCACGTACCTGTCCATCGCCACGACCGCGTTCGGCGCGATCGGTGTCGCCAAGCAGATCAAGAAGGCCCGCGCCGAGAACGACACGCTGCGGCTCGTCGACGCCGTGGTGACCGCCGCCGGTGTCGTCACCGGTCTCGCACTGCTCTACCGCGAGCTGAAGCGGCTGGGCGACGACGACGTCCTGCTGGGCTGAGAGGGAAGTTTCACCGTGACCACCACGACCGACCTGGTGTCGTACGAGGACGCGCTGGCGTCGTACGACCCCGTCATGGGCCTCGAGGTCCATGTCGAACTCGGCACCAAGACCAAGATGTTCTGCGGCTGTTCGACCGAGCTGGGCGCCGAGCCGAACTCGCAGACCTGCCCCGTCTGTCTCGGCCTGCCCGGCTCGCTCCCGGTCATGAACAAGACCGGTGTCGAGTCCGCGATCAAGATCGGTCTCGCGCTGAACTGCGAGATCGCCGAATGGTGCCGTTTCGCCCGGAAGAACTACTTCTATCCGGACATGCCGAAGAACTTCCAGACCTCCCAGTACGACGAGCCGATCGCCTTCAACGGCTATCTGGACGTCCAGTTGGAGGACGGCGAGGTCTTCCGTGTGGAGATCGAGCGCGCCCACATGGAGGAGGACACCGGCAAGTCCACGCACGTGGGCGGCGCCACGGGCCGTATCCACGGCGCCTCGCACTCCCTCCTCGACTACAACCGCGCCGGCATCCCGCTGATCGAGATCGTCACCAAGCCGATCGAGGGAGCGGGGGAGCGCGCTCCCGAGGTCGCCAAGGCGTACGTGGCCGAGCTGCGCGAGCTCATCAAGGCACTCGGTGTCTCCGAGGCCCGCATGGAGATGGGCCAGATGCGCTGCGACGTGAACCTCTCGCTGCGCCCCAACGGCACCGAGAAGTTCGGTACGCGCTCCGAGACGAAGAACGTCAACTCGCTGCGGTCGGTGGAGCGTGCCTGCCGGTATGAGATCCAGCGGCACGCCGCCGTCCTGAGCAGCGGCGGCACGATCATCCAGGAGACCCGCCACTTCCACGAGGACACTGGCTCCACGACCTCCGGGCGCGTGAAGGAAGAGGCGGAGGACTACCGCTACTTCCCCGAGCCGGACCTCGTCCCCGTCGCTCCGACCCGCGAGTGGGTCGAGGAGCTGCGGGCGGGCTTGCCCGAACTGCCGCGGGTACGCCGCAACCGGCTGCGCGAGGAGTGGGGGATCTCCGAGCACGACATGCAGTCGATCCTGAACGCGGGCGCGGTCGATCTGATCGCCGCCACGATCGAGGCGGGTGCCGACTCGGTCTCGGCCCGCAAGTGGTGGATGGGCGAACTGGCCCGGAACGCCAACGAGTCGGGGCGTCCGATCGACCAACTGCCGATCACGCCCGAGCAGGTGGCCCGGGTGACCTCGCTGGTCAAGGAGGGCTCCCTCAACGACAAGCTGGCCCGTCAGGTCATCGAAGGCGTTCTCGCGGGCGAAGGCACCCCGGACGAGGTCGTCGAGAAGCGTGGCCTGAAGGTCGTCTCGGACGAGGGCGCCCTCACGGCCGCCGTCGACGAGGCCATCGCGGGCAACGCGGCCATCGCGGACAAGATCCGCGGTGGCAAGGTGGCCGCGGCGGGTGCCCTCGTGGGCGCGGTCATGAAGGCCACGCGGGGGCAGGCCGACGCGGCCCGCGTCAAGGAACTGATCCTTGAGAAGCTGGGGGTCGAGGGCTAGCCCTCGCTCTGTCGCTTGAGGGGCGGTGCACCTGGGTTCAGGCGCACCGCCCCTCGTGTGTGCCGCCCCTGGGGACTCCGCCCCCAGCCCCCCGTATCGGCCTGGCGGCCTCGTCCTCAATCTCCCCAGCTACCGCTGGGAGGTGCCCCCAGACGGGCTCAAATGCGGCAACCGAACCGCCATAGGAAGCGCCAGCGCCATCAACCCCGCACAGTAGCGTCGTACGGAACCCGTCCGTAGCCGTCAGCGCCATGCCGACGGACGCGGCGATCTGCAGGATGATGCTCAACGCCGTGCTGCCCACGGCGACTTCACCTGTTTCTTGCGAGGAGGCCCCGGTGTTCACGCCGAGGGGGAATCGCATCCGGGTGTCGCGACGCTGAGCGTCGCCGCTCCCGGTTCAGGGCGCGGAGCGCCCGTACCGCTGTCGGCATCGCCGAGGGTGATGCGAACACGTGTGCCTGTGATCGCTGGTCGGGGTGGTGGCCGGGGGATCGGGGTGCGTGTGTGCTGGCGTCGTACATATGGTCCTTCGGAGAGGTTCGGGACGGCACCGTGGCCCGGCCAGGGGCCGTGAGGGGGCGAGATGGCGCAGGTGACGGCGGCTGCGGAGGCCGGGCAGGCCCGCTACACCTACCGGCTGCGCGTGTCGTCCACCGCCCGCACCGCCCGCACCGCCCTGGCGGCGGAGTGGGACCGATGCCGCTGGGTGTGGAACGAATGCGTCGCCAAGTCCAGGGCCGTACACCTGCACAACAAGTCCACCGGCCAGAAGGCCACCTGCGGCCCGGCGCAGCTCGACAGGATGCTGACCGAGGCCCGCGCCTGTACGCCGTGGCTGCGTGAGGGCTCGTCGGTTCCCCAGCAGCAGGTCATCCGGGATTTCGGCAAGTCCAGGGCCAAGGCGCAAAAGGACATCCGCGAGGGCGTTGCGCAGCACCGTCGGGCGGGGATGCCGACGTGGAAGACCAAGCGCGAGGCGCTGCCGACCCTGAACTACACCCGGCGCGGCTTCCGTCTCAAGGACGACCGGCTGCACCTGGCGGGCGGCATCGTATTGACCGTGGTGTGGTCGCGGGACCTGCCCGCAGAGCCGTCCTCGGTGCGCGTATACCAGGACAGCCTCGGGCACTGGTACTGCTCGTTCGTCGTCCCCGCCGAGGTGCAGCCGTTGCCCAAGACCGGCCGCGCACTCGGTGTCGACTGGGGTGTGAGGGAGACCGCGACCACCACGTCCGACGCGCACGACCTGCCGCACGCCGAGCACGGCAGGAAGGCGCAGCAGAAGCTGACCCGGTACGACCGGATGATGGCCCGCCGCAAGCCGAAGCAGGGGCAGGCTGCCTCGAAGGGCTACCGCGCGGCGAAGGAGCTGCGGGCGAAGGCGCACAAGAAGGTCGCCAGGCAGCGTGAGGACACCGGCCGCAAGTGGGCCAAGAAGGTGGTCCGCGACCACGATGCCCTCGCGGTGGAGGACTTCCGTCCGAAGTTCCTGGCCAGGACCACCATGGCCCGCAAGGCCGCGGACGCCGCCATCGGCGCGACCAAGCAGGCTCTGATCGAGATGGGCCGCAAGCACGGCAGGACCGTGCACCTGGTCCATCCCGCGCACACCACTATGGACTGCGCGCAGTGCGATGCGAGAGCCAAGCATCGCCTGCCGCTGGGTGAGCGCACCTACACCTGCACCGTGTGCGGAACCGCGTCTCCACGGGACAAGAACTCCGCACGCGTGATGCTCGCCCGGGCTGGTCTCAACCCGGCTGGTGCCGATGGCGGAAGACCTCCTGGAGCGCTGCTCCAGGAGGCGGCCTGAGCCGGGAATCCCCTCCCCTTCAGGGGGAGGGGAGGATTCAAATAAGCGTGCTGTGAAGTCCCTCGCATTTCTGTGAGTAAGTCCACGAAAACGGCTAACGATCTCTACGGCCTGCAAGAGTTGTCCACGTATTGCTCATGTGTTCTTTGCTCGGCGGTTCCCGGTAAAGATCCACAATCCCCACCCCACTGGGAGCTCGTTCGTGGCAGCACTCGCGCGCTGGTGTGTCAGGCACCGCCTTCTGGTCGTTCTGCTCTGGATCCTCGCGCTCGGCGGTACGACCGTCGTCGCAGCGGTCGCCGGATCCGCGTACTCGAACGACTACAAGGTGCCAGGCACGGAATCCGGCCGCGCCGCCCAGCTGCTGCAGAAGAGCTTCCCGGACCTCAGCGGGGACAGCGACACGATCGTCTGGCACACCGCCTCCGACGCGGGTTCCGTACGCGCCGCCGATGTCGAGCAGACGATGACGGTCACCCTCGACAAGATCGAGGAACTGCCCGGCGTGGCCTCCGTGACCGACCCGTACGACAGCCAGGGTGCCGGCCGGATCAGCGCAGACGGGCACACCGCCTACGCCTCGGTCACCTTCGACGAGCAGTCCAAGGACGTCGACAAGGCCGAAGTCCAGGCCGTCGTGGACACCGCCAAGGACGCCGAGACGGACGGCCTTCAGGTCGAGCTGGGCGGTAACGCCATCGGGCTCACCGAGTCCTCGGGCGGCCATATCGCCGAGGTGGTCGGCGTGATCGTCGCCGCCGTGGTCCTCTTCCTCGCCTTCGGCTCGCTCGCCGCCTCAATGCTGCCGATCGCCACAGCTCTGGTGAGCGTCGGCACGGCGTACGCCGGGATCGTGCTGCTCGGCCACCTCATGACCGTCGCCGACTTCGCGCCGATGCTCGGCATGCTGATCGGCCTCGGCGTCGGCATCGACTACGCGCTGTTCATCGTCACCAGACACCGGCGCGGACTCAAACGCGGACTGCCGGTCGCCGAGGCCGCGCGGACCGCGGTGGCCACCACCGGACGCGCCGTCGTCTTCGCGGGCGCAACGGTGTGCATAGCCCTGCTCGGCATGCTCATCCTGCGGCTCAGCTTCCTCAACGGCGTCGCGATCGCCGCGTCCCTGACCGTGATCCTCACCGTCGCGGCCTCCGTGACCCTGCTGCCCTCGCTGCTCTCCCTCATCGGCATGCGCGCCCTCAGCCGCCGCGAGCGCCGCCACCTGGACGAGCACGGCCCCCAGCCGGAGATCCCCACCGGGCTCGCCGCCCGCTGGTCCGCCTTCGTCGAGCGGCACCCCAAGCTGCTCGGAGTCGTCGCCCTCGCCGTCATGACCGTGCTGGCGCTGCCCACACTCGGCCTGCACCTCGGCACCTCGGACCAGGGCAACAACCCGGAGACCGCCACCACCCGCCAGGCGTACGACCTGCTGGCCGACGGTTTCGGACCCGGCGTCAACGGTCCGCTGACCCTCGTCACGGAGGTCGACACCGCCCAGGACCAGCTCGCCCTGAACAACCTCGACACCACGCTCCGGTCCACCGAGGGGGTCGCCTCGGTGACCCCGGTGACGTACGACAACGGCGGCGACACCGCTTACCTCACCGTCATCCCGGAGTCCTCGCCGCAGTCCCAGAAGACCAGCGACCTCGTCGACCGGCTGCGCACCGACGTGCTGCCCCGGGCCGAGACGGACACCTCGCTGGACCTGCACGTCGGCGGTGTCACGGCCGGCTACGACGACTTCGCCGAGGTCATCATCGGCAAGCTGCCCCTGTTCGTGGGCGTAGTGATCGGGCTCGGCTGCCTGCTGCTGCTGCTCGCCTTCCGCTCCATCGGCATACCCCTGAAGGCCGCCGCGATGAATGTCGCGGCCGTCGCCGCCGCCTTCGGCGTCGTCGTCGCGATCTTCCAGTGGGGCTGGGGGAGTGAGCTGCTGGGCCTCGGCAGCGCGGGTCCGATCGAACCATTCCTGCCAGTGATCATGGTGTCCGTGCTCTTCGGGCTCTCCATGGACTACCAGGTCTTCCTGGTCAGCCGGATGTACGAGGAATGGCTGGAGACCGGCGACAACCGGCGGGCCGTCCGCGTCGGCCTCGCCGAAACCAGCCGGGTGATCAACTCCGCCGCCGTGATCATGATCTCGGTCTTCCTCGCCTTCGTGCTCAGCGGCGACCGCGTCATCGCGATGTTCGGCATCGCGCTCGCCGCCGCGGTCGCGCTCGACGCCTTCGTACTGCGTACGCTCCTGGTGCCCGCCCTGATGCACATGCTCGGCGGCGCCAACTGGTGGCTGCCACGCTGGCTCGACCGCCGCCTGCCACGCATCAGCATCGAACCGCCCGAGTCCAGCCCTGCCGGCCCCTCCCATGCGACGATTCCGGCTGCGCGAGACGGCGCGCTGATGGACGTACTGGTGAAGGAGCGGCAGCAGGATGTACGCAATATCCCTGGGTGAGGACGGCGCCGAACTGAGACCCCTGGAGCCCTGGCACGCCGAGGAGTTCCTGGCGCACCTGGACCGGGGACGTGAGTTCATCGGGCAGCACATCCCCTTCGGGGCGAACGCCACGGATGCCGGCTCCGCGCGCGAACTCCTCCAGTCGTACGCCGACAAGCGCGCCGCCGACACCGGCAGCCTGCACGGGCTGTGGCTGGAGGGAAAGCTCGTCGGCGGTGTGCTGTTCCTGCACTTCGACGCCGAGCGGGGCACCTGCGAGGTCGGGTGCTGGCTGGAGCCGGCCGGCGCGGGACGCGGGCTCGTCACCCGCGCCATGCGGATCCTCGTCGACTGGGCGGTCGACGAACGCGGCATCCACCGTGTGGAGTGGCAGGCGTCGACCGCCAACGAACCGAGCATCAACGTGGCGCGGCGGCTGGGCATGAGCCGCGACGGCGTGTTCCGGGAGAGCTACCCCTACCGGGGCGTGCGCCAGGACCTCGAAGTCTGGTCCGTGCTCGCGCCGGAGTGGCGTGACGCACGCGCGCGTGCAGCTCGCGACGATCATTAAGACACTTCTCAGACAGCGTCCGTACGGTGCCGTGCATGGGATCCAAGACAGTTGACGAGGCCGGCACCGACACCGGCACCGAGGCAAAGCGCGACGAGGAGGACGTGCAGCTCACGAAGGACGGCGACACGGCCGGGGACCAGGCCGACGCCGAAGCGTACGAGGACGACGACGAGCAGGCGTACCCGGACTCCGGTGACGGCACCCGTGCAGGCGCGAGCGGTTCCGGCGTGGGCCAGGGTGCCGCCGCCGTCGTATCCGCCGGACTCGGCATCGTTTCGCTGACGGGCAGCTGGGTCGGCACCGTGGCACAGGCCCGCGACTCGCTGTACGGGCAGCTGGAGACGGCGCAGCAGTCGAGCGTGGGCACCCAGCTCAAGGAGTTGTACGGCGACTCCTGGAACGCCAACGCGTTGGTCGCGGGGTTCTTCGCGCTGGCCGCACTGATCGTCGGCGTCGTGGTGCTCGTGCGGCCCGCGTTCGGGAACCCGGACCGCGTACAGGCCCCGTGGACCAAATCGGTCGCCTGGGCGGGCGTCTCGCTCGGCGTCATCGGTCTGCTGCTGGCCGCCCTCAAGTACTCCGACATCCTGCTCTCCGTGCCCGCCGGCAGCTGAACCGCCTACTGGGAAGCAGTCTGGAAACCGCACGTCCTGAGGGGCCTTAGGTCCGCCGCGAGATTCTTACGGCAGACCTAAGGCCCCTCCCGTGCGCAAGATGCGGAACTCTCCCGATGCGAGGCACCCCCCTTGGAGACGAAGGTTGAGGCATCGCACAAAGCGAAGCCCGAAACCGACTTCTTCACGAGGGGTACGAGATGTTCGCGTACGAGCTCCAGCAGATCCGTTCCGCCGAGATGATCCGCGAGGCCGAAAGCTACCGGATGGCGCGCGAGGCCGTCCGCGCCCGCCGAGCCGCCCGCCGCTCAGCGAAGGACGACACCGAAGGGCAGGTGAACCGACGCCCGCACCCACGCCGCCACCGCTTCGCACGCGCTGCGTAATGCCGGCCGGGGAAGGCGCCAAGAGCGCCGGAGGTGCCAGCAGTGCCGGGAGTCCGGGGGGACTCCCGGCACTGCGCCGTGCGGGGCTGCCGCCACACCGTGCAGGGAAGTCAGGGACGGGCGGGCCGCCGATAATCGCTGCCGCGCTGTCAGACCCCTGTGCGATGCTCGGCGTCGTGGAGACCAGGTCCGTCAGTCCGGTTTTCGTGGGTCGCGCCGACGAGCTGGACGTGCTGAACGACGCGCTCGCCCGCGCTGCCGCGGGCGAGCCACAGGCGTTACTGGTCGGCGGTGAGGCGGGCGTCGGAAAGACACGTCTCATCGAGGAGTTCGCCGGCGCGGCCGACCGTGCGGGCGCAGTCGTGGCGCTCGGCGGCTGTGTCGAGATCGGCGCCGACGGGCTGCCCTTCGCCCCGTTCTCCACCGCCCTGCGCGCCCTGCGCCGCCGGCTTCCCGACGAGCTGTCCGCAGCGGCGGCCGGGCAGGAGGAGGAGCTGGCCCGGCTGCTGCCCGAGCTGGGCGACACCTCGCGTGGGCGGCACGACGAGGAGGGCATGGCCCGCCTCTTCGAGCTCACCGTCCGCCTCCTGGAGCGCGTCGCAGCCGAGCGCACGGTGGTCGTCCTCCTGGAGGACCTGCACTGGGCCGACGCCTCGACCCGTCACCTCCTCGCCTACCTCTTCCGTACGCTCCGCAGCGGCCGGCTCGTCGTCGTCGCCACCTATCGCGCCGACGACGTCCACCGCCGCCATCCGCTGCGCCCGCTGCTGGCCGAGCTGGACCGCCTGCGCACGGTCCGCCGTATCGAACTCGGCCGCTTCAGCCGCGCCGAAGTCGGCCGCCAGATCGCCGGAATCCTTGCCTCCGAGCCCGCCCCGACCCTCGTCGACGAGATCTTCGAACGCTCCGACGGGAACGCGTTCTTCGTCGAGGAACTCGCCGTGGCAGCGAACGAGGGCTGCCGCACCGGCCTCACCGACTCCCTCCGGGACCTGCTCCTGGTCCGGGTCGAGAGCCTGCCCGAGAGTTCGCAGCGGGTCGCCCGGATCGTCGCGGAGGGCGGCTCCACCGTCGAGTACGCGCTGCTCGCCGCCGTGGCGCAGCTCTCCGAGGACGATCTCATCGAGGCGCTGCGGGCCGCTGTGGGAGCCAACCTCCTGCTCGCGACACCCGACGGGGACGGCTACCACTTCCGCCACTCCCTGGTGCGCGAGGCCGTCGCCGACGACCTGCTGCCCGGCGAGCGCTCCCGCCTCAACCGGCGCTACGCCGAAGCACTGGAGGCGGACCCGACGCTCGTACCGGCCGATGAGCGTGCCGCGCGCCTGGCCAGCTACTGGTATCACGCGCACGACGCGGCCAAGGCCCTGCCAGCCGTTCTCGACGCCTCCGTGGCGGCCCGTCGCCGGCACGCCTACTCGGAGCAACTGCGGCTCCTGGAGCGGGCGATGGAGCTGTGGGACTCCGCCCCCGACGCCGTGCGCGCCGAGCTGCGCCCAGTCGACTACGCCGAGGCCTATCCTCCCTGTGGCTGCGCCCCGGCTCCGCCGTGCGGCTGCGACCCGGTCAACAAGCCGCTGACCTATCTCGACCTGATGGCCGAGGCGGCCGTCGCGGGCCGGCTCTGCGGGGAGCGCGAGCGCGCTCTGAAGATCACTAAGCGGGCCCTTCATCTCCTGGAGGGCGACGACGAGCCCCTGCGCGCCGCCTGGTTCTGGACCCAGCGCTCCCGACTGGTACAGGCACTGGGCCGCGGCGACGGCTGGAAGGAACTCGGCACCGCCCAGGAGCTGGTCCGCGGTCTGCCGCCCTCGGAGGTGCACGCCGAGGTCCTGGCGACGGTCGCCGGCTGGTCCATGCTCCATACACCGGGGCCCGAGGCCCTGACGGACGCCGAGCGCGCCGTGGAGTACGCGCGCATGGTGGGTGCACGAGAGATCGAGCTGAACGCGCGGCTCACGCTCGGCGGACTCATGGTCGAAGCGGGGGACATCGAAGCGGGCCTCGCCGAGTTGTACGAGGTCCGGAGCCAGTCGGTGGAGCTCGGGGCGGCCCGGGAGGTGGGCCGCAGCTATGTGAACCTGCCGGGCACTCTGGAAGGCATCGGCCGTTCCAAGGAGGCCGTCGGCATCCTGCGGGACGGTCTTGAACTCACCGGGAGAATGGGTCTGTTGGAGTCGGAGTCCTGGGTGTGGGACAACCTCTCGGATTCTCTCTACTCCCTGGGCCAGTGGGAGGAAGCCTGCCAGGCCGCGACGAACGCTCAGCATGCCCTCCCGAGCGCCGAGCCACGTGGCGGCGCGTGCCTGCGCTTGAGCGACATCGCGCTCGCCCGGGGGAATCTCGCCGAGGCGGGCCGCCACCTGGCCGCCGCCCGTGACGCGTACGGCACCCACGACCTCATGCCGCAGAACTCGCTGCCGCTGGCCCGGCTCACCCTCACTCTCGCCGCGGCCGAGGGCCGCCTCCTCGACGCCCGCGACGAACTCGACCGCGCCCTGGAGGCCGGCCTGCCACCCGGCACCCAGCGCTACGGCTGGCTGCTGCTGCTCGCCGCCGTCACCGCGGAGGCCGACGCCCGCGGTCTGCCCGCTGCCGAGCAGGGCCGCGCCGAACACATCGAGCGCATCCGCGAGAGCGCCAAGCAGCTTGCTACGAACGTGCCGCTCTGGGGGGCGTACGAGCGCTGGGTGCGCGCCGAGCTGCTGCGCGCCGAGGGCAGGGACACCCCGGCCGACTGGTCCGCCGCCGTGACCGCCTTCGAGCCGCTGGAGCGCCCGTACGACCTGGCCCGCGTCCGCCACCGCCTCGCCGAGTCCCTGCTGGCCTCCGGCCTGGGCGACGACGATGCCCGCGACCGCGCCACCGAGCTTCTGCGCCTGGCCGGAGCCGTCGCGGGCCACCTCCGCGCCCGCCCGCTCGCCGAGTCCATCGCCCTGCTCGCCCAACGCGCCCGCCTCACCCTGACGCGCACCCCTCGGGCCCCCGAGCCGCCGGCCCTCACACCTGCCGACCCGGCCGAGGCGCTCGGCCTGACCAGCCGGGAGCGCGACGTTCTGCGCCTGGTCGCCGCCGGCCGCAGCAACCGCCGGATAGCCGAGGAACTCTTCATCTCCCCGAAGACGGCCAGCGTCCACGTCTCCAACATCCTCGCCAAGCTGAACGTCTCCGGCCGCGGCGAGGCAGCGGCCCTGGCCCACCGGCTACGGCTGTTCCCGTCCGAGACACCCGCTGCTGAAGCGGCAGGGTGAGGCTTACGCTGTAGAGGACCCCGGGCCCAGGGAGGCGCCGTGTTCAACATGCTCGAGCAACTGTTCGCACCCGGCCGCAAGCACACCCAGGACGAGCGCAACCGTCTGGAGATGACCCGCGAGGACGCAGGGGACAGCGACCCGGGCCGCGGGCCGATAGACCTCACGTCCGGCAAGGTCGTCGTACGCCTGCCTGCCCAGACGCCCGCGGAACCGGACGCCGACGCGGACTGAAAGCCTGTCCGGTGCCGCCGCCCTACGTCACCTCCAGCTCAAGGATCTTGTCGTCCCCGTCGTCCGGTGTCCCCCGGCCGTCCGTTTCGCTGGTGACCAGCCACAGCTTGTTGTCGCCCGCCGAGACCACCGTGCGCAGGCGCCCGTGCTCTTCCTTCAGGAAGGCCTGGGGGTCGGCCGCCGTCTCCGTGCCGTTCAGGGGGATGCGCCACAGGCGCTTGCCGCGCAGGCCCGCCATCCAGATGGAGCCCTCCGCGTAGGCGATGCCGCTGGGGGAGGCCTCGGCCACGCCCCACTGGGCGACCGGGTCGTGGTACTGGGAGTCGTCGGACTTGCCCTCGGCGTCCGGCCAGCCGTAGTTGTCGCCCGGCTCGATGTGGTTCAGCTCGTCCCAGGTGTTCTGGCCGAACTCAGCGGCCCACAGGCGCTTTTCGGAGTCCCAGGCCAGACCCTGCACATTGCGGTGGCCGTAGGAGTAGACGGGGGAGTCGAAGGGGTTGCCCGGCGCCGGCTCGCCGTCCGGGGTCAGGCGGAGGATCTTGCCTCCCGTGGAGTTCTTGTCCTGGGCCAGTTCGGCTTCGTACCGCTCGCCCGTGCCGGCGTAGAGCATCTTGTCCGGGCCGAAGGCGATCCGCCCGCCGTTGTGATTCGTGCCCTTCGGGATGCCCCTGAACACCGTGTCGGGTGCGCCCAGCTGCTCACCGGCCGGCTTCTTCTCGTCGTACAGCATGCGCACGATGCGGTTGTCCGACGCCGAGGTGAAGTATGCGTAGACCATGTGGTCCGAGGCGTACTCCGGTGAGAGCGCGAGGCCCATCAGGCCGCCCTCGCCGGCGGCAGCGACGCCCGGTACCGAGCCCACCTCGGTCTTCTCGCCGCTCTCCGTGTCGACCCGGGTGATCGTCCCCTCGTCTCGCGAGGACACCAGCAGGTCGCCTTCGGGCAGTGGCGCGAGGCCCCACGGTGTGTTCAGACCCTCGGCGACGGTCCGCACGACCTTCACGGAGCCCTTCGCGGGTGGCGCCCCCTCGGTCGCCTGCCCGCCGGGGGAGGACCCCGATTCCGTACGACTCGGGGAGGCGTTCGCTCCGCCGTCCGACCCCTCCCCGTCGCCGGAAGAACAGCCGGCCGTCAGCAGGAGGGCGGCAGCGGCCAACACGGCCGTCACAGCTCGACGTTGCACGATCTGGATCCCTTCGACGCGGCAGGTTCTACTGTTCATACACCGCAACCGCCTCACAGGTTCCCGATCTCCGCACGCGAAGTGCGACGAGATCCGGACGCGCATCACGGCGAGACCTTTAGGCAGTCCCCGAACCACCCTCGCTCATCAAGCTGTGAGCTGCCGTGCTGCGGGCCGTCGTGCCGTGGGCCGTCGTGCCGTGGGACGTCGTGCTGTGAGCCTGCCGTGCTGTGAGCCTTGTCGTGCGTCCCGCTCAGTCCCACGACCCCTGAGCCGCAGGCAGCTCCGCCACCTCCGCCAGATCCCGCGCCGACAGGCGCAGCCCGGCCGCCCCCGCGTTCTCGGCCGCCCAGCGCTCCCGCTTGGCCCCCGGCACCGGCACCACATGCCGCCCCTGCGCGAGCACCCACGCGAGCGCCACCTGCGCGGGAGTGACCTCCTCACCGGTCTCCTCCCCGTGCCGCCGCGCGATACGGCGCAGACCGGCCACGACCGGCTGGTTCGCGGCCATCATCTCGGCCGTGAAACGGGGATGCCGGGCGCGTACGTCATCGGGTTCGAAGCCCTCGCCGGGTGTGAGCGTGCCGGTCAGAAAGCCGTTGCCGAGGGGCATCGCGGCCAGGAAACCGATGCCGCGCGCCTCGCACCACGGCAGCAGCCCGTCCAGTGCCTCCGGCGACCACACCGACAGCTCGGCCTCCACCGCGCTCACGGGGAAGACCTGCTGCACCCGCTCCAGCTGCCGGATCGTTCCGTCGTGCAGGTGTGCCCCCGAGCGGCGGCCTGACCGGGCGCTCACCGCGCACAGCCCGAGCGCCCGTACCTTTCCCGCCGTCACGAGCTCCGCCATCGCGCCCCAGGTTTCTTCGACCGGCACCTCGGGGTCGGCGCGATGCAGCTGGTAGAGGTCGATGACGTCCGTCTGCAGCCGCCGCAGCGAGGCGTCGCAGGCCCGTTTCACATACCCGGGACGGCCGTTGGCGACAATGTGCTGCTCACCGACCAGCAGCCCGCACTTCGTGGAGACGAACGCCTCCGGTCGCCGCTCCTTGAGCACCCGGCCCACCAGCAGCTCATTGGTGAACGGCCCGTACATGTCGGCGGTGTCCAGGAGGCTCGAGCCCTGGTCGAGGGCCGTGTGCAGGGTCCGCAGCGACTCATCACCCCGCTGCCGCGAAGCCGAGTACGCCCAGCTCATCGGCATGCACCCGAGCCCGACAGCCCCCACCTCGAGCGCCGCAGCCCCGATCGTCCTGCGCTCCACCTGGCTGTGCCCTCCCTTTCGCGACCCCCAAACTAACCTCTGGCTCTGACAATC
The DNA here is from genome assembly GCF_039532825.1 of Streptomyces vastus. Taxonomy (NCBI): domain Bacteria; kingdom Bacillati; phylum Actinomycetota; class Actinomycetes; order Kitasatosporales; family Streptomycetaceae; genus Streptomyces; species Streptomyces vastus. The sequence goes on from NZ_BAAASJ010000044.1 coordinate 85,006, forward strand.
CTTCGCCTAGCCTCCTGAGCATGACTTCCGAAGTGTGGCTTCCTTTCGACCCGGCCGACATCGATGGCCTCCCCGAAGGCCTCGACTACCGTTTCTGGGACGGTGAGCAGGACTTTCCCGCCGATCCCGCGAACTGCGCGCTCTATGTGGTGCCTTACATGAAGAGCAGCGAGGTATCGGTGCGGCCGATGGCCGAAATGACGTCCGTACGGGTCGTGCAGACGATGTCGGCCGGCATCGACCACGTCCAGCCGGGTCTGGGACTGCTCCCCGAGGGCGTGCAGTTGTGCAATGCGCGCGGGGTGCACGACGCCAGTACGGCCGAGCTCACGCTGACGCTGATCCTCTCCTCGCTGCGGGGCATCCCCGACTTCGTGCGCGGGCAGGAGCGCGAGGAGTGGCGGTCGGGGTTCCGGCCCGCGCTCGCCGACAGGTCTGTTCTGATCGTCGGCTACGGCTCGGTCGGCGCCGCGATCGAGGACCGGCTCGCGCCCTTCGAGGTCGCGCGGGTGGCGCGCGTCGCGCGCTCCGCACGTGAGACGGAGCGCGGCCCCGTGCATCCGATCAACGCATTGCCCGAACTCCTGCCGGACGCCGATGTCGTGGTGCTCATCACACCGCTCACCGAGCAGACCAAGGGCCTGGCGGGCGCCGATTTCCTGGCACGGATGAAGGACGGCGCACTGCTGGTGAACGTCGCCCGCGGCGGTGTCGTCGACACGAAGGCGCTGCTCGCCGAGCTGGAAAGTGGCCGGATCCGAGCGGCTCTCGACGTCACCGACCCCGAACCGCTGCCCAAGGGGCACCCGTTGTGGCATGCGCCCGGAGTGCTGATCAGTCCGCATGTGGGGGGCCCGACATCCGCGTTCTATCCGCGTGCCAAGCGGCTCCTGGTGGACCAGTTCCGTCGTTTTGTGAACCGGGAGCCGATGCGGAACGTGGTCCTTACGACGGGCGCGTAGCCTCTGCGACCACCCTCCGCAGTCCCCTGACTGCGGTCGGTTCACGTATCACCGCTGGTCGTCACGGAGAGTAGAGGGACTATGTCCCTGAGTGACGAGACTGGTGTATCGTCCGGACAGGGGATGCGCCGCGCACCGACGGCGCCGGGGACGAGACAGCGGACTGTGAGGGGGGCGACGGGCGATGTACGGCCTATGGACCAACGATCCGACGCGGCGGGGCCGCCGACGGCGAACCTCGCACGCACCACACAGAAGCGGCCAAAGCCACCCTCACCGCCGCAGGCCCAGCGGCCGCAGGCGGCACGCGCCCCCACCCTCGAACCGGCTTCGCACGGCTCGGGCGGCGGGACCCCCTTCGGCAAGCCGGGACCAGAGGGACTCGGGGGCGGCGCGGACCGGAGGGACACAGTGAGCTCCCAGGGGGCGCTGCTGGCCCGCCGCCCGCTCACCGACGGCGGCACGAGCCTGGTCCCGCAAGTGGTGCTGGCCCTGGTGTGCGCGGGATACACCATCGGCTGCGCCTTCAGTTGGGGCTCGCAGACGCTCGCGTTGATCATGGGTGACTTCGGGCTGAGCGCGGCAGCCGCCGCCGCGGCCGTCTCCTGTTTCCTCGGCGCCCGGCCCGGCCGCAGCCGCTTTCGCCCCGCCTGGCTGCTGTTCGCCCTCTCCTCCGCGATGACAGCGGCGGGCAACTTCGTCTGGGGCTGGTACGAGGTCGTCCTGTCCCGCCCGATACCCAGCCCCAGCTACGCCGACCTGTTCTTCCTGTGCTTCGCACCGCCGGCCATCGTGGGACTGCTCGTCTTCGCCAAACGGCCCGAGACCAAGTCCGGCTGGACCTGCCTGGCCCTGGACGCCTGGCTGATAGGCGGCTCGCTGCTCACGCTCTCCTGGAGCCTCGCGCTCGCCCAGGCGGCCAAGGCCGGGGGGCAGAGTGTCGCGCACACCGCGCTGTCGCTGGCGTACCCCCTGCTGGACATCGCCCTGATCAGCATGGTGCTCGCGCTGCACTTCAGGCGATCGCCCGTCCACAGGTCCGCGGTGAACACCGCCATAGGGGCCCTCGCCCTGACGGTGATGTGCGACGCGCTGTTCACCTCGCCGCTGCTGCACAACGACTACCGCTCGGGCCAGTTGCTCGACGCCGGCTGGTTCGCCGGTTCGCTGCTGCTCGCCTACGCCCCCTGGGTGGGGCCCCGACAAGGACAGACGGAAACGGAAGAAGAGGGGCACACGCGCGTGGTGTTCGGCTACGTGCCGCGGCCCCGGCCGGGACAAGCGGCACCCCTGCCGGAACAAGCGGCTCAGGTGCCCCTCCAGGAAGGAGGTCCCAGTCGGCATCCGGCAGGCCGGCCCATCGCCGGTTCGCTCGCGGCACTCACGCCCTATCTGGCCGCGGCCGTCTGCACGTTGGGCATTCTCTACAACGTGCTCAACGGCAGAAGCGTCGACCGCGTGGTGCTCATCACCGGTGGCACGGTCGTACTCGCCCTTGTCGTGCGCCAGGGCATCATGCTGCTCGACAACATCACCCTCACCCAGGAACTGGCCCAGAAGGAGAACCACTTCCGCTCCCTGGTGCAGGGCTCCAGCGACGTCATCATGATCGCCACGCCGAACGGCATCCTCCATTACGTCAGCCCGGCCGCCGCCGGAGTCTACGGACGGCCCGCGGAGGAACTCGAAGGGACCGAGCTCGCCTCCTTCATCCACCCGGAGGACCTGGGCTGCGTGGTGCACGAGGTGCGCCGCTTCCTTGCCGCCAGCCCACTTGAGGAACCCACTACGCGCATCGAATGCCGCTTCCGCTCCGGCGACGGCGGCTGGCTCAACGTCGAGTCGACCGTCAACCGGCACCACGGCGGCCTCATCTTCAACAGCCGTGACGTGACCGAACGGGTGCGCCTCCAGGCCCAGTTGCAGCACAACGCCGAGCATGACCCGCTCACCGACCTGCCCAACCGCGCCCTGTTCACCCGGCGCGTCCAGCAGGCGCTCTCCGGCCGCCGCTCCTCCGACCGCGGCACCGCCGTGCTCTTCATCGACCTCGACGGCTTCAAGGCCGTCAACGACACGATCGGGCACCAGGCCGGCGACGAGCTGCTCGTCCAGGCCGCGCGCAGACTCCAGGACGCCGTACGGCAGGGGGACACCGCGGCCCGGCTCGGCGGCGACGAGTTCGCGGCCCTCATCGTCGGCGACGGCACCCGCGACCGCACCGCGCGCGAGCGCCACATCTTCGAGCTCGCCGACCGGCTCCGCGTCACCCTCTCGCAGCCGTACTCCATCGACGGCAACGATGTGCGCGTGGCCGCCTCCATCGGCGTCGCCTTCGCCGAACCAAGCCTGGGCGCGGGCGAGTTGCTGCGCAACGCCGACCTTGCGATGTACCGCGCCAAGGCCGCGGGCAAGGGCCGCGTCGAGCTGTACGCGCCACAGATGCAGCAGGACGTCGTACGGAAGGCGGAACTCGCGACCCGGCTGCGGGCCGCCCTGCACGACGGCGAGTTCGCGCTGCTGCACCAGCCCGTGGTCTGTCTCGACACCGGCCGGATCGAGACGGTCGTCGCGCAGGCACGCTGGCGCTCGGCGCAGGGCGCGCTGCTCACGCCCGCCGACTTCCTGCGCGTCTCCGAGGACAGTGACCGCACCGCCGAACTCGGCCGCTGGATACTGCAGGAGGCCATCGAGCAGGCCGCCGAGCGCGGTGTCACCGGGCTCGCCGTGCCCGTCGCCGTCCGGATGGGCGCCCGCCGGCTCCTCGACCGTTCGATGCCCCTCAGTTCCATCGAGGCCCTGCTGACCCGGCACGGCGTGGCCTCCGGCGCCCTGGTCATCGAACTGGCCGAGACGGATCCCGAGGTCTCCCTGGACGAGTTGGAGCGCCGCCTGAGCGCGCTCAGGCGTCTCGGCGTCCGGATCGCCCTGGACGGCCTCGGCAGCGGCTACGCGACGATCACCGCACTACGGCGCCTCCCCGTCGACGTACTGAAGCTCGACCGCTCTCTGGTCGAGGGCGTCGTCGAGTCGGCCCGGCTACACAAGATCACCAGTGGGCTGCTCCGTATCGCCGGTGATCTCGGGCTGCAGTCTGTGGCGGACGGTGTGGACCGGCCCGAGCAGGTCACCGCCCTGCGCGACATGGGCTGCACCCACGGCCAGGGCATGGCCTTCTCCGAACCGCTCGACGAGGTCCGGCTGCGCCGCGCACTGGCCTCCGGCCGCTACCCCCTGCCCGGCCGCCCGGCCGAGCCGGTCCTCGTCAGCGGCTCCGTGGCCGGTGTTTACGCAGGTGGAGGCTCCGGTGCGTATGCGGTGGGCGGCCCTTCGGCGGCGTACGCCACAGGGACGGCTCTGCGCTCACATGATGAGACTCCCGTCCCACCCACTTGACAGGCACAGTGTGCCGGGGAGAAGGTCTGTGCCATGCGCACCCGAATTCTCGTACTTGGAAAGCGCGTCGGCTGAGCTGGGAACGACCGGACCGATGAACCGGAACTCCCAGCGACCGCACCCGACGCGCTCCCCTCGCTTGCCTCACGGCACGAGGGGTTTTTTGTTGCACCAACACCAGTCGAACTTCGCACAAACCTCGCAAAAACCCTCAGCATCGAGAAGAGAATGCCGATGACCGAGCAGGCCACCGGGGCCCACCATCCGCAGCCGCGGCCCCGTTCCTCAGGGCAGCCGTCCGCGCCCGAGCACGTCACGGGTGCGCAGTCCCTCATCCGTTCTCTCGAGGAGGTTGGGGCCGACACGGTATTCGGCATCCCCGGCGGCACCATCCTGCCGGCGTACGACCCGATGATGGACTCCAAACTGGTGCGTCACGTGCTGGTCCGCCACGAGCAGGGTGCCGGCCACGCGGCCACCGGTTACGCGCAGGCCACCGGCAAGGTCGGGGTGTGCATGGCAACGTCCGGGCCGGGTGCCACCAACCTGGTCACCCCGATCGCGGACGCGCACATGGACTCCGTGCCGCTGGTCGCGATCACCGGGCAGGTCGTGTCCAAGGCGATCGGTACGGACGCCTTCCAAGAGGCGGACATCGTCGGCATCACCATGCCGATCACCAAGCACAGCTTCCTTGTCACCAAGGCGGAGGACATCCCCCGGGCGATCGCGCAGGCGTTCCACATCGCTTCCACCGGCCGCCCGGGACCGGTCCTGGTCGACATCCCCAAGGACGTCCTCCAGGCGAAGACCACCTTCACCTGGCCGCCGACCATGGACCTGCCCGGCTACCGCCCGGTGACCAAGCCGCACGCCAAGCAGATCCGCGAGGCCGCCAAGCTGATCACCGCCGCAAAGCGGCCCGTCCTGTATGTCGGCGGCGGCGTCATCAAGGCCGGCGCGACCGCCGAGCTGAAGGTCCTCGCAGAACTCACCGGAGCGCCCGTCACCACCACCCTGATGGCGCTCGGCGCATTCCCCGACAGCCACCCGCTGCACGTGGGAATGCCGGGCATGCACGGTTCGGTCACCGCCGTCACCGCGCTGCAGAAGGCCGACCTGATCGTCGCCCTCGGAGCCCGCTTCGACGACCGCGTCACCGGCAAGCTGGACAGCTTCGCCCCGTACGCCAAGATCGTCCACGCCGATATCGACCCGGCCGAGATCGGCAAGAACCGCGCCGCCGACGTGCCGATCGTCGGTGACGCCCGCGAGGTCATCGCCGACCTGGTCCAGGCCGTGCAGAAGGAGCACAGCGAGGGCAACACCGGCGACTACAGCGCCTGGTGGAAAGACCTGAGCCGCTGGCGCGACAACTACCCGCTCGGCTACGACCAACCCGACGACGGCTCGCTCTCGCCGCAACACGTCATCGAGCGCATCGGGCAGCTCGCCCCGGACGGCACGATCTTCACGGCGGGCGTCGGCCAGCACCAGATGTGGGCCGCGCACTTCATCCAGTACGAGAAGCCCGCGACCTGGCTCAACTCCGGCGGCGCCGGAACCATGGGCTACGCGGTCCCGGCCGCCATGGGAGCCAAGGCGGGGCAGCCGGACCGTACTGTCTGGGCGGTCGACGGCGACGGCTGCTTCCAGATGACCAACCAGGAACTCACCACCTGCGCCCTGAACAACATCCCGATCAAGGTCGCCATCATCAACAACGGCGCCCTCGGGATGGTCCGCCAGTGGCAGACCCTCTTCTACAACCAGCGCTACTCCAACACCGTGCTGCACAGCGGCCCGGAGGCGGACGGCAGGCAGCCGAGCGCCGGCACCCGGGTCCCCGACTTCGTGAAGCTGTCGGAGGCCATGGGCTGCCACGCCATCCGCTGCGAGTCCCCGGACGACCTGGACAAGGTCATCGAAGAGGCGAACTCCATCAACGACCGCCCCGTCGTCGTCGACTTCATCGTCCACGAAGACGCGATGGTCTGGCCGATGGTCGCCGCCGGCACCTCGAACGACACGATCATGGCCGCCCGGGACGTCCGCCCCGACTTCGGCGACAACGAAGACGACTGAGCGAGAGAGACCACCGAGAAATGTCCAAGCACACGCTCTCCGTCCTGGTCGAGAACAAGCCCGGTGTCCTCGCCCGGATCACCGCCCTGTTCTCCCGCCGCGGCTTCAACATCGACTCGCTCGCCGTCGGTGTCACCGAGCACCCCGACATCTCCCGCATCACCATCGTGGTGAATGTCGAGGACCTGCCGCTCGAACAGGTCACCAAGCAGCTCAACAAGCTCGTCAACGTCCTGAAGATCGTCGAACTCGAGGCGGGCTCGGCCGTTCAGCGGGAACTCGTTCTGGTGAAGGTCCGCGCCGACAACGAGACCCGCTCCCAGATCGTCGAGATCGTCCAGCTGTTCCGCGCCAAGACGGTCGACGTCTCCCCGGAGGCCGTCACCATCGAGGCCACCGGCTCCAGCGACAAGCTGTCCGCCATGCTCAAGATGCTGGAACCCTTCGGCATCAAGGAACTCGTCCAGTCGGGCACGATCGCGATCGGCCGCGGGGCGCGTTCGATCACGGACCGGTCGCTGCGCGCGCTGGACCGTTCTGCGTAAGTCCTGATACGGGCGGTCGAGCCCCGAAGAAGGTCGCGTGGCCGCCCGTATTCCGAGACCGCGAAACTTCCCTTCCCCTCGCCGTCATACGGTGGGACGCAACACCTGCACTCCCGAGGAGAGAACCCAAAGTGGCCGAGCTGTTCTACGACGCTGACGCCGACCTGTCCATCATCCAGGGCCGCAAGGTCGCGGTCATCGGCTACGGCAGCCAGGGCCACGCCCACGCGCTGTCGCTGCGCGACTCGGGTGTAGACGTCCGCGTCGGTCTGCACGAGGGCTCCACGTCCAAGGCGAAGGCCGAGGAGCAGGGGCTGCGCGTGGTGACGCCGTCGGAGGCCGCCGCCGAGGCCGACGTCATCATGATCCTGGTTCCGGACCCGCTCCAGGCGCAGGTCTACGAGGAGTCCATCAAGGACAACCTCAAGGACGGCGACGCGCTGTTCTTCGGGCACGGCCTGAACATCCGCTTCGACTTCATCAAGCCCCCGGCGAACGTCGATGTCTGCATGGTCGCCCCCAAGGGCCCGGGCCACCTCGTGCGCCGTCAGTACGAGGAGGGCCGCGGCGTTCCGTGTATCGCGGCCGTCGAGCAGGACGCGACCGGCAACGCCTTCGCGCTGGCCCTCTCGTACGCCAAGGGCATCGGCGGCACCCGCGCCGGCGTCATCAAGACGACGTTCACCGAGGAGACCGAGACCGACCTGTTCGGTGAGCAGGCCGTTCTCTGCGGTGGTACGGCCGCGCTGGTCAAGGCGGGCTTCGAGACGCTGACCGAGGCCGGCTACCAGCCGGAGATCGCGTACTTCGAGTGCCTGCACGAGCTGAAGCTGATCGTGGACCTCATGTACGAGGGCGGCCTGGAGAAGATGCGCTGGTCGATCTCCGAGACCGCCGAGTGGGGCGACTACGTCACCGGCCCGCGGATCATCACGGACGCCACCAAGGCCGAGATGAAGAAGGTCCTCGCCGAGATCCAGGACGGTTCCTTCGCCCGCGAGTGGATGGCCGAGTACCACGGCGGCCTGAAGAAGTACAACGAGTACAAAACCCGGGACGAGAACCACCTCCTGGAGACCACGGGCAAGGAGCTGCGTAAGCTCATGAGCTGGGTCAATGACGAAGAGGCGTAAGCCGTAGGCACGGGGCCGCAGCGATCCGCTGCGGCCCTTTTGCCGAACCCCCGGTAACCACTCGTCCACGGCCCGCAGCCACGGATGAGTGATCCTTCCGCGGAGGCGCAGGACGACCTCCCGAGCAGCACTAGACTTGCTGCATTACATACGCGTCGGGCCACAGCGTCGTGCGTCTTCCACGCGGCAACCCCTCCACCGCCTGCGGCCGTCGGGACGGCCGTCCGCATTGGACTTGTGAGGACTCACGTGAGCACTGCTGCCAACGGCAAACCGGTCGTACTCATCGCTGAAGAGCTGTCGCCTGCGACTGTCGACGCCCTGGGCCCGGACTTCGAGATCCGGCACTGCAACGGAGCGGACCGAGCCGAACTGCTCCCGGCCATCGCCGAGGTCGACGCGGTCCTGATCCGCTCCGCCACCAAGGTCGACGCCGAGGCCATCGCGGCCGCCGGCAAGCTCAAGGTCGTCGCACGAGCCGGCGTCGGCCTGGACAACGTCGACGTCTCGTCCGCCACCAAGGCCGGCGTGATGGTCGTCAACGCACCGACCTCCAACATCGTCACCGCCGCCGAGCTCGCCTGCGGCCTGCTCCTGGCCACCGCGCGCCACATTCCGCAGGCCAACACGGCGCTCAAGAACGGCGAGTGGAAGCGCTCCAAGTACACGGGCGTCGAGCTCGCCGAGAAGACCCTCGGTGTCGTCGGCCTCGGCCGCATCGGCGCGCTCGTCGCGCAGCGCATGTCGGCCTTCGGCATGAAGGTCGTGGCGTACGACCCGTATGTGCAGCCCGCGCGGGCCGCACAGATGGGCGTGAAGGTCCTGTCCCTCGACGAGCTGCTCGAGGTCTCGGACTTCATCACCGTGCACCTGCCGAAGACCCCCGAGACCCTCGGCCTCATCGGCCACGACGCGCTGCACAAGGTCAAGCCGTCGGTGCGGATCGTGAACGCCGCGCGTGGCGGGATCGTCGACGAGGAGGCGCTGTACTCGGCGCTCAAGGAGGGCCGCGTCGCGGGCGCGGGCCTCGACGTGTACGCGAAGGAGCCCTGCACGGACTCCCCGCTCTTCGAGCTGGACCAGGTCGTCTGCACGCCGCACCTCGGTGCCTCCACGGACGAGGCGCAGGAGAAGGCCGGTATCGCCGTCGCTCGGTCGGTGCGGCTCGCGCTCGCCGGTGAGCTCGTCCCGGACGCCGTGAACGTCCAGGGCGGCGTCATCGCCGAGGACGTCAAGCCGGGTCTGCCGCTCGCCGAGAACCTCGGCCGCATCTTCACCGCGCTCGCGGGCGAGGTCGCGGCCCGCCTCGACGTCGAGGTGTACGGCGAGATCACCCAGCACGACGTCAAGGTGCTCGAACTCTCCGCTCTGAAGGGCGTGTTCGAGGATGTCGTCGATGAGACCGTGTCGTATGTCAACGCTCCGCTGTTCGCGCAGGAGCGGGGCGTCGAGGTGCGGCTGACCACCGGCTCGGAGTCGCCGGACCACCGCAATGTGGTGACCGTGCGCGGCACGCTCGGCAACGGCGAGGAGGTGTCGGTCTCCGGCACGCTGGCCGGACCCAAGCACCACCAGAAGATCGTCGCGGTGGGTGAGTACGACGTGGATCTCGCCCTCGCCGACCACATGGTCGTCTTCAAGTACGTCGACCGCCCGGGCGTCGTCGGCACCCTCGGCCGCATCCTCGGCGAGGCCGGCATCAACATCGCGGGCATGCAGGTCGCCCGTACGGACCTGGGTGGCGAGGCGCTGGCGATCCTGACGGTGGACAGCACTGTTCCGCAGAACGTGCTCAACGAGCTGGCCGAAGAGATCGGCGCGACGTCGGCTCGGTCGGTCAACCTCGTGTGAGGTTGTCCGCCACCTGGGGGCTCCGCCCCCAGACCCCCCGTGTCGGCCTGGCGGCCTCGTCCTCAATCGCCGGACGGGCTTGAAGGTGCCGGGCGGGCTGGAGATCCAGCCCGCCCGGCGTTTTTGTGTAGCCGCGCTCAGGCGAGGGCCTTCTCGGACTCACTCGCACTCCGTGGCCTCCGTCTCACGGACCCGCACCCGCCGCAGTGTCACCGATGCCAGGACCGCCGCCCCCAGCAGGAGTACCGTCGCGGCGATCGCCGCCGCCTGCATTCCGTGGGTGAAGGCCTCACGGGCCGCCGTCGCCAGGGCTTCGCCCGCCCGGCCGGGCATGTGACCGGCCACGGCCAGGGCGCCGCCGAGCGTCTCGTGGGCCGGGCCCGGAGCGGAGGCGTCTTAAACGGCTGTCTAGAACGTTCGTATAAGTCAGTCGTGTAGGACGGTCGTATGGATCGGAGTAGGGTGGCCCGTATGGGACACCGTGAGGATCTGCTCGAAGGCGCCAAGCGCTGCCTGCTGGCGAAGGGGTTCGCGCGCACGACCGCGCGCGACATCGTCAAGGAGTCGGGGACCAACCTGGCCTCGATCGGCTATCACTACGGCTCGAAGGACGCGCTGCTGGCCCAGGCGTATGTGTCGCTGGTCGAGGGGATGGGTGACGCCTTCGAGGGGGACGGGACGGCCCTGAGCGATACCGAGCCCGGCTCCCTCGAACGGTTCCAGGGGGTGTGGTCGAACATCATCGGCACCATGCGGGATCCGGGATCGATCTGGCACCTCAGCATGGAGGTCCTGGTCATGGGCGACCAGATGCCCGAGGTGCGCGATCACCTGGCGCTGGCGCAGCGGGAGGCCGCGCGCGGGCTCGTTCCGATGCTCATGGGCGGGCGCGAGGAGGACGTCTCCGACCAGACCGCGGACTCGCTCGGCATGTTCTACGTGACCCTGATGACGGGTCTGATCGCGCAATGGACCTTCGACGCGAAGACCGCACCCGGCGCGGAGCAACTCACCGAGGGGCTGCGCCAGGTGATCGCCGCGGCGGCCAGGGCTACGAAGGGCTGATGCGCCCGTCCCGCATCTTCGCGACACGGTCGCAGAAGTGGCGTACGAGCGCCATGTCGTGGCAGATGAACAGGTAGCCAAGGCCCAGACGTTCCTGCAGCTCGGCCAGGAGGTTCAGGATTCCGGCGCGCAGGGACGGGTCGAGGGCGGAGACCGGTTCGTCGAGGATCAGGAGCTTGGGCTCACAGGCCAACGCGCGGGCGATTCCGGCGCGTTGGCACTGTCCGCCGGACAGCTCGTGCGGGCGGCGGTCGCCGTGCGCCGGGTCCAGGCCGACCTGCTCCAGCAGCTCGGCGACGCGGGCGGGGCCTGTGGTGCGGTCCCAACTCCCTTGTACGCGCAGGGGTTCCGCGATGGCGTCGCGGATCCGGTGGCGAGGGCTCAGCGATCCGTAAGGGTCCTGGAAGACGGGTTGCACTGCCTGCCGCAGCGGCCGGAGCCGCCGCTCGTCCATTGCGGTCAACTCCTGCCCGTCGAACCAGACTTCGCCGCTGTCGGGGCGGCGCAGTTGCAGTACGGCCATGGCGGTGGACGACTTGCCGCAGCCCGAGGGGCCGATGAGGCCCAGCGTTTCGCCGTGGGCGATGTCGAAGGAGACGTGGTCCACGGCGGTGCGGGGGCCGTGGCGGACCACGAGTTCGCGTACGTCCAGGAGAGGGCTCACATGGCTCGCTTCGCTCACGTCGCTCACACGGACTCCAGGAACAACTCGGCGGGGTTGTCGGGCAGTTCGCGCCAGCGGTGGCAGGCGACGGTGCGGCCGTCGTGGGTTTCGGGTTCGGGCTGCTCCGTACTGCACCGGGTGGCGTCCGCCAGGGGGCAGCGGGGTTGGAAGGCGCAGCCGGCGGGGAGGTCGGTGGGTGCGGGTGGCACGCCCGCGACGGCAGGCAGCCGCCGGGGTTTCGCGGAGCGCTCCGCCGAGCGCTCCGCGGGGATGGCAGTGGACACAGTGCGGGTCCGATGTGGCTGCTCGCACCCTCGCGGCGGAGCCGCAAATGTCACAGTCCCGCGCTCCTCAAAGGGCGCTTCCGGCATCCCCTCCTCTGTTGGCACCGACGCCAGCAGCCCCGCCGTGTAGGGAGCTCGAGGGCACCCGAACACCTCGTCCACCGGGCCCGCCTCCACCAGTCGCCCCGCGTACATCACCAACATCCGATCGGCGTGCTCCCGTACAGCCGCGAGGTCATGCGTGACCAGAACAAGCGCGGCGCCCGCGGCCCCCGTACGGCGGGCCAGCAGGTCGAGCACCTGCTTCTGCGTTTCAGGGTCCTGTGCCGTTGTCGGTTCGTCGGCGATCACCAGGTCCGGCTGGTGGAGCATCGCCATGGCGATGACCGCCCGTTGGCGCATGCCGCCGGAGAACTCGTGCGGGTACGCCCGTGCCTTGTCCGGTGCGATGCCCACCTCCTCCAACGCGGCCACCGCACGGGCCCGTGCCTCCTTCCGGGAGACACGGTCCACGGACCGTACGGCGGCGGCGAGTTGGTCGGCCACCTGGTGTACGGGGGAGAGGGCCGAGAGCGCGTCCTGGGGGACGAGCGCGATGCGGCGGCCCCAGAGGCCGGAGCGTACGGAGCGGGGGGCGTCGACGAGTTCGTCCGCACCCAGTCGTACGCTCCCCGTCACCGTCGCCCCGCGCGGCGGCATGCCCAGCAGCGCCCGTGCCGTCAGCGACTTGCCCGCGCCCGACTCGCCCACCACGGCGAGGACTTCGCCCTGGTGTACGTCGAATGAGAGGCCCCGTACCACTTCCACGGCACCGAAGGAGATGCGCAAGTCCCGTGCGGAGAGGAGTACTTCAGTACTCGGTGTGCTCAGCGTGCTCATCGGGCGGCCTCCTTGAGAGACACCTTGGGCGACTTCTTGGGGAAAGGAGTCCGAGCCGCTCCCCCTTCTGCATAAGCCGCCAACGACACCGCCAGCCCCGCCATCACCGCCAGCGCGACCGCCGGAGCCAGCGCCGCCCACGGAGCCCGTTCCACATACGCGCGGGACTCGTCCAGCAGCAGCCCCCACTCCGGAGCGGGGGGCTGGGCGCCGAGGCCGAGGAAGCCGAGGGAGGCCAGGGCCAGGGCGATGCCCGGCAGGCGCAGGAGGGCGTGGCGGGCGACCGGGGCCGTCACAGAGGGCAGGACGTGACGCGTGAGGATCCACAACGGCGTTGCGCCGATGGCCCGTTGGGCGTGCAGGAACGTCGAGGCGCGCACCTCCTGCACCAGTGCCGCCGCGTGGGCCGCGAGCGGAGGCCAGGAGATCAGGGCCACCGCGAGCGCCGCGCCGCCCGTGCCGGGGCCCGCTGCCGCCGCGACGAGGATGCCGACGATCACCGGCGGCAGCGCGTTGGCGATGTCCGAGGAGCCCGCAGCCACGGACGGCAGAAAGCCGAGAGCGAGCGCGAGGAGCAAGCTGACCAGGCAGACCGCGGCGGCCGTGCCGACCGTCGACGCCGCCCCATGCCCGAGCCGGGCCAGCACGTCACGGCCGAGCCCGTCCGTGCCGAGCGGGTACGCCCACGACGGCGCCTGGAGGCGGGCGGTCGTGTCCACGGCATACGGATCGCGCGCCAGCCCCCAGCCGATACAGGTCAGCAGTACGGCTGCGAGCGCCACCGGAACGGCCGGGTGCGCGCGGACCGGGCGGGCCGCGGGCAGCGTCAGCCCCGCGTCCCGCAGCGCCGGGCCCAGCAGCCGGCGCCGTACGAGGGCCGCCAGCGCGCCCGCGACCAGGCCCAGTGTGAGCAGCGCGAGGACCGAACCCTGGAGCAGCGGCAGGTCCTGCGACTTGGCTGCCCCCAGCGCCGTACGCCCGATGCCCGGCACCGCGAACACGACCTCCACGGCGACCGCCCCGCCCGTGAGACCGACGGCGACCATGCCGAACTGCGGTACCAGCGGCGGCAGTACGCGACGCAGCGCGGCGGCCGAGATACGCGCCTGACGGACCCCCGCACCCCGCCACAGCTCCACCCACCGCTCATCCAGAACGGCGGGCAGCGCGTCGGCGACCAGGCGGCCGAGCAGACCGCCCGCGGGGATGCCCAGGGCGAGGGCGGGCAGCACCATGTACTGCGGGCCGATCCAGCCGGAGGTCGGCAGCCAGCCCAGCCACACCCCGCCCACCAGCAACGCGAGTGTGGCGAGCAGGAATTCGGGCAGCGCGGCGAGCATCGCGGCGAACGAGCCTGCCGACCCCCGGGCGCGTATGAGCACCGGTGCGACCAGGGCGCAGGTGATCAGCAGTGCGAGGACGAGGGCGGCGCCCATCAGGGACAGCGACACCTGGAGCCCGGCCACCACCGACGGCAGTACGTCGGTGCCCGACACCCACGAGGTGCCGAGGTCGCCGCGGAGCAGTCCGGAGGCCCAATTCCCCAGCAGGGAAAGGGGCCCCGCGCCCAGGCCGAGGTCCTCGCGGATCGCGGTCAGCGCCTCCTCGGTCGCCTCCTGCTCGGCGGACCGGGCGCGCAGCACGGTGAGCGCGGGGTCGCGGCCGGAGAGCCAGGGGAGCAGTCCGACGGTGGCGAGGACGGCCACGAGGCAGCCGAGCCGGGTGAGTCCGGCCCGGCCGCCCGGTGTCCACATCGCCTTCGACAGGCGTGCCACGAGCGTCATTTGACGTAGGTGTCCTTCGTGATCAGCTCGCGCTCACGCGGGTCGTGCGCGACGTCCACGACGCCGGCCGCGTCGCCCTGGATGACCCGCTCGTGCAGCATCGGGACGGCGGCATCGGTGGCGAGCACCGCGGACTCCGCCTCGATGACGGCCTTCCGGCGCGCGTCACCGGACTTCATCGCGGATGCCTTGTCCAGGGCCGCGTCGACGGTCTTGTCCGACAGCTGGGAGAGGTTGAAGGAACCCTTGGATCCGAAGTCGCTGTAGAGGTACGCGGCCGGGTCGCCGGAGTCGAGCACGGTCGCCCGGGACAGGATGAAGGCGTCGAACTTGCCCGCCAGCGCGTCGGACTCGATGTTCGCGTACTCGCGGACGTCCAGCTTCACCTTGAACCCGGCCTTCTGCAGCTGCTGTTGCAGCGTCTGGGCCACCTCGGGCAGTTCGGCGCGGTCGGTGAACGTACCGATGGTGATGGTCTTCCCGGCCGGTTCACCGGCCTTGGCGCGCCGTACCGGCGAGCGCAGGTCGGCGGCCCACGGCAGGGCGGGCCCGAGCAGGCCCTCGGCGACGTCGGCGCGGCTCTCGTACACACCCTTGACGATCGACTCGGCGTCGATGGCCTTGCGGGCGGCGGCCCTCAACGCGGCGTCCTTGAAAGGACCTTCGGAGGTGTTCAGGTAGAGAGTGTTGGTGCGCGGCATCGGCACCTCGGTGATCTGGTCCTCCTCGAGCAGCGCGGCCTGCGAGACCGGTACCGCCTCGACGACGTCGGCCTCGTCGCTGCGCAGGGCGGCGGCACGGGCGGTGCCATCGGGCACGAACTTCACGTCGATCCCGGGGGATTTGGCCTTGCCGTCCCAGTAGTCGTCGTAGCGGTCGAGGGTCGCGGAGGACGTGCCGTTCACCTTCTTCAGCTCGAAGGGACCGGTGCCCGCGCCGACGGGGCTGACCGTCTTCCCCTCGTACGCCTTCGCCGCCAGGATCGACAGCTGCGGCGAACTCAGCCGCTGCGGGACGAGCGGATCCTCGGTGGCGGTGGTGACGGCTACCGAGTCACCCTGGACCTTCACCGTCAGGTCCACGCCGTCGAGGATGCGGGGCTTGGGGGAGGCGCCGGCAGCAGTGGTGAGCGAGCGTACGACGGCCTCGGCGGTGAGTTTCGTACCGTCGTGGAAGGTCACGCCGTCACGTATCTCGAAGGTCCAGGTCTTCCCGTTCTGCTGCCACTTGGTGGCGAGCGCGGGTTGGGCGTCGCCCTCCGCGTCGAGCTTGACGAGCGTCTCGGCGGTCGACCAGCGGGACAGCTTGAACGCGTCGTCGGACAGCGGCGAGAGCCCGGAGCGCGGCGGCAGCATGTGCGCGACACGCACGCGCTTCTCGCCGCCCTCGGCGGAACTGTCCGAAGCGGCTCCCGAGAAGCAGCCGGTGAGCAGGGCGGAGGCGGCGGCGACCGCGGAGACGGGGAGAAGGCGGGCGGGCAGGCGCACGGGACCCTCCGGTAAAGGGGTGGTCAAGGGGACGTATGCCTGACCGTAGCATGATGACAATCATTTTCAGTACTGGCGTCCGGATTCCGGCGGTCCGGTGGGCGGCCCTGGGTGTCGGCTCCTGGGGCCGGCTCAATGTGTAACCTACCGGTTACGCTTCTGTTGTGGACGAACTGACCGAAGTGGCCGACGCCGTCGCCGATCCGGTGCGCCGGGAGATCCTGGTCATGCTGCGCCACGCCCCGCTGACCGCGGGCCAGGTCGCTGGGCGGTTCAGCATCAGCCGGCCCGCGGTGAGTCGCCATCTGCGCGTGCTGCGGGAGAGCGGACTCGTGCAGGACGAGCAGGTGGGACGGCATCGGCGTTATTCGCTCGTCCGCTCCCGGCTGGGCGGACTGGTCGCGTGGCTCACCCAGTTCGACGAACGGCACCCGGACTGGGCTGCGCGCCTCGCGGCTCTTGACACCGAAGTGCACCGCACGCGCCGGGACCGCAGCCGGGCGCAGCCCACCGACACCGCGCACCACTCAAGGGAGGACACGGCATGACCGGCATCACCCCTGAACCCACCGGGCGGCTCGTACCCACTCCGACGGGATACGACCTGATCCTCACCCGCACCTACCGCGCCCCCGTCGACGACGTGTGGGCGAGCGTCACCGAGCCGGAGCGCACCGCCCGCTGGTTCGGCCCGTGGCGCGGCGACGCGGCGCCGGGCCGCACCATCGAGGCGCAGATGGCCTTCGAGGAGTCGGCACCCTGGATGCCGATGCGCATCGAGGCCTGCGAACCGCCGCACCGGCTCGCCGTCACCACCGAGGACGAGGCCGGCGTCTGGTCGCTTGAGCTGCTCCTGGCCGAGACCGACGGCACCACCGAACTCCGTCTGGTCCACCACCTCACCTCCACGGAGGGCCTCGGCTCGACCGGCCCAGGCTGGGAGTACTACCTGGACATGCTCACCGCCGCCCGTACGGACGGTCCCCGCCCCGACTTCGACGACTACTACCCCGCACAGAAGGCCTACTTCGAGTCCCTGGCCTGAGCCGTCGCAGGCCAGTTACAGGATCCGCGACTTCGTACGCACTCGCGGCGGCGGCCGGCGCCATCGGCGGCAAGCCCAGGCAGTCCACGGCCACGTGTCCTTTGAGGCCCGCCACCTTCTTCGCGGCGTCCCGGCCTTGGCCGTCGGCGCCGACGGGGACTGCGAGTCGACGATCGCCGCCGTCGCCGTGCGGCTGCAGGCGTACACTGCTGGATAAATACGCTCTTAATTGTTTTTACCTTGCAATTCGGGCATAAGTGCAGTCGGAACCGTCGGATCCGGCGTCCGAACTGCTCGAGGTGTCTGCTGGCGCCAGGAGGAAGATTTCTCGATGACCCGGCCCGATGACCCGCGCACCGCGGCGGCCCGGGTGTTCGCCGAGGGCGGCGCGTTCGGCGAGCTTCTGGCAGGGATCGACTGGGCGGCGACCCCGCTCGGGCCTCCCGTCTCCTGGCCGGGGCCCCTGGTGGACACCCTTCGCCTCATGCTCACCTCTGAACATGGGATGGCTCTGTACTGGGGGGCTGAATTCACCACGCTGTACAACCTGGGCTCCGCACCCATTGTCGGCGCCAAACACCCCTCGGCGCTCGGCAGGCCCTACAAGGAAGTGTTCCCCGAGGTCTGGGCCCACCCCGTGAGCGCCCACTTCCACTATGTGACCGGCACTCGCAAGCCCCTGCTGGTTCCGGATGAGCTGCTCATCATGGAGCGCCACGGCTTCTTGGAGCAGTGCTACTTCGACTCCGCCTTCCAGCCCGTGCTGCTGGACGACGGCAACGCCGGCGGCGTACTGCAGATCCTCACCGAGACCACCGGCCGGGTACTGGGCGAGCGCCGACTGCGCCTGCTGAGCGAGACCGGCACGCGCACGGCCGGGCTGCCCACCCCGGGCGAGGTCGCCCGCGTGGTCGCCGAGGTGGCGGGCTCCTACCCCGAGGAGATCCCGTTTCTGGGCCTGTACCTGGCCTCCGAGCCTGGGCTGCAACGGCCGGCGGCCTCCGCCGGGCTCCGGTCGGCGCCCGAGACCGTCTCGCTGAGTGCGGCCGACGGGTCGGAGGCGGCGGCCCGGCTGGCCCGGGTGGTCGCCGACGGTGCCCCGGCCACGCTGCCCGCCGCCGCGTTCACCGGCGGCAGAACGGCCGGGCAGCACGCCGCGGCCACCCGGATCCCGGTCGAGCAGGCGCTGGCCCTGCCGCTGTACTGCGCGGGCCAGGTGGAGGGCGTCCTGGTGGTGGGCGTCAATCCCTGCTTCCCACCGGCCGGGGCCTACCACGACTTCCTGGAGGTGCTCGCCTCCGCCGTGGCCGGGGCGCTGTCGGCCGCGCTCGCGCACGAGTCGGCCGCGCTCGCGCACGAAGAGCAGCGCCGGCGGGCGGAGGCGCTGGCCGAGCTGGACCGGGCCAAGACGACCTTCTTCGCCAACGTCAGCCACGAGTTCCGCACCCCGCTCACCCTGCTCCTGGGCCCGCTCCAGCAGGCCCTGGCCGACGAGGACCGGCCCGAGCGGCGCGAGCAGTTGGAGCTGGCCGAGCGCGGCGCCCTGCGCCTGCTGAAGCAGGTCAACACCCTCCTGGACGTCGCCAGGGCCGAGGCCGGGCAGATGAGCCCGACCCTCGAGCCGGTCGACCTCGCCGGTGCCACGGCCGAGCTGGCCGGGGTGTTCCGCTCCGCCTTCGAGGCGGCCGGGCTGACGCTGGAGGTGGACTGCCCGCCGCTGCCCAAGCCGGTGCCCCTGGACCGGGAGATGTGGGAGAAGATCATCCTCAACCTGCTCAGCAACGCACTGAAGTTCACCTTCACCGGCGGCGCCCGGGTGCAGGTGGCCGCGGACGGCGACCGGGCCCGGCTGACCGTGACCGACACCGGCACCGGCATCCCCGCGGACGAGCTGCCGCGCCTGTTCGAGCGCTTCCACCGGGTCCGCGGCGCCCGCTCCCGCTCCCACGAGGGCAGCGGCCTCGGCCTGGTGCTGGTGAAGGACCTGGTGGAAGCGCACGGCGGCACCGTCGGCGTGGACAGCCGGCTCGGCCAGGGAACCACCGTCACCGTGGCCCTCCCCTTCGCAGCCGCCCCCCGGCCCCGCCCGGCGCCGCCCGCGGCCGGCGCCGGATCCCCTGGGGAAACCCCCAGGGAAGGCGGAGGCGGCCGGACCGGCCGCGCCACGGCATATGTGCACGAGGCGCTGGGCTGGCTGGCGGCCACCCCCGTCCCCGCCGCGGCACGCACCCCGCACGCCCCCGCGACCCACGATGCCCCCCACGTCCCCGGCCCGCACGAAGCAGACCGCCCCCACCGGGCCCGCCTGCTGGTCGTCGACGACAACGCCGACATGCGCGCCTACCTCACCCAGGTCCTGCTGCCCGACTACGACGTGCTGCTCGCCGCCGACGGCCGGGACGCCGTGGAGACGGCCCTGGCGCAGCCGGTGGAACTGGTGCTCAGCGACGTGATGATGCCCCGCATGGACGGCTTCGAGCTGGTCCGGGCGCTGCGCGCCGACCCGCGCACCGCTCGCCTGCCCATCGTTTTGCTCACCGCCCGCGCCGGCGAGGAGGAATCCGTGCAGGGTCGGCACGCCGGCGCCGACGACTACCTGGCCAAACCCTTCTCCGCGCGCCAGCTGCTGGCGCGCGTCCGCACCGGGTTGGAACTGTCCCGGCTGCGCGAACAGGCCCTGACCGAGACCCGCAACCAGCTGGCCGTGCTGGCCTCCCTGGCCGACGCGGGCCTGCGGCTGTCGGACACCCTTGACCCGGACCGGATACTGCAGACTGCCGGCCAGATCCTGCTGCCCGACTTCGCCGACCAGATCAGCATCCACCTCACCGCCACAGCACCCGCCCCGGCGCAGTCGCCCCCGGCATACATCGCCGGCACTCCCCTTCTTGCCCGCGAGGCCCTGGCCACCGCCGCCACCCATGCGATCAACGGGACCGCCCCAGCCCCAGCCGGCCCGCACCCGGCGCCCGCCGCCGTGCTGGCCCTGCCGCTGCACGCCCACGACCAGACGCTGGGGGCCCTGGTACTGGTCCGGCACACCGGCGGGTACTCCGTGGTCGAACACAAGTATCTGGAGAACCTGGCCCACCGCTTGGCCCTGGCCTACGACAACGCCACCCGGTACCACAACGAGCGCCGCATCGCCCTGACCCTGCAGCGCGCCCTGCTGCCCCACCGCCTGCCCCAGGTGCCCGGGGTGCGCCTGGCCACCCACTACCGGGCCAGCAACCGCGGCGCCGAGGTCGGCGGCGACTGGTACGACGTGCTCGCCCTGCCCGACGGCGCCGTGGGGCTGGCCATCGGCGACGTCATGGGCCACGACGTGGAGGCCGCCACGGTGATGGGCCAACTCCGCTCCGCCCTGCACAGCCTCGCGCTGGAGGGCGCCGGCCCGGCCCAGGTGCTGACCAGGCTGGACGCCTACCTGCAGTCGCTCGCAACCGACCGCTTCGCCACCTGCCTGTACGCGGTCTACGACCCCCACCTTCACCGCCTGCGCTACGCCGCCAGCGGGCACCTGCCGCCCCTGCTGGTAGCCGCCGACACCGCCTACCTGGAGCTGCCCCCGGCGCTGCCGCTGGGACTGGGCAGCACCCCGGTCGACCGCAAGGTGGCGTTCCCGCCCGGCACCAGCCTGCTGCTGTACACCGACGGCCTGGTGGAGAACCGGGCGCTGTCCCTGGACGACGGCCTGGCAGCCCTGCGCCAGACCTGCGGCGCGCTGCCCGCCACCGCCCGAACCGACCCCCAGCAGATCACCGAACAGGCCCTGGAGTTGCTGAACACCCCCGACAGGGTCGACGACGACGCCGCACTGCTCGCCACCACCGCCGAACCATCGTGTCGAACCGGTGTCGACCAGTAAGAATCAGAGGCGGTGCGCCTTCAGCGTCATGTGCAGGAGGAGGCGGTCCTCGCCGTCGTCCAGGTCCAGGCCGGTGAGCTGTTCTACGCGGGAGAGGCGGTAGTAGAGGGTCTGGCGGTGGATGCCCAGATGGGCCGCCGTGCGGCCCGCCTGCCCCGCGCAGTCGAGGAACGCCTCGGCGGTGCGGGCCAGTTCACGGTGGGCCGGGTCCAGCAGGGGGCGTACGACGGGGTCGTGGGCCGCCTCCGCGGGCAGCGCCGTCAGCAGGCGGTACGGGCCGATGGCGGCCCACTCGGCGATCGAGCCGAGCCCCGGTTCGGCCAGAGCCGCACCGGCCGCAGCCGAGGCCTCCTGCCAGGCGGCACCCAGCTCGGCGAGGCCACTGCGGGGCACCGCGATTCCCGCCGCCGGGCTTTCCGAGGCCGTTCGCGTTCCCTCCGCCTCCCTCAGCAGCCGAGCGGCCGCCGAAGTCGCCGGTGTCAGTACCGTCGACGAGCGCAGTCGCACCAGCAGGGCGAGGCTCTGGCCGGTAGTGCCCCAGGGGACCGTGCACAGGGCCGTCGCCCCCGGGATCGTACGGACCGAAGGCGCGTCGTCCGGGTCGGCGGACGGCCAGGGGGTCACGCAGACCATCGTGTGCAGTCCCTCGCCGCGCACGCCCAGTGCCGTACGGAGTTCCGCCACCGCCATGTCCCGTGGCCAGCCGCGGTCGGCGGTCAGGACGGCGCGCAGTTCACGGGTCAGGTCCGCGCCCGCCTGGGCCTCGTCCGCGAGGAGGTCGCCGATCCGGGCTGTCACCTCCATGGCCGCGTCGAGCTGCTCCTCGGTGGGGCCCGGATCGTCGGCGAGCAGCCATACGTAACCGAACACGAGCTCCCGATGGCGTACCGGAAGACAGACACGCCCCCGGTACACGCCTGCCTCGGGCGTCGGCGGGATACGGACCGGGCCGGTGGCATGGGCGATACCGAAGCTCTCGAACCAGGTGCGGACCGCCGTGGTGGAGCGGCGGGTGAGGATCGAGCGGGTGCGGACGGGGTCGAGGGCGGACTCGTCGATCTCGCTGTCGCTGTCGTACGCGCCGAAGGCGATCAGCTCGAAGTCCCGGTTCTCCAGCGTCGCGGGGGCGCCGAGGATGCCCGAGATCTCGTCGACCAGTTCCTGGTAGTCGCCTTTCACTCCGGCATTCTCCCGCATTTCCCACGCCCTTCATACAGATGTCTGAGATCCAGGGCACGGATGCGTGACGTCTGTCGATGGCCCACGATCGGAGGGATCCTTAAGTTTCACGGTGGTTCTCCGCGCCGTCGCCGAGGCGTTCACCCGCGAACGTTCGGTTACGGCCCCCTGCTGGTCGCTGTTGTGGAGGTTGCCCCGTGTTGGGACCCGTGATTCTCGCCGCCTCGCGCAGCGACAGGATGCGCCGCCTGGTGTCGGCGGCGCCGGTGACGAAGCCGGTCGTCGAGCGGTTCATCGCCGGTGAGTCGGTCGACGACGCCGTACCGGTCGTCAAGCACCTCACCGACCGTGGCCTCGAGGTCAGCCTGGACGTGGTCGGCGAGGACATCACCACGCCCGGGCAGTCCACGGCGGCGCGCGACGAGTATCTGCAGCTGATCGACCACCTCGAAGGTCTCGGCCTGGGCGAGCGGGCCGAGATGTCGGTCAAGCTGTCCCTGTTCGGCCAGGCGCTCCCGGACGGCCATGAGCTGGCGCTCGCCAACGTCCGTCCCGTCGTCGAGGCCGCCGCCCGCATCGGCACCACGGTCACGCTGGACGCAGAGGACCACACCACGCTCGACTCGATGTTCGCCATCCACGAGGAGCTGCGGAAGGACTTCCCGCAGACCGGCTGCGTGATCCAGGCCTACCTGTACCGCACCGAGGCCGATGCCCGCCGTCTCGCCGCGAACGGCAGCCGCGTGCGTATCGTGAAAGGGGCGTACAAGGAGCCCGCGTCGGTCGCGTTCCAGAAGAAGGCCGAGATCGACAAGGCGTACGTCCACATCCTGAAGATCCTGATGGAGGGCGAGGGCTACCCGATGATCGGGTCCCACGACCCACGCCTCATCGCCATCACCCAGGAGCTGGCCCGGCGCGTGGGACGCAAACTCGAAGACTACGAGTTCCAGATGCTGTACGGCATCCGCGGCGAGGAGCAGACCCGGCTCGCCGCCGAAGGGCACCGCGTACGCGTCTACACGGCATACGGCACCGACTGGTACGGCTACTTCATGCGCCGCCTCGCGGAGAAGCCGGCGAACCTCCGCTTCTTCGCCCGCTCGATCCTCACCAAGGGCTGACCCACCGCTCAGTTAAGGAGTTACGGAACCCATGGACGCTGTGACCCAGGTCCCCACCCCCGTCAACGAGCCGGTGCACGGCTACGCCCCCGGCTCTCCCGAGCGCGCCCGGCTCGAGGCCAAGCTCAAGGAGCTGGCCGAGAACCCCATCGACCTGCCCTGCACCATCGGCGGCGAGAAGCGGATGGGCGGCGGCGAGCCGTTCCAGGTCGTGCAGCCGCACAACCACAAGGCCGTGCTCGGCACCTTCCGCAACGCGACGCAGCAGGACGCGCAGGACGCGATCGACGCGGCCCTGGCCGCCGCGCCCGCCTGGCGCGCGATGTCCTTCGACGACCGCGCCGCGATCATCCTGCGCGCCGCCGAGCTGCTGTCCACGACCTGGCGCGAGACACTGGCCGCCTCCACCATGCTCGGCCAGTCGAAGACCGCGCAGCAGGCCGAGATCGACACCCCCTGCGAACTGATCGACTTCTGGCGCTTCAACGTCAAGTACGCCCGTGACCTGCTCGCCGAGCAGCCCGTGGCGAACTCGACGGGCGTCTGGAACCGCCTCGACCACCGCCCGCTCGAGGGCTTCGTCTACGCGATCACGCCGTTCAACTTCACGGCGATCGCAGGCAACCTGCCGACCGCGCCCGCCCTCATGGGCAACGTCGTCGTGTGGAAGCCGTCCCCGACGCAGACCCACGCGGCCGTCCTGCTCATGCGGCTGCTGGAGGAGGCGGGCCTGCCCAAGGGCGTCATCAACCTGGTGACGGGCGACGGTCTGGCCGTCTCCGAGGTCGCCCTGAACCACCGTGACCTCGCGGGCATCCACTTCACCGGCTCGACGAAGACGTTCCGGCACCTGTGGAAGACGGTCGGCGCGAACATCGACAAGTACCGCACGTACCCGCGTCTGGTCGGCGAGACGGGCGGCAAGGACTTCCTCGTCGCGCATCCCTCCGCGGACCGCGCCGCGCTGAAGACCGCGCTGACCCGTGGCGCCTTCGAGTACCAGGGCCAGAAGTGTTCTGCGACCTCCCGCGCGTACATCCCGGCCTCCATCTGGAACGCCGGTTTCAAGGAGGAGTTCGCGGCCGAGGTCGACGGCATCAAGATGGGTGACGTCACCGATCTGTCGAACTTCATCGGTGCCGTCATCGACGAGCGCGCCTTCGCGAAGAACAAGGCGGCGATCGACCGTGCCGCGGAGGACCCGAAGTGCACGGTCGTCGCGGGTGGTTCGTACGACGACTCGGTGGGCTACTTCGTCCGCCCGACCGTCGTCGAGTGCTCCGACCCGGCCAACGAGGTCTTCACGACAGAGTACTTCGGCCCGTTCCTCGCGGTGCACGTCTACGACGACGAGAAGTACGAGGAGATGCTGACCCAGATGGAGTCGGTGTCCGACTACGCGCTCACGGGCGCCGTCATCGCGAACGACCGCGCGGCGGCGGCGTACACGGCGGAGAAACTCCGCTACGCCGCCGGCAACTTCTACATCAACGACAAGTCCACCGGCGCCGTCGTCGGCCAGCAGCCCTTCGGCGGCGGCCGCAACTCCGGCACCAACGACAAGGCCGGCGCCCCCCAGAACCTCCAGCGCTGGACCCTCACCCGAGCCGTCAAGGAAACCCTGGTCCCGCCGACGGACTACCCGTACCCGCACATGGGCTGATCCCGCACGGTTCAACACCCGCCCCCGCTCCGGGACTCCGGAGCGGGGGCGGTGTCGTATCGGTGATCGGTCGGTTCGGTCAGCGGTCGCAGGTCGTGCGGCCCGGTGACCAGCGGCAGGCGAGGGCCGCGAAGCCGCCGTCCGCCACGACCGGGACGGTGAGGGTGTCGCCGCCGTGGACGACGTGCGGCTCCCGGACCAGACCCGACGGGCCGTCGGTCACGGTCTCCACGAGCCATTTGCCCGCGCCGAGACGCATGGGTACGTCCACACTCCGGGCCGCGCCCGCGAACGTACCGCCGATGAACCAGCGGCCATCCGGCGCTTTCCGCGCCAGCACCGCGGAGCGGCCGGGGTCGCCGGTGAGCAGGCGGGTCTCCTCCCAGCCGGTGGGAAGCTGCTCCAGGTAACGGCGGGCCTCGGGGCGGGCGTCGTACGACTCCGGAGTGCCGGCGAGGTTCTGGATGCCGGACTCGTAGAGCACGCTCAGGCCCAGCTCACCCGCGTCCGACTGGACGTTGGGGCGGAACGGGCGGTGGAAGGCGCCCGGGGTGAAGTCCATGGAGCCGATGACGTTGCGGGTGAAGGGCAGCGCGGCCAGTTGTGCCGCCGTGTTGTTGCGCTTCTCCTCGCCGCCGACGCCCTCCAGCGTCATGACGTGCGGCCAGGTGCGCTGCATGCCCTTGGGGATCGTGGAGCCATGGAAGTTGACCATGAGGCGGTGCTTGGCGGTGTCCTCCAGCGCCTCGTCGTACCAGCGCATCCGCTCCTGCGACTCCGAGTCCATGAAGTCGATCTTCACGCCCTTGACGCCCCAACGCTCCAGTGTGGACAGCCACTTCTCCCGTTCGGCGGGGTCGGTGAGCAGGGTGTAGTGCAGCCAGACGTGGATGCCGACGCCCTTCGCCGCCGCGTACCGCACGAGTTCCGGCATCCAGCTGTTCGTCTGCCAGTCGGGGTCGATGACGTCCCACTCGCCGGGCTTGTAGTACCAGCCCGCGTCGACGACTTCGTAGGGCCAGTCGCGCTCGGCCGCGTAGTCGACGTACTTCTTCTGGGCCTCCAGGCTCTGGCCCGCCTCCTTGCCGCCCGCGAGCCAGGTCCACAGGGCCGGGCCCGGCTTGACCCACGAGGTGTCGCGGATACGGGACTTGGGCGCGAGGTCGTCCGTGAACGTCGACTCCGTGACGGTCGCCAGATCACCCGTGATCACCGTGCGCCAGGGGGTGGTGAGCGAGCCGGACACCTGGATGGGGTCGTTGTTCCACAGACTCACGCCGTACGTCGGCGAGTTGGCCGCGTGGGTGAGCTGGGCGCCCGCGTAGCTGCCGGTCAGGTCCGACTCGGCGATCAGGGCGTAGCCGCCGTCCGTCTTGAAGAGGGCCTGCATCGAGTACGTGCCCTCAGGTGCGGCGGCTGCCGACTCGTAGCGGATGAAGGGTAGTTCGTTGTCCGCGCGATAGCGGTTGATGACGGCCTCGGCGGTGGCGGGGAAGGTGAAGGCGGAGGCCTCGCGTACGACGTCGCCGTGGTCGCCGGGCAGGACGTAGCGGTAGGCGACGCCGTCCGGGGCGACACGCGTGAGCAGGTCGAGCCGGGCGCCGTCGGCTGTACGGAAGCGGAAGCGGGACTCGGTCATCCGGGCAACGCGCTTGTGGGACTTGCCGGTTGGGATGGTGTAGCGCTCGTTGATCGTGCGGTCGGTACGGCCGGTGAAGGTCAAGTCCTCGGAGAAGTCGGCCTGTTCGGTGACGAGGCCGAGCGGTGACGGTTCGAGGACGGTGCGGCCGGCGCGTCTCACGGTGAGCGTCGGCCGGCCGTCGTCGAGAGTCACCACGGCCGTGGGTGAGCCGTTCGGGCCGCGCACCTCCCAGGATGCGGGGGCCGCTGGGGCTTCGGGTGCCTCGGCGCGAGCGGGAAGCGCCGTCGTGGCCGTGGCGAGCAGTGCGGAGCAGAGCGTCAACACGATGGTGCGGGCCCGGGGTTGGACCGCCATGTGGAACCCCTCCTGTCACAGACATCGGATGACTGTGAGGGTGGATGGGCTCTTGAGGGGTGTCAAGGAGTCTGGCAGCATCAGACATCGGATTGCTGATGAGCAGTTCAGTACAGAGAGCGGACCTGCAGGAGAACCAGAGGCACTAGAGGCAGGAGTGGGCCAGGAAGGGAGACGTCAGTCCGGGAGCGCAAGGACGAGCTCCCGAAGTGAGCCGTCCGCACCCCGCCGTCCGCACCCGCCGCCCCCGCGATACTGACGCGATGACCCTCCGACTGCGTAACGCTCACACGGCCGATCTCGCCCCCGCAGAGCTCCGCGCCGTCCGCACCCTCCTGGACGACGCCTTCGAGGGCGACTTCAGCGAGGACGACTGGGACCACACGCTCGGCGGCGTCCACGCCCTCGTGCACGACGACACCGGTCTCGCCGCACACGGCGCGGTGGTCCAGCGCCGGGTGCTGCACCACGGCCGCTCGCTGCGCACCGGTTACGTCGAGGGCGTCGCGGTCCGCGCGGACGTCCGGCGCCAGGGGCTCGGCGGCCGGGTCATGGCCGCCCTGGAAGGGGTCATCGACCGCGCGTACGCACTCGGCGCGCTCTCCGCCACATGCGAGGGTGCAGGTCTGTACGCCGCTCGCGGCTGGCACGAGTGGCCGGGACGGTTCCACGCGCTCGGCCCGGACGGCATCGTGCACCTTCCGGACGAGGAGGTCTGGCTCTTCCTCCGCCCTGCCTCCGCCGGTGCGCTCGACCCCGCGTACGAACTCGTCTTCGACTGGCGCGACGGCGACGTGCTCTGACCGGATCGGCCATCACCGCAGGTCAGAGGGTTGTGACCGATTCCACCGTCTCAGATAGTAGGAAGCCCAAGTAATTGTGGAGACAGACGCCCGGTCCTCGCTTAACTTTGTAGAAGCCGAACGTCTCGCTCGATCAAGCGAATGGCGGTCGTGAGCCGGAGCCTAGGCAGGCAACCCCTGCGGCCCGCTCGCCCGCCCACCCGGCGTCTCGCACCCCCTTCCGCACTCCGTGCCGCCATAAGGAGTCGATTTCCCATGGCCGAGACGACCGTCCGCCGAGTCCGTCACGTCTCCCGTACGAGCGATTCCGACCGTAAGAACGCCGCCGCCGCGCTCCAGCGCGCCCTCGACCGCAGGGACAACGGCGGCGCGACGGGCCACTGAGCCCCGCCGTCGATGGGCCGCTGAGCCCCTCAGCTTCCGGGAGCCGCAACCCGTAAGTGGTGCGGCGCGGCCTCAACTGCCGCGCCGCACCTCGAAGTAGTCGATGCGCCCGCCGTTCTGCGCGAGCGCCGACACCTTGAGCTTCGCGGACGAGCCGGTCTCCGCCTCGATCGCGAGGAAGGAAAAGCCGGTGTAGCGGACCCGGGACCACTCCACGGTCTCCGGGCTCTCCGACTTCCCCTTGGTCCAGCGGAAGCTGCCGACCGACTCCCGGTCGTTCACCTTCCCCTCGTAACTGTCCTTCACCCCGTCCGGAAAGCCGTACAGCTCCTTGCCGGCGCCGCCCGCGGTGACATACACGGTCCCGTCGCGCGTGGGATCCGTCGAGGCGCCCACGGGCACGCGCTTGCCGACCTCGCCGTCCTTGATCGCGTCGGTCCGTTCGTAGACGTGGTTGTGCCCGTTGATGACCAGGTCCACCTGGTGCTTGGTGAACAGCGGCAGCCAGGCGTCGCGCAGGCCGCCGTCCGAGGCGTGCGTCGACGTCGAGTACATGCAGTGGTGGAAGAACACCACAATGAATTCAACGGACTTGCGCAGCTCCCCGAGCCGCTTGTCCAGCCATTCGCTCTGCTTGCCGTCCGAGTAGCCGAGGTTGGCGGGTATCTCGTACGAGACGTCGTTCGCGTCGAGCGCCACGATGCCGACATTGCCGTACGTGAACGAGTAGACGCCCGGAGACCTCTTCGGATCGAAGCCGTTGTCCGGGAGTGACCAGCGGGCCGCCTGGCCGCCGTAGCCGTCGGGGGAGTACCAGGCCTCCATGTCGTGGTTGCCGGTCGTCACCATCCAGGGCACGGACTTCGCGACCGACTCGGTCTGCGCGAGGAACTGGTCCCAGACGCGGGCGTCGTACATGTCCGAGTCCTTGCCGTGGCCCGTCGTGTCCGCGTAGCAGATGTCGCCCGCGTGGAGGTGGAAGGACGGGTTCTGACCGAGGATCACCTGGTCGTTGGCCAGCGCGTCATAGCTGACGCCCTGGTCGCCGAAGGCCGTGAATACGAACTGCCCGGGACGTGCGGGCGCCGTACGGAACGAACCGACCGTCGACAGGCGGTCGGCCGACGTCGGGTCGAAGCCCTCGTGGCCGACGCCGTAGTAGTACGTCGTGCCGGGCTTGAGGCCGTCGAGGGCGGCGTGCAGGTAGTACTGCTCGACCGCGGGGAGCTTCTTCGACAGGGACGGGGTGCGCAGGTCCCGGACCTCGGCGTCGATCCTGCGGCTCAGGTCCCAGGGTTTCGAACCCACCCGTACATAGGGCTTCTTGACGGCGAAGGGCACCTGCCAGGAGATCCGCATCTGTGTCTTCGGGTCGGCGCCGAAGGCGAGATGGCGGCCGAAGGGGGCGACCACGGAGCCGGGCACGCGACCGGTCGCGGGATGCGTCACCGGTGAGGACGTCGTCCGCGCGGGGCTCGCCGAGCCCTCGCCCGTGCAGCCGGCCAGCAGCCCCGCGCCCGTGAAGGCGCCCGCGGTCACCAGCGCCCGCCGGGACAGTCTCGCCCGCAGGTATTCGTGCTGCTCCGCCATGCTCATACGGCGGGCCAGTTGCTCGGGGATGCCGACGTTCGGGACGAGGTGCTCGGGCGGTGACCCGCTGGGCGGAACAGTCATGGTGGGAAAACTTCCCAGCGAGCCCCAACACAGGCCTGACTTCTGGGTGAACGGAGGCTGACGGGCCGATGCGGCGTCACTCGGCGGGCCGTGGACGGGCTATAGATGGGCTGTACATATGTGTCCGTATCGCGGACGCATCGTGTCATCCCGTGGGACGGAGGAGTAGGGTGCCGACATGTCTCGCAGCCTCAATCTCGCAGTGATCCCCGGTGACGGCATCGGCCAAGAGGTCGTTGCCCAGGGCCTGAAGGTGCTCTCCGCCGTCCTTCCGCAGGATGTGAAGCTGGAGACCAAGGAGTACGACTTCGGTGCCAAGCGTTACCACGCCACCGGAGAGATCCTCACCGACGCGGACGTCGACGCGCTCAAGAAGCACGACGCGATCCTGCTCGGCGCGATCGGCGACCCGAGCGTGCCGTCCGGCGTCCTGGAGCGCGGCTTCCTGCTGAAGCTCCGCTTCCTCTTCGACCACCACGTCAACCTGCGTCCGTCGAAGCTCCTGCCGGGCGTCGCCACCCCGCTCGCGGGCCAGCCCGAGATCGACTTCATCGTGGTCCGTGAGGGCACCGAGGGCCCGTACACCGGCAATGGCGGCACCATCCGCAAGGGCACCCCCCACGAGGTCGCCACCGAGGTCTCCGTCAACACGGCCTTCGGTGTCGAGCGTGTCGTCCGCGACGCCTTCGCCCGTGCTCAGGCCCGTCCGCGCAAGAAGCTGGCGCTGATCCACAAGAACAACGTGCTGGCCTTCGCAGGTCACCTGTGGACCAACATCTTCAACAAGGTGGCCGAGGAGTTTCCCGACGTCACCACCGAGTACATGCACGTGGACGCGGCGACGATCTACCTCGTCACGCAGCCCGAGCGGTTCGACGTGATCGTCACCGACAACCTCTTCGGCGACATCATCACCGACCTCGCCGCGGCCGTCTCCGGCGGCATCGGCGTCGCCGCGAGCGGGAACATCAACCCGTCCGGCGAGTTCCCCTCGATGTTCGAGCCCGTGCACGGCTCGGCGCCCGACATCGCAGGCCAGGGCAAGGCCGACCCCTCCGCCACGGTCCTGTCCGTCGCCCTCCTGCTGCGTCACCTCGGCTTCGAGGCCGAGGCCGCCCGCATCGAGGACGCCGTCTCCGCCGACCTCGCGGAGCGCGGCACCACGACCCGTACGACCGACGAAATCGGCGACGCGCTCGCCGCCCGAGTATCCGGCTGACCCGCCGGAACTCCTCGAGCCGCCGGGTCGCTTTCGCACCCGGCGGCTTTTCCTATGCCCCGCCGGGTGCCACCATCATCCACTGGGCCGCATTCACACCCATATCCTCCACGGCTCCGTTCACGCGATAATCGAACGTGGAGCCGCGGATTGAGGGAATGCTCGGACGCCCTAACACTGGCCATCGGCCAGTATGGGCGTGAGCGCGGCCCGTACAGACAACCGGTGCTGCATCTCCCGGGGGACAACCCCCGGATCCCCGGCCGAAAGGCCGGAGTTGCCAGACGCCTGCCCGGGACATGAAGCGAAGGACACCTACTCATGACGACGCCCACGATCGAGCTCAAGCCCTCCGCGCACCCGCTCTCCGACGCGGAGCGGGAGGCGATCCTCGCCAGCCCCGGGTTCGGCCGCCACTTCACCGACCACATGGTGACGGTCAAGTGGACCGAGGGCCGCGGCTGGCACGACGGGCAGCTCGTGCCGTACGGGCCGCTCTCCCTCGACCCCGCGACCAACGTCCTGCACTATGCGCAGGAGATCTTCGAGGGCCTCAAGGCCTACCGGCAGCCGGACGGCTCGGTCGCCACCTTCCGCCCTGAGAAGAACGCCGAGCGCTTCCAGCGGTCCGCCCGCCGTCTCGCCATGCCCGAGCTGCCCGTCGAGACGTTCATCGAGGCCTGCGACCTGCTCGTCCAGCAGGACAAGGCATGGGTGCCGGCGCACGGCGGCGAGGAGTCGCTCTACCTGCGCCCATTCATGATCGCGACCGAGGTCGGTCTGGGCGTGAAGCCCGCCAACGAGTACCTGTTCATGGTCATCGCCTCCCCGGCCGGCGCCTATTTCCCGGGCGGCGTGAAGCCCGTCTCGATCTGGGCCTCCGACGACCGCGTGCGCGCCGTCCCCGGCGGCATGGGCGACGCCAAGACCGGCGGCAACTACGCCGCGTCCCTGCTCGCCCAGGCCGAGGCCGCCGCGAAGGGCTGCGACCAGGTCTGCTACCTCGACGCCGTCGAGCACAAGTGGGTCGAGGAACTGGGCGGCATGAACCTGTACTTCGTGTACGGAGACAAGATCGTCACCCCGACGCTGACGGGTTCCATCCTGGAGGGCGTCACCCGCGACTCGCTGCTCTCGGTCGCCGCCGACCTCGGGTACGAGTCCGAGGAGGCGCGCATCTCCATCGACCAGTGGCGCGACGACACCGCGAACGGCAGCCTCACCGAGGTCTTCGCCTGTGGCACCGCCGCCGTCATCACCCCGGTCGGCACCGTCAAGTGCCACGCCGGCGAGTGGCAGCAGAGCGGCGGACAGCCCGGCGCGGTCACACTGAAGCTGCGCGAGGCGCTGCTCGACATCCAGCGCGGGGTGAGCGAGGACAAGCACGGCTGGATGCACAACCTCGGCTGACGGCCTTTACCCGAAGCCTTGTTGGTCCCCGCTCTCCCCAACTGGAGGGCGGGGACCGGTCGTTCACGGTCGCGTATGGCCAACCACCTGACGTACACGGACGCCTGACGCACCGTCCAGGTTGTACGCAATCCGTCTGATTGACCCAGTTCCGCTGGTGCGTTTGTATCCCTGTGGGCCCCGGCGCCGGGCCGGGGGAGAAAGTGACCAACGGGGAAAACCGGGGGAGTTCATGACCAGAGCCATCCGTGCGGTGTCCGTCGCGGCCATCGCACTGAGCACCATCGCTTTAACCGTCACCACGGCATCGTCCGCGCCGTCACCGGCCACGGAGCGGGTCACGGTGTCGGCCACCGGTGAGCAGTCGAACGGCGCCTCGGGCGCTCCGGGTCTGAGCGCCGACGGCCGCTACGCCGCGTTCTCCACGAACGGTTCGAATCTGGTGCCCGGCGACACGAACGGCACGTCGGACAGTTTCCTGCGCGACCTGCGTACGGGGACGGTCGAGCGTGTCAGCGTCGCCTCGGACGGCACCCAGGGCGACGGCAGTGTGGGAGGGACGGACATCAGCGGCAACGGCCGGTACGTCATCTTCTCCTCCTCGTCGACGAACCTCGTCGACTGGCCCGGCCCGTCCGAGGCACGGGGGAGCGACGTGTACGTCCACGACCGCCGCACCGGTCGCACGGAGCGGGTGAGCACCACCCCCGACGGCGGGAGCGCCGGCGCCTACGGCAGTTTCGGCATCTCGCACGATGGCCGGTACGTCGCCTTCAACGCTCCGCGCGCCCGGATGGAGGCCGGCCAGGCGAGCTACCACCTCGGTGCCTACCTCGCCGACCGCCGCACCGGCGAGGTCAAGCTGATCAGCACGCACGACAACCCGGAGTGGACGGTCTATTCCGTCCGCCTCAGCGGCAACGGCCGCTCTGTGGCGTACGACATCCGACACCCGCGCGGGGGCCGCAGCGAACTGCGGGTGCACGACCGCGTCACCGGCGCCGAGGAGCAGGCCAACGTCAACCAGTACGGCGATCCCTCGTCCAGTCCCGTCACCGGCACGGACCTCTCGTACGACGGCCGCACCATCGCCTTCAGCACCCTCGACGAGGGCCTGACCGACGACACCACCCCGGCCACGTCGTACGTCTTCGTGCGCGACCTGCGCACGGACACCACCCGCCGTGTCGACAACCCGGAGAAAGGCGAGCGCGCCCTGAGCGCCGTCTCCCTCAGCCCTGACGGCCGGTACGTGGCGTACGACTACTCTGTGCCGGTCCCCGGCGGCGAGTACGGCAACAACGTCTTCGTGTACGACCTGCGCACCGGGGCCACCCGGCTCGCCACCGAGAGCCTCTCGGGCGGGAAGGTGACGGAGGACTACAGTGCACCCGGAGCGTTCAGCGGCAACGGCAGGCTCCTGGCCCTGGTCTCGACCTCGCCCCAGCTGGTGCCGGACGACACGAACGGCCACTCGGACGGGTTCGTCCGCCGCCTGCGCTGAGTGACGTGACGTTCGCATACTGAGACACCCGTGAGCACGGGGGCGGTCTGTGCCAGACTGCCCCCGTGCTCTCGTTCGCCACGATTATTGGCAGCAGGCGCGCCGGTCCGCAGTGACCGCCCCGTACGACCACGTACGGGCGGACACCGTCGTCCTCGACCCGCGCGCAGACCTCTCGCACCCGCGAGGGGTTTTTCTGTTTCCCGGCCCAACCGCAGCCGGGGCCGGAGCGCGAGGGATTATGAGGACGGTGGAGCCGGTCATTCCGGTAGACCGCATCCCATACAGGAGCCAGTAGAGATGACAGACACAACCGACGAGAATCAGGGTCCCTCCCACGTCGACGACGACTTCCACGTCTTCGACACGACGCTGCGCGACGGTGCGCAGCGCGAGGGCATCAACCTCACCGTCGCGGACAAGCTGGCCATCGCACGGCACCTGGACGACTTCGGCGTGGGCTTCATCGAGGGCGGCTGGCCCGGCGCCAACCCGCGCGACACCGAGTTCTTCGCCCGCGCCCGGCAGGAGATCCACTTCAAGCATGCCCAGCTCGTCGCCTTCGGCGCCACCCGCCGCCCGGGCGGCAAGGCCGCCGAGGACGCCCAGGTCAACGCGCTCCTCGAGTCCGGCGCGCCCGTCATCTGCCTGGTCGCCAAGTCCCATGACCGGCATGTCGAGCTGGCCCTGCGTACGACACTCGACGAGAACCTGGAGATGGTCCGCGACACGGTGTCGTACCTCCGCTCCCAGGGCCGCCGGGTGTTCGTCGACTGCGAGCACTTCTTCGACGGCTACCGGGCGAACCCCGAGTACGCGAAGGCCGTCGTACGGGCGGCCTCGGAAGCGGGCGCCGACGTCGTCGTGCTCTGCGACACCAACGGCGGCATGCTGCCGGCCCAGGTCCAGGCCGTCGTCGCCACGGTCCTGGCCGACACGGGCGCCCGGCTCGGCATCCACGCCCAGGACGACACGGGATGCGCGGTCGCCAACACCCTGGCCGCGGTGGACGCGGGCGCGACGCACGTCCAGTGCACGGCTAACGGATACGGGGAGCGGGTCGGCAACTCGAACCTGTTCCCGGTGGTGGCGGCACTGGAGCTGAAGTACGGCAAAAAGGTCCTCCCCGAGGGCGCGCTCTCCGAGATGACGCGCATCTCGCACGCGATCGCCGAGGTCGTGAACCTCACGCCGTCCACGCATGAGCCGTACGTAGGGGTCTCGGCCTTCGCCCACAAGGCGGGACTGCACGCCTCGGCGATCAAGGTCGACCCGGATCTGTACCAGCACATCGACCCCGAGCAGGTCGGCAACACCATGCGGATGCTGGTCTCCGACATGGCGGGCCGGGCGTCGATCGAGCTCAAGGGCAAGGAACTGGGCATCGACCTCGGCGACGACCGTGAGCTGGTCGGCCGGGTCGTGGAGCGGGTCAAGGAGCGCGAACTCCAGGGCTACACGTACGAGGCCGCCGACGCCTCCTTCGAGCTTCTGCTCCGAGCCGAGGTGGAGGGCAAGGTCCGTAAGTACTTCGAGGTGGAGTCCTGGCGGGCGATCGTCGAGGACCGCCCCGACGGATCCCACGCCAACGAGGCCACGGTCAAGCTCTTCGCCAAGGGCGAGCGCATCGTCGCCACGGCGGAGGGGAACGGTCCGGTGAACGCGCTGGACAAGACCCTGCGCGTGGCTCTCGAGAAGATCTACCCCCAGCTGGCCAAGCTGGACCTGGTCGACTACAAGGTCCGCATCCTGGAGGGCAAGCACGGCACCTCCTCCACGACGCGGGTCCTCATCTCCACGTCGGACGGTGCGGGGGAGTGGTCGACGGTGGGCGTGGCGGACAACGTGATCGCCGCGTCGTGGCAGGCCCTGGAGGACGCGTACACGTACGGCCTGCTGCGGGCCGGGGTCGAGCCGGCGGAGTAAGGGAGCCAGGGGGACGGTGCGTGCGCCCGGCGTGCACCGTCCACCCCACTTTGCGCCGTGCAGGAGTAGCTTCGAAGGTATGAAGGCCGCACTGAACCGTGGACTGACCGTATTGATGATCGCGTTCGCGGCCTTGGCGGTGCTCTCCGTCGGGGCCACGCGCGCCCATGCCGCAACAGATGTCTCGACGGTTGCGGAGGCCCTGCAGGACAGCCCCGTGTACGTCGACCCGTCCATGTCCGGGCAACTGCCGAAGGCCGACGCCGAGGCCCTGGCCGACAAGATCGAGGACGCGGACAAGCCGGTCTTTATCGCGGTGCTCCCCGCCGACTTCCCGAAGCAGGACCTCTTCCAGAACCTGCGCACGGCGACCGGTGTCACGGGCCTGTACGCGATCCGGCTCGGTGACGAGTTCCAGGCGAGGGCCGACTCGACGGTCCTGTC
Source organism: Streptomyces vastus (assembly GCF_039532825.1). Classification (NCBI taxonomy): domain Bacteria; kingdom Bacillati; phylum Actinomycetota; class Actinomycetes; order Kitasatosporales; family Streptomycetaceae; genus Streptomyces; species Streptomyces vastus. The sequence goes on from NZ_BAAASJ010000044.1 coordinate 121,380, forward strand.
GAACGACGCCGTGCGGAACCTCGTCACCAGTGTCCAGGGCGAGAACAGCACCGAGACCCAGCTCGACGACTTCACGGACCGCGCCCTCATGAACGTCGGCGGCTCCGCCCCCAGCAGCTGGACCGACGGCCGCGACGCTGACCCGACCGGCGTGCTGATCGGAACCGGCGTCGTGCTGGCGGCCGGTGGCGCGGGCGCGTACACGCTGGTACGCCACAACCGCCGCAAGAAGGAAGAGGAGCGGCAGGCCGCGCTCGAGAAGCTCCGCGTGGTCGTCGACGAGGACATCACCGCCTTCGGCGAGGAGCTCGACCGGCTCGACTTCCACCCCGCCGAGAAGGGCGCGGACGACGCGATGCGCGCCGACTACGAGCGCGCCCTCGACGCCTATGACCAGGCGAAGTCGTTCATGGCTGCGGCGCAGCGCCCCGAGGAGGTGCGCGCGGTCACCCAGGCCCTGGAGGACGGCCGCTTCTCACTCACCGCGCTCGCCGCGCGTCGCGAGGGCCGTCCGCCGCCCCCGCGCCGCGCCCCCTGCTTCTTCGACCCGAGCCACGGCCCGTCGGTCGCCGACGCGACCTGGACACCCGACGGCGGCACACCCCGCGAGGTGCCCGTCTGCGCCGCCGACCGCACTCGCCTGGCCGACGGCCTCGACCCCGCCGTCCGCGAGGTCGACACCGACACCGGCCGCCGCCCCTACTGGGAGGCGGGCCCGGCCTACGGCCCCTGGGTCGGCGGCTACTTCGGCGGCGGCATCCTCCCCGGCCTCCTCATCGGCACGATGCTCGGCTCGATGATGGCCAGCCCCTCGTACGCGGCCACGTACGGCTCCGGCTACGGCGACTTCGGAGGCGGCGGCTACGAGGGCGGCGACGTCTCCGGCGCGGACTTCTCCTCCGGTGACTTCGGAGGGGGCTTCGGCGACGGTGGCTTCGGTGGGGGTGACTTCGGGGGCGGCTTCTGAGGCATCCCGTAATCCCGTAAAGGGGAAGGGCAAGGGGAACGGGTCCGGCGCAGAGGGCGCCGGACCCGCGTACGTTCGTACGAGGCGTATGCCGGTACGAGGCGTCGTACCGGACTTACGTCACAGAGAAGCCGCCGCCGAAGCGATCGCCGAGGCGAACGTGGAGACCTCCGTGTAGACGCCCGGAGCCTCCGGCTGGGCGCAGCCGTCGCCCCAGCTGACTATGCCGACCTGGATCCATTCACCGGCGTTGTCCTTGCGGAACATCGGTCCGCCGGAGTCACCCTGGCAGGTGTCGACGCCGCCCTGCTCGAAGCCTGCGCAGATCTCTTCGCCCGCCACGAGGCCACTGTAGTAACCGCCGTAGCCTTCACACGTGGCGTCGTCGATGAACGGCACGGTCGCCTTGAGCATGTACCGCTGCTGGGCCCCGCCCTGGGTTGCCGCACCCCAGCCGGCGACGGTGAAGTCACCGGTGTTGTACTGGCTGTTGGTGGCGATCTTCAGGGTCGGCAGGTTGATGGGCTGCGCGAGCTTGATGAGCGCCCAGTCCTTGCCGGTGCCGTTGTAGCCGGGGGCCTGGAGGACCTTGGTGGAGCGGACCTGGACACGGCCGTTCGTGCTCTGCAGGTCCACGACGCCGGCGGTGGCCGTGATGCTGGTGTTGTTGCCCGAGCCGCTCACGCAGTGCGCGGCGGTGAGTACGATCTGCTGGGTGTAGAGCGCACCGCCACAGCCCATGGAGAGCCGGACCATGAACGGGAACTCGCCCTGGGCGGCGCGGGTTCCGCCCACGACGGGCGGAGTGGCGGCCGTAGCGCTGACGGGCTGAAGGCTGACGATCGCGAGGGCGGCGGCGCCGAGGACGGCGCATCTCTTGAAAGCCTTGAGGAGCTTCTTCAACGTGATGCCTTCCGTGGGGGGTTGGGCATTGATGTTGGGGGATGGATGCCAGAGATCTATGTCAGGAGCATGCCAAAGAAGTAACAGACGATCGCACCCTCAGCGGCATGACCTGGTGATTTCTGTTGGAGGATTATGAGAACGCCGCCCGCGCCACCACAAGGCACGAATTCCGGCCACGCGTGTCCGAATCCCGGGCGGGGGCGCCCCCTTCGATCGCACGCCCCCTCCGGCCGCTCAACTGTCGCCGGGCCTACCGCTCACGAAGGCGGCCCAGGACGCGTGGTGAGCGTGGCGAGTTCGCCCAGGACTCGGGCCGACGGCGCCGGGTCGACCAGCCACTTCAGGTGGCTGCCCTCGAGAGTGCGGACGTCGTACGGGTTGTCCGGCGTCAGCTCGTTGCCCTCGCGGATCAGCCGGTCCTGCATGGCGAGCGGCATGCTCGCGTCGTCGGCCAGGCGGACGAAGGTCTTCGGGACGCGTCCCCAGGTCGCTGCCTGCGCCCGGTCGGCGGAGGTGCCGACGTCCAGGTTCTCGTCAGGCTGGAAGGTGTTCAGGAAGGTCAGGAACTCCTCGTCGGTGCCGTCGGCGAGGAAGGCCGCCTTGAGCGCCGCAAGGGCGTCCGGATCCGCAGTGCGGAAGTTGACGCGGAGCAGGCCGAGTTCGGCAGGGTTCCCCGCCATCGCCGAAACCAGGGAAGCGGCGTCGACCGTGGCCATCTCCGGCTGGGCGTAGTAGTCGCCGACGTCTAGAGCGACAGGGCACCAGGCCGCGACGTAGACGATGCGATCGATCAGGTCCGGCCGCGCGTTGGCCGCGGCCGTGGCCGTGGCGCCGCCTCGGCTGTGGGCGACAAGGATCACCGGGCCATTCCGCTTGGCCCGTTCCAGGATCCCGATCAGGTGCGCGGCATTGTCGGCGAGCGTGACACCCTTGATCGAACCGGGCGCGTTGGCGAGACCTGCGAGATCCTGCGGCGCCTGATAGGCGCGGGTGAAGGTCGCCTCGAAGCCGTGGCCGGGCAGGTCGACGGCGACCGAACGGTGTCCCAGGAGGCCGAGTTCGGCCTGGAGCGGTGCCAAGGAGAAGGAGTTCGCGAAGGCTCCGTGAACCAGTACGAACGTCGGTTGCATCTGTCTACTCACCTTCTGGCCTCTGCGGCCGTGTGTGGCGCACCGTCCCGCCGCAGCGACGTTTTGGTGCGCGGCAAACGCTTCTGGGGGTCCGGGGGCGAAGCTCCCACGCGGCGAAGCGCAAATTGATACAGCAGGCAAGGGGCGGGCCCGGGGAAGAAAATCCCCGCACAACCGACCCGCTTCGCTTCAGCCGGCATCCGGCAGAGCCAGCCACTCTTTCCACGTCAGATCCCGCCCGATGAACCGCGGCCGCTCAAAGGGCCACGCCTCCCCGATCCACCGAGGCACGAACGCTTCGAGCTCCCGCTCCAGTTCAGTCCCGACGGCGTCGTCCACGACCCACCACGAGACCTCGGCATCGGCACCCGCCTTCTCCGGCGGATCGATGTAGACGCATCCGTATTCGGTGGTGCCCGTCGCGTCGAACAACACGTAATTGAACGACTCATGAGCAGCGATCTCAGCCGCATGCCGCTCAAGATCCGCCTTGTTCGCCTCATACGTGATGGTCTCCGCAGGCCACCCCCAGGCCTCGCCGAAGATGCTCCACAACCGCTCCCGCGACCCCATCACAGCGGGATAGTCGATCGGAGCGTCGGCTCCGCTGATCGGCCGGAGGTAGTGCCCACCGGGCAGTTCGACACGTAGGGGATGGACGAAGTCCGGGGGCAGCCAAGTCATGGCGGAAGGGTACGGGCGAAGGACGGGTCCCGCACGGGGTTAAGACGCTGCTCGCCAATCCCCGGTCCACTCAATTAACGCCGGGGCCACCGCTGACGAACGCGGCCCACGATGCGGGGGCGACGGTGAGAGCGGGGCCGCTGGGGTTCTTGGAGTCGCGGATGTGGATAGCGGAGGGGTGGGCGGCGACCTCTACGCAGTCGCCGCCTTAATCGGAACTACGACTTCACTCACTGCCCAACTGTAGTGACACCCTGTGACAGTCGCCTCATGGACGCACAACCCCAACTCCTCCACACCCGCGAGGCGTTCTACCGCCGAGACCGCCGATCGGTGCGCCTGGCCCGCGAGTTCACCCGCGAGGCCCTCACGGACTGGGCGGTGGCCGAGCGCAGCGACGACGTACTGCTCTGTGTGAGCGAGCTCGCCACCAACGCCGTGCTGCACGGCGTACCGCCCGGCCGCGGCTTCCGTCTCCGACTGGCCCTGGACACCGGCGGAGTCGTACGCATCGAGGTCCACGACAGCGGCCCGGGCGAGGTCCGGTTCCCGGACGCGTGCACCGAGGCGGAGAACGGCCGAGGGCTCCTGCTCGTTGCCGCGCTCGCGGACAAATGGGGGGTGGGGGAGCGCGACCCGGGGAAGATCGTGTGGTGCGAGTTCGCGGTACGTATGGACGACTTCCCTGCCCCCAAGGGCCGCCACGCAGCCGGACCTTGACGAAAAAAGCATGTGCCCAGGCTCTGACAGAGCACGCAGACTGAACCGGTGATCGACATTACCGAGGAACTCGTGCGCACCTTGGTCTCGGACCAGTTTCCCGAGTGGAGCGACCTTCCGGTCGAGTCCGTGGCACGTCAGGGCTGGGACAACCGGACCTTTCGGCTCGGCGATCGGCTGGCCGTACGCCTGCCGAGTGCGGAAGGGTACGTGGCAGCCGTCGAGAAGGAAGACCGCTGTCTGCCCGTCCTGGCCGGGCACATGCCGCTGCCCGTACCCGAACCGGTCGCTGCCTGCGCCCGGTCGGCGGGCTATCCGTTTCCGTGGTCGGTGCGGCGCTGGTTGCCGGGAAACACGGTTGAGACGGCGACGGACATCGACCGAACCCGGCTGGCCCGCGACCTCGGTGGCTTCCTGACCGCTCTCCGCCAAGCCCCTGCCCGGCAGGGACCGGCCGCCGGCGTCCATTCCTACTTCCGTGGGTGCCACCCCAGCGCCTACGGAGATCAGGTCGAGTCCGCCCTCGACAAGCTCAGCGGAGTCGTCGACGTCGCTGCCTGCGAGGAGGTCTGGACGAGCGCGCTGACCTCGGCATGGCCGCTTCCGCCGACGTGGTTCCACGGTGACGTCGCCGTAGGCAATCTGCTCGCCACCGACGGGACGCTGTCCGCCGTCATCGACTTCGGCACGTCCGGAGTGGGCGACCCCGCCTGTGACCTCGTCGTGGCCTGGACGTACTTCGAGGGTGATGAGCGGAAGGTCTTCCGCGAGGCCGTCGGACTGCCCGACGAGACCTGGCGTCGAGCCCGCGGGTGGGCCCTGTGGAAGGCCCTGGTGACCATGGCCGGCCTGTCCAGCCCCGATCCTGAGGGCTTCCAGAGCCGGGTGCTCGTCAACGTGCTGGAGGAGCCGGTCGTCGACTGATTCACGAAGGGTGACGGACTCTCCCGGTGGTCGTTAGGGAAGTGTATTTCCGGGAAACGTACTTCCCTAAGTGCCGCTGGAGACGACTATGCGCCGACCCACTCGCAACCTGGCCAAACCCCCCGACATGTTCGACCGCGACTGGGAATGGAGCGAGCTGACAGCCTTCGCTGCCGACGAAGGCCCGGAGGCGACCATGGCCGTGGTCTCCGGGCGACGGCGGCAGGGCAAGTCCTTCCTCCTCGACTCACTCGCCAGAGCCGCCGGAGGTTTCTACTTCTGTGCGTACGAGGCCACGGAGGCCGAGTCGCTGCGCCGCTTCGGGGAGGAACTCGGCCAGTACAGCGGGAGCATCGCCCCCATGCGCTTCGACCGCTGGGAGCAGGCCATCGACGCGCTGCTCGCACTGGGCAAGGAGCGGCCCCTTCCCGTCGTCATCGACGAGTTCCCGTACCTGGCCAGGGCGACGCCCTCGCTGCCCTCCATCGTGCAGGTCGCGTACGGCCCTCGGCGCCCGGAGCGGCTCCAGTCCCGCACCCGACTCCTCCTGTGCGGCAGTTCCCTCTCCTTCATGGGCAAGCTGCTCAGCGGTACGTCGCCCCTCAGGGGCAGAGCCGGGCTCGAACTCATCGTCCAGCCACTGGACTTCCGCCAGGCCGCGGCCTTCTGGGGCATCGACGACCACCGCCTCGCGCTTCTCGTGCACAGCATGGTGGGCGGAACCCCCGCTTATCGGAGGGAGTTCGTACGCGATGACGTCCCCGCCGACCTGGATGACTTCGACGCCTGGGTCTGCCGTACGGCCCTTTCGCCCCGATCCCCGCTGTACCGCGAGGCCCGCTACCTCCTGGCCGACGAGTCGGACCTGCGGGACCGGGCCCTCTACCACTCCGTGCTGGCGGCACTAGCCTCGGGCAACGCCACAGCGGGCGGCATCGCCAGCTGCCTGGAGCGTCCCACCAGCGACATCACCCACCCCCTCACCGTCCTGCAGGACTGCGGTCTCGTACGCCGCGAAGTGGACGCCTTCCGCAAGAACCGCAGCGTCTACCGCGTGGGCGAGCCGCTGATCGCCTTCGACCACGCCATCTCACGGCCGAAGCTCCCACTGCTGGACCGAGGCTTGGCGGAACAGGTCTGGGAGACATCCCGAGCCCGCTTCCTCTCGGCCGTCGTCGGCCCGCACTTCGAACAGCTCTGCCGCGAATGGGTCGCACACTTCGCCGCGCCGGAGACATTCGGCGGCATGCCGATCGACGTCTCGTACGGCACGGTTCCCGATCCTGCGGCGCAGACGAGTCACGAGATCGACGTGGTGGTACGCGGCGCCGTGGGGCAGGACAACGGAGTCCTGCTCTCGCTCGGCGAGGCCAAGTGGGATCAGGTCATGGGCGTCGGACACCTCGACCGGCTCCGTCAGGTCAGGTCCCTGCTCGCGGGGCGCGGGATCGACACGTCAGCAGTGAGGCTCACGTGTTACAGCGGTGCGGGATTCACGGATGACCTGCGAGCCGCCGAGACCAAAGGTGAGGTGGTCCTGGTGGATCTGCAGCGCTTGTACGGAGGGGAGTAGTAACCGACGTGCTTCTATAGGACAGAAGCTGTCCTATAGCCGCCCTATCGTGCCCCTCATGGACACACTCGACGGCCTGAAGATCAAGGTTTTCGGCAGCGCGGAACAGTTGGACGCCTGGCTCAATGCTCATGCCGGGCTTGAGCGCGGGGTCTGGCTGAAGATCGCCAAGAAGGGGTCCGGCCGGACCACCGTCACTGTGGCGGAGGCCCTCGACGTGGCTCTCTGCCATGGGTGGATCGATGGGCAGCGTCGGCGCCATGACGGGACGTGCTTCCTGCAGAAGTACACCCCGCGCCGGCCGCGCAGCGAGTGGTCGAAGGTGAATGTGCGCAAGGTCGAGGCCCTCACGGCGGCCGGGCGTATGCGGCCCCGTGGGCTCGCGGAGGTGGCGGCGGCCAAGACGGACGGGCGCTGGGCGGCTGCTTACGAGTCGCAGCGCAACGCCACGGTTCCGGACGATCTGGCCGCCGCGCTGGAACGCGATCCCCGTGCGAAGGAGGCCTTCGAGCGGCTCGGCAGGACCGGGCAGTATGTGGTCATGATGGGGCTGATGAAGGCGAGGACTCCGGAGGTCAGGGCTGCTCGGCTGGAGAGGGCGATCGCCGAGCTGGGGTCCCCCGAGCCCCAGGGGCCGGGCTAAGGCCTACCAGTCCCGGTCCAACGCTGAAAAGCACTGGTCAAGCGCGCCGACCAGTCTTCGTCCTGCCCGTCCTTCGCGTCCTGCTCCCCCTTCGCGTACTTGATCAGCTGGGAGAAATCGATCGCTCCGGGGTCCCCGTGGTCGTTCTCGGGGACATGCATGTGCCCGCAGACCCCCTTGAAGTCGTTCCACTCCCCACCGCTCATCCGCTGCCCGCCCTCGTTCCCGTACGACTTCGGGTAGGCGGGCCACTCCTTCGGGCCGGACAGCGGTACGTCGTGCTCGGCGTGCATCCAGGCCAGGAAGCGGGCGACTCCGCGCAGGGCCCAGTCGGGTGCCTTCGGCCAGTAGATGTGGGACTGGCCCGCCTCTTTCCACTTGGCGTGGGTGCTCGGGTCGCAGGTGCCGACGAGTTCGAGCTGGCAGACGTTGAGCGCGTTCGTCTCCACGCCGCCCGACTCGTTGACCAGGGCGCGGGACGAGGTCTCGATGTCGAAGTGCTGGTACCAGCGCAGCTTCTCGGCGGCCAGGTCCGGCACCGCCGTGAGGTTCGGGGCCGAGGCCCCGCCGGCGTAGTCCGGCAGAGTGCGGCCCTCCGTGGTGTGCAGGACGACGGCGTTGACCTCCATCGCGTCGCCGCCGTACTCGTCCTGGTACCAATGCGTCCGGCTCGCACCGGGGTAGCGCTGCGGTCCCGTCTTCGTGCTCAACTGCGTCTCCTGGAACTGGACTTCCCTGGACTCCCCATGCCGGGTCGCCAGGAAGGTTCATCGTGCGTCAACAGCCGTACTGGGTACGGCTGTTGCACACTACGCACACGAAATGGTCGCAGGAGTTCCGCCCGGCCCAGAGCGGCGGGACGTGTCGGAAAGTGCAGAGAGACGGACCTCGCAGGATCAGGCGGCGTTCTTGATCGCCGAGATGTCGAAGTTCAGCTTGATCTTGTCGGAGATGAGGACGCCGCCCGTCTCCAGCGCCGCGTTCCACGTGAGGCCCCACTCCGAGCGCAGGATCTCCGCCTTGCCCTCGAAGCCGACGCGCTCGTTGCCGAAGGGGTCCTTCGCGGCGCCGTTGAACTCCAGGTCGATGGAGAGCTGCTTGGTGGTGCCGAGGATCGAGAGGTCGCCGGTGATGCGGTAGTCGTCGCCGCCGAGGGACTCCGCCTTGGTGGAGCGGAACGTCATCGTCGGGAACTCGTCCGTCTTGAAGAAGTCGGCGCTCTTGAGGTGGCCGTCACGGTCGGCGTTGCCGGTCTCGATGCTGTCCATCTTGACGTCGATGGCCGCGGTCGAGCGGGACGGGTCGCTGCCGTCCAGGTGCAGGCTGCCGGAGAAGTCGTTGAAGCTGCCCTTGACGTTGGTGACCATGGCGTGCCGGGCGACGAAGCCGATGGTGGTGTGGGACGCGTCGATGGTGTAGTCGCCGGTGAGGGCGGACAGGTCGGTGGCCGGGGCGGCGGCGGTGGTGGTGTCGCTGGTGTTCTTGCTGCTGAAGAGACCCATGACTGGCTCCTTGGGGGACGAGCCTCGGCTCTGCACCGAGGCTGGTTTAACCTTCAACGAGGTCCCCGAGGGGAGTATTCCGGGTCTCAGGAAGTATCAGGAAGTATCAGGAAGTATTTCGGGCCCCACGCGGGCATGGGGGTCGCTCGTGCGGGTCACACTGGACCCGCGGGGCCTCGGGCGCAGGACTGGCCGGTTCCGGGCCCTGCCAGGTCATCTCCCGCCCGTCTTCCGCTCGTTGACCTATCAATCCTGGTCAAGAGTCTAGGGACGGGCCGTGCGACGCGCGTACGCTGATGTGGCATGGGGGAGCTACGGGCGGACTGGCGGTTGAGACTGCGGCGCGGGGACGCGAGCGGTCCGGTGTGCGGTGCGGGTGTGCTGATCACTCCGGACATCGCGATGACGTGTGCGCATGTGGTGCGTGACCCGGACGACGTGATGTGGGTGGAGTTCGCCGAGAACCGGGAGATCGAGCCGGTGGCGGCGCGTGTCGCCGAGGGCGGCTGGCTGCCCGGTCCCGACGGGCAGGGCGAGGACGTCGCGTTACTCCGGCTGGCGAGCCCGCGCCCGCAGGCCCGCCCCGCCACGCTGGAACCCCGGATGTGGGCCGGACTCCCGGTGTATGCCACAGGATACGCGAAGGGGTTCGAGGACGGCATGGCCCTGCACGGCACGATCGGCGGCGTGAGCGGGGAATGGGTGCAGGTGGACGCCGTCCACCGCAGGGAAGTCGTCCGCCGGGGCTTCAGCGGCGCCGCCGTGTGCACCAGGCCGGACGAGCGGAACTCGGCCCGGGTGGTCGGGCTGATCGTCAGTTGGCGCGGCGACAGGGGGATGCCGCTGCCCGGCGACAACCTGCTCGCCTTCTCGTATCTGATCCCCGTCGAGCGCATCGCCGAACTGTCGCCCACGGTCAAGGAGCTGATCGATCCGGATGCCTGGAACCACGGCTTCGAGAGCCGGCTGCGCACCTGGTTCGAAGACCCCGACGAGGATCCGGTGAAGATCACCGTCGTACCTCCGGACAGCGGCAAGGACCGTTCGCTGCGGTTCCTGCTGCACCGCGCCGGGCTGCGCTACCAGGGCGGCCATTCCAGCAGACCCGCATTGGCAGACCGTGCCCTGGATTACATCGCGTACACGCCCGGACGACAGTATCTGGCGTACTGGGACTGGCTGCTCGGCACTCAGCACAGTCCGGGCCCGCCGACCCTGCGCAATCCCCGTCGCCCCGTCACGGTCGCCGTCGACGGCCTGGACCAGGAGCCCGAGCCCCGGCCGTTGATAGAGCTCCTGGACAGGCTGCGCAGCGTGGGCTTCAGGCTGCTGATCGTCTTCCGTACCGAGGGCGGCACCGGCTGGACGGCGGCCCGCGACATACTGCTGACGCCGGCGCTCGAGGGCCACGCGGACCTGCTGCTCACCCGTCTGGAAGGACTCGAGGTCAACCGCGCGGTCCAGGAGGGCGTGGTCAGCAGCGGCTCGCTCGGCTCCGAGACCTTGGTGGCCGATCTGCGCCGCGCCGAGCGCCGCGTGATCGACGGCGTCAGCGATCCGCAGGAGCGGCTGAAGCGGCTGCGCAAGCTGATCAAGAGGCTGCGCACGGACATCGGCTTCCATGTGCGCACGAACCTCCGCTCCCACGGAGGACAGGCATGACCTCCTGCCCGCACCGCCGCTTCACCGGCGCCCCGTGCGGCGGCGCCGTACTGCCCACCGGCTACTGCGCCGAGTGCGGCCGCGCCGAAAAGAACGACCCGGGCCTGCCTCAACTCCCCGAGAAACCCATGGAGTTCGGGCCCAAGGAGCTGCTGGCCCTGCCCGATCACGAGCCGCGGGCCCCCGAAGAGCGCCTGATCAGCGCCGAGGCCCCGCTGCGTATCCGGATGACCTGCTCCTCGGCGGCCTGCGGTATCACCTTCGCCCCGCCCTACACCGAGGGCCCGGTGCCGATCGAGGGCTACTGCCCGGCCTGCCGCGAGCCCTACTCGTACCGGCCCGAACTGGCTCGAGGCGCTGTTCTGGGCGACAAGTACGAGATCACCGGGCCCATCGCGCACGGCGGCCAGGGCTGGGTCTATCTCGCCCGCGACAACAACCTCCGCGACATGGTCGCCGTCAAGGGTCTGCTCAACCGGTACGAGAAGGACGGCCCCAAGCAGGCGGACGTCGAACGCCGCAATCTCGTCGCCATCCGCCACCCCCGCATCGTCCAGATCCGCGACTTCGTCGCGCGCAGCGACAAGTCCGGCAAGGTCACCGGCGGCTACATCGTCATGGACGACGTGGGCGACCGCACCCTCCAGGCGGTCGTGGAGGAGACCCGGCGAGGGGAGTTCGTGCTCGACATCGAGCACGTCGCGGCGTACGGCTGTCAGATCCTCGAAGCCCTCGGTCATCTGCACGCCGGCGGCGAGAAGCAGTTCGTGTACGGGGACATGAAGCCGTCCAACGTCGTGCACCACAAGGACGGCGTCAAGGTCATCGACCTCGGCGGGATGCGCGAGCAGGGCCAGAGCGAGCCGCCCGCCCACGTCACCCCGGGCTACAGGGCGCCCGAGACGGAGGGCGCCGCCACGCTCACCGTTGCCCACGACCTGCATACCGTCGGCGTCACCCTGCGCGAGCTGGCCACCTGGGCCGTCGGCGACGACGTACCGGGGCTCGGCACCGCCTCCTTCCATTGGGTCGTCGAGCGCGCCACCCGTGACGATCCCGGCCGACGCTTCGCCGACGCCCAGGAGATGGCCGGCCAACTGCGCGGCGCGCTGCGGGAGATCCGGGCCCTGCGCGGCAAGACCGACCCGCCGGAGCCCTCCGCGTACTTCCGGCCCTCCGCCCGGCTGCTCGGCGCGCGGCTCGGCACGGTACCCGGGCTCGACCACTGGCTGGCCCGCCCGCGCCGCGACCGGCACAGCCCGCCCACCGCGCCCGCCCTGGACCTCGGCGCGCCCACCCCCACCGAGATCGCCCGGTATCTGCCGGTGCCGCGGCGCTATCCGGGCGACCCGCAGACCAGCCAGTTCGAGATAAGCAGTGGCTACGACCCCGGCAAACTCCTGAGCCAGGACACCGAGCGGCCCACCTCGGTGGAGATCTGCCTGCACAACGTACGGGTCCTGGTCGGCCGGGACGGCAGGGACGACCTGGAGCGCGCCCAGGAAGAACTCGACACCGCCGACTCCATCCCCGGACCACGGGCCGTACGCGACTGGCGGCTCCAGTGGCACCGCGCCCTGATCGCGCTGCGCCGCGCCGACCTCGACGACGACCCGCGCCAAGTCGCCGAGGCCCAGGAGCACTTCACCCAGGTTCGCTTCGACCTGCCCGGCGAGTACGCGCCCAAACTGGCGCTTGCCTACTGCCTGGAAACGCTCAGCGAGGCCGCGGGAGCCGGAGCCAGAGCGGGCGGGGGCGGCGAGCCCACCGCCCGGCAGCTGTACGAATCGGTGCTCGCCCGCAACCGCTCGCACGGCGGCGCCGCCCTGGGCCTGGCCAGGGTCGCGCTGCGCGACGGCGACCGCGCGGCCGCCCTGGACGTGCTCGGCCGGGTCCCCGTCGGCTCGCTCGACCACACCGTGGCCGCCATCGCCGCCCTGCGCATCCGGGCCGCACGGCTGCCCGCCGGGTCACACCGGATGCCCGCCCCCGATGACGTGGACGCCGGCCTCGACGAGCTGCGGCGCGCCGGCGAACAGGCGCCGGGCGCCTCCGAGCTGCGGCTCTCCGAGGACGAGGCCTTGCGGCTGCGTACCGAGCTGTACGAATGGAAGCTCGACGCGCTGTACGCACGCAGCGACCGCGTCGGGCCGCGCCGTCGGCTGCCGGCCGCGGAGCGCGAAGTACGCGAACAACTCGAGCAGCACTACCGGCAGTTGGCTGCACACCACCAGGACTCGGCCACCGCGCACGAGCACTTGGTCGACCTGTCCCACGCGATACGACCGCAGACCCTCGTCTGACCCCGGGCCGGCCCCGCACAGGAACAGCGACAGCCACAGCCGAAGCACACAAGCGCGCACCAATGCCGAAGGAGCGCTGGAGGAACCCATGAGCACCCCCACCCGGCCGCGACAGCTGGACATTCGGCTCTCCGTCGCCCTCGAACGAGATCTGCGCCCCCACCGCAGCGCCAAGATCGAGGCCCATCTGCGGGTCGAGATCGCCGACACCGGCGTCCCCGCCGAACTACCGGCCGTCGAACTCGCCGTGATCATCGCCTTCGACCTCGCCGAACCGCACCGCCACACTGTGCGGCACGCACTGCCCGCGGCACTGCGCGCCCTGCCCGACGGCATCTCCTTCGCCGTACTCGGCTCCGGCCCCGAGCCGGAACTGTGCTACCCGGTCGGCGGCGAGGAGTGGGCCATAGCCGACACGCACGACAAGCGCCGCGCCGCCTTCGCGGCCCAAGCCCTCGCCCTCCACCGGGATGGCCCGCGCCCGGCCGGGTACGCCGTGTGGATGGCACGGGCACGCGCCCTGCTCGCCGCCCGCCCCTTGTCCGTACGTCATCTGCTGCTGATCACCGACGGCAGCAGCGGCCCCGGCGACACCCGCCTGGACGAGGAACTCGACGCCTGCGCCGGGCAGTTCACCTGCGATGTGCTGGCCGTAGGCAACGACTGGGCGCCCGAGCCTCTGCTGACCATCGCCGAACGCCTGCACGGCACCGCCGAGTTCGTGGAGGACCGGCTGAGCAACGCGATCACGGCGGCGATCCGGCGGCTGCGCCGCGTGCACAGCCCCGAGCTGCCCATCGAGGTGACCCCCCGGGCCACCGTCCGCCAGATCGGCCTGGGCGAGAAGGCGCCACGGCCGCACCGGCTCGGCGGTCTGTTCCAGCCGGGAGAGCCGGGACACCCGCCCCGCTGGCGGTTCCCGACGTACCAGTGGGAGTCCGGTGTCCGCGACTACCTGCTCACCCTGGCCGTCGACGCCGAGGCCGACCCGCTGGAGACCGACCTTCAGTTCGCCATGGTCAGCATCGGCGACCGGTCCGTGCCCGTTGTCGCCCGCTGGCATCGCGCCGACGATCGGAAGCCCTGCGTCGTGGATCCGGATGGCGGCGCAAGTGTCCGCAGCATGAAAGAAGCCACTGCCATGCACCTCGCTCTGCGCACCGGCCTCCGCGCCCTCGATCCGCTGCAACGCGAGATGGCCGAGCGGCACTTGGGCGAGGCCGCTCGCCTTGCCACGCGGCTCGGCGCCGAGCATGTGCTGGAGAACATCCGTGTGTTCGCGGACATCATCGACGTCGAGGCGGGCCGGATCCGGCTGCACACCACGGTGAACACCGAAACGCTCGGCAAGAGGATCCTGTGGGCCGGATCGCGCCCCGGCGGACCGCTGACCGAGGCTCCGGCCAGGACAGGCAGCGGCCCGCGCTGTGCGGACTGCGAGCACCGCGCCGGCCGTGAGGCCCGCTACTGCATCAAGTGCGGAGGGCAACTGCTGTGAGCGACCAGGCGACGAAGCATCCCGCCGCACCGGCCGGCGCCCGCGCCCGTACGGGAACGGGGCCGTCAGCCGCGTACCGCAGACGTCTCAGCCGCTACCGGACCCGCAGGCTCCTGGAGTTACACCTCCTGGCGATGGCCGTCACCGCGGTCGTCGCGGTCAGCGCGCTCCTCGTCTCGTACCGCGAGGTGGTGCTGAGCGCCGACGGCTTGCGCTCACAGGCCGCCCCTGCGGTGCAGGACGTGGCCGCGACCCGCCTCGCGCTGCTGCGCGCCGACTGGGAGGCCAACCGGGTCCGGGCGAAGCTCAACGGCGTGGGGGGCGCGGGGGAGACCTACCAGTCGCAGCTCTCGGCGGCCGACCAGAGCCTGTCCCGGCTCGCCGAGAGAACCAGGGATGACCTCGGCACGATCAACGGCCTGCTCGACTCGTACGGCAACTCCATCACGCTCGGCGCACTCCATTACCACGACGACAGGCCCATACAAGACCAGAAGTTCAGCGAGGCGGGCTCGCTGCTCACCCGCGCCGAGGTCGGCCTGGTGCCGCGCCTGGACAAGCTGCAGGACCGGCAGATGTATCGCGCGGAGCGGCTCGCCACGATGGGCACAGTCGGGTACGCCGGCTGGGTCGTCGCCGAACTCGCTCTGCTGATGCTCGCGTTGACGCTGCTGTCCGCGCTCTGGGTGCTGCGCGACCGCTGCGGCCGTGACTACAACCCATGGCTCCTCGGCGCCCTCGCACTCACCGTCGCCCTCGCCGTGGTCCCACTCCTTGCCACGACCGCCACCCAGCGGCACCTGGACAACGCCCGCGAGACGCTCACCGAGATCAGAAGCGTCGCGGAACAGCCCAGGCGCGACCCGGAGGCGAAGGACCCGGCCCAGCGCGATCGGCTCGAAGCTGACCAGAACTCCGTTTCCGACATGTCCAATGCCGTACGCGAGGAACTCCGCACCCGTCAGTGGCAGAACTCGGTGTATTACGGCGCGCTCGGTGGCGGCATCCTCGTCGCCGTCCTACCCGCCGTCGGCATCGGCCGCAGGCTCAACGCCGACTACTGGAGGGCCCGTTGACCAGGCTCCGCACCGTACTCCTCGTCTGCGCCCTGCTCTTCACGGCGGCCGGTTGCGAGCTCGCCGCGCCGGGCCGGACCGAAGACCAGGAGAAGGTCACCATCCTCGGCACCTGGACCGGCACCCAGGGAGATCAGTTCGAGAAGCTCCTCAAGACCTTCGGCATCCCGTACGAGTACCAGGGCACCGCAGCGCAGCGCGAGGTGTTGCTCTCCGAGGTGCAGGCGGGCGAGCCACCGGACATCGTGATCATGCCCGGCGTCGGTGAACTCGCCGAGTACGCCCACCGGAATCGCCTCAAGGAGCTGAGCGGCCTCGACATCTACAAGAAGAGCGAGTACGGCCCGCCCTGGCAGCCCTCCGACGGCGCGGGATCGGTGTACTGGGTGCCGCTGAGAGCCGACCTGAAGAGCATCGTCTGGCACCGCAAGGACACCGAACTGCCCAAGTCACCTCCATCGCTCGCGAGTTGGTGCATCGGTATGGGCGACGACGGCCCCTCCGGCTGGCCCGGCAGCGACTGGATCGAGGACCTGGTGCTCCAGCGTTCCGGGCCCAGGGCGTACGAGCGGTGGGTGCGCGGCGAGCTGAAATGGACCTCGGAGCCGGTGATGGGCGCCTGGCTGGCCTGGGGCGACCTGCTCGCACAAGACAAGAGGGCGGCCAAGGCCGCCCTGCTCGCCGACCACCGAGGGCCCGACGACAGCAACGGGCTCCTGTTCGGCAAGGGCGACTGCACGCTGGAGCACCAGGGCTCCTTCGCGCCTTTCTTCTATGGCAAAAGGGCCAAGGAGGCCACCTTCATGGACTCGGCCGAGCTGCTGCCCGGTGGCCCCTACACGGTGGAGGCCCATGAGGTGACCGGAGACTTCGCCGCACTCTTCAGCGACAGCACTCAGGCCAGGAAGCTGCTGGGCAGGCTCGCCTCACAGTCAGGTCAGCAGGACTGGGTGGACTTGGCCCGAGTGTTCTCCGCCAACAACAAGGTCCGCCCCAGGAGCGGTGACGTGGAGGGCGAAGTCGCCGAGCGGCTCACCTCCCCAGACACCCCTCGCTGCCTGGACGCCTCGGACGTGATGCCCCCTGCGGTACGCGACGCCTTCTACGAGGCGACCCTGCTGACCCTCACCCGCTACAGCGAGGGCAAAGGGCGGGGGAGCGTCGAGGACATCCTGAAAGACGTCCAGAAGGTCCAGGAAGCCCAGGAGGAGAACCCGGTCGCCCGCACCGATGTGTGCAGCACGCCACAGTAGGCCCCTTTGTAGAACCCCAACAAGCCAGACCGCCCCTGAGCTGGTGGTTGACCCGCATGCCTCCCGGGTTCTGTTCAGGGGTACCAGGAAAACGACTCGGAGACTGTGAGGAGTCGACGGCCCGCTTTCGTAGGTGGACTTCGTAAGGTCGCTACATGACCGTTTTGGACGATGCCGGATCCTCCGCCCCAGAAGCCGCAGGAGAACCCACCGACGCCCGCGGGCGTGTGGCCGAACTGCACGCGATCCGTGCGGAGGCCCTGCGCGGACCCAGCGACAAGGCGACCGAGGCACAGCACGCCAAGGGCAAGCTGACCTCCCGGGAGCGGATCGAGCTCCTGCTGGACGAGTGCTCGTTCAACGAGGTCGAGCAGCTGCGCCGGCACCGGGCCACGGGCTTCGGCCTGGAAGCCAAGAAGCCCTACACGGACGGTGTGATCACCGGCTGGGGCACCGTCGAGGGACGTACGGTCTTCGTGTACGCCCATGACTTCCGGATCTTCGGCGGTGCGCTGGGCGAGGCCCACGCCACGAAGATCCACAAGATCATGGACATGGCCATCGCCGCCGGGGCGCCCCTCGTGTCCCTGAACGACGGCGCGGGAGCCCGCATTCAGGAAGGCGTCAGCGCTCTCGCCGGCTACGGCGGCATCTTCCAGCGCAACACCAAGGCGTCCGGCGTCATCCCGCAGATCAGCGTGATGCTCGGCCCCTGTGCAGGCGGCGCCGCATACAGCCCGGCGCTCACGGACTTCGTGTTCATGGTCCGCGACACCTCGCAGATGTTCATCACCGGGCCGGACGTCGTCAAGGCGGTCACCGGCGAGGAGATCTCCCAGAACGGCCTCGGCGGAGCGGACGTGCACGCCGAGACCTCCGGTGTCGCGCACTTCGCGTACGACGACGAGGAGACGTGCCTCGCCGAAGTCCGCTACCTCCTGTCGATGCTGCCGTCCAACAACCGCGAGAACCCGCCCCACGCGGCCTCCGAGGACCCCGCAGACCGCCGCTCCGAGGTCCTACTGGACCTGGTGCCCGCGGACGGCAACCGGCCGTACGACATGACCAAGGTCATCGAGGAACTCGTCGACGACGGCGACTACCTGGAGGTCCACGAGCGCTGGGCCCGCAACATCATCTGCGCCCTGGCCCGCCTCGACGGCCAGGTGGTCGGCATCGTCGCCAACCAACCGCAGTCCCTGGCCGGTGTTCTGGACATCGAGGCCAGCGAAAAGGCCGCGCGCTTTGTGCAGATGTGCGACGCGTTCAACATCCCGATCGTCACTCTTCTGGACGTCCCCGGCTTTCTGCCCGGCGTCGACCAGGAGCACGGTGGGATCATCCGCCACGGAGCGAAGCTGCTGTACGCGTACTGCAACGCGACCGTGCCCCGGATCTCGCTGATCCTCCGTAAGGCGTACGGAGGCGCCTACATCGTGATGGACAGCCAGTCCATCGGTGCCGACCTCACCTACGCCTGGCCGACCAACGAGATCGCAGTGATGGGAGCCGAAGGTGCCGCCAATGTGATCTTCCGCCGGCATATCGCCGAGGCCGCCGACCCCGAGGCCATGCGAGCCCGCATGGTCAAGGAGTACAAGGCCGAGCTGATGCACCCGTACTACGCGGCCGAGCGTGGTCTGGTGGACGACGTGATCGACCCCACCGAGACCCGCGAAGTGCTGATCCGCTCGCTGGCGATGCTCCGCACGAAGCACGCCGATCTGCCGTCCCGCAAGCACGGCAACCCGCCGCAGTAACGCTGCGGTCCCCCTGCGGAAACCTCACTCACGGAGACTTACGCCCATGAGCACCCCTGACATTCGCGTCGAGAAGGGCCACGCCGAGCCCGAGGAAGTCGCCGCCATCACGGCCATCCTCCTGGCCCGCGCCGCCGCCGCTCCCACGACCACAGCCCACCGAGGCCGCACCAAGGCCGGCTGGCGCCGCCTTGAGCGCGAGCCGGGCTTCCGAGCCCCGCACAGCTGGCGCTAAAAGCCACCGCGCCCCGAAGGAGGCCGAAAGCCCCTTAGGGGCGCGGGGAACTGCGCGACCAGCCACACCCGGCCCGCAGACGGCCAACTACCCATAGGGGCAACCCGGTAGCCGCGCACCAAAAAGGGGGCGCCCTCTCCAAACGGAGAGGGCGCCCCCTTCATGCACCGCGCGGCTAGCGCAACCGCGCCATCAGCGCATGCTCAACCAGCGTGATCAGAGTCGACTTCGCATCGGCCCGATGCCTCGCGTCCGTCGTGATGATCGGAGTGTCCGGACCGATCTGCAGGGCCTCACGGACCTCGTCCGGGTTGTACGGCTGGTTGCCGTCGAAGCCGTTGAGGGCGATGACGAAGGGCAGTCCGCTGTTCTCGAAGTAGTCGACGGCCGGGAAGCAGTCGGCGAGACGGCGGGTGTCGACCAGGACGACGGCGCCGATGGCGCCGCGTACCAGGTCGTCCCACATGAACCAGAAGCGGTCCTGGCCGGGCGTACCGAAGAGGTACAGGATCAGGTCCTGGTCCAGGGTGATGCGGCCGAAGTCCATGGCGACGGTGGTCGTCGTTTTGTCTCCGGTGTGGGTGAGGTCGTCGATGCCCGCGGACGCGGACGTCATGACGGCCTCGGTACGCAGCGGGTTGATCTCCGAGACGGCCCCGACGAACG